>JANOBP010000552.1:0-3849 GCA_031411715.1 Verrucomicrobiaceae bacterium | reverse complement strand
GCGCAGCAGCACCACGATACCAACCACCAGCGCGGCAAAGAGGCAGCCATAGCCAAAGTAAAACTGCTCAGCGATCTCGCGCTCGGTGTAATGATGGGGATCTTCTTCCCAGCCATTCGCAGCAGCATAACTCACCCACTTTGGAGGCTCACCATCGGTGCCAGTTGGAAGGTTCTTGGCTTTCGCATCAGCCATCCATTGCTCCAAAGTGCCCTCGCGTTTCGCTACGTCATGCGATGAAGCGAATTCTTTCTCGAACCATTCCTTCTTCTTCGCGATCTCCACGCTCTTGGGGTAGCCCACAGTGCCGTCGTAGAGGAAATAGGTACCAAAAAGGGCAAACATGGCCGCCATCATGCCTCGCCTCTTGAAATACCACGCCGTCACGCGGCAGATGATTGGGGAGCTTGAGTCGGTTTTGGCATCAGCATTCATGCACTGCATCAAAGCGCCCGCTTAAACGTCACGCAACCTTCGTTTTGGGTGATAAAATTCACTTAAATTTCCAACGGTCAGATTCTTTTTCTGAGTTATTGGACACGCACTCAAATAACCCAATCCCACCATGTTTCATATTGATCCACTTTACCTGCTTATCTTCTTTGGCACGATGGCGCTCTCCATTTTCGCCTCTTGGCGAGTGAAAAGTGCTTACAACCGCTACTCGCAAGTTCCGGCTCGTTCAGGCATGAGCGGCGCACAGATCGCTCAGCGCATTCTCGATTTGAATAACATCCTTGATGTCGAGGTTGTTCCAACTCGTGGCTTACTCAGTGATCATTATGATCCACAGAGTAAGCGTCTCGTTCTCTGCGAAGAGAACTTCTACGGCACCAATGTGGCGGCGCTCGGTGTCGCTGCCCATGAGGCCGGCCACGCCATCCAGCACAAGCAGGCCTACGCACCGCTCCAGTGGCGTATGGCGGCAGTCGGCATCACCACCATGGCTGGTAGCGCGATCCCCTTTATCGGTATGGGTCTCCTTTACTTTGCACCAAGGATCGCCATTCCAGCACTCGCGATTTGCTTCGGCATTGTGATGGTCTTCCAGCTAATCACTCTGCCAGTCGAATTCGACGCCACGGCGCGCGCCAAGCGAATCCTCGCCCACACAGGTGCCATTGCTCCAGGAGAAGAGACGGAAGCCATGAGCAAGGTTCTCGATGCGGCTGCACTCACCTACGTCGCCGCTTTTCTCAGTGCGCTAGGCACCTTCCTTTATTACGTCCTGCAAATGCTCGGTGGTCGTCGCGAGGAGTAGCCATTTCGCGCACAATATCCCAACTCCACGCGGCGTATGAAACTCATGCGCCGCGTTCTTTTTGCCCTTTTGCCACTTTCCGCACTCGCAGCGGACTTATCGCCCATCCGTGGACTAAGCCGTTCCAACCTGCTCGTAATCAATCAGACAGGGAAATTAGCCCAAACAGCTGAAGAATGGCAAGAGCGACGCAAGGCGGCCCTCGCAGGGTTCCAGGCCGTCGCCGGGCTACTTCCGGGGCAAGACATGCGTTGCGCACTCGATCCACAGCAAGTCGAAGAAACCGACTGTGGCAGTTATGTTCGCAGACGCATCACCTACACCTCACAGCCCGGGCAAAAGGTGCCTGCCTATCTCTGCATTCCCAAAAAAGCGCTCGCTGGAGCCAAAACGCCAGCTGTTCTCTGCCTGCATCCCACCGAGAACAAAATCGGCTTCAAAGTCGTCGTGGGGCTCGGCGGCAAGCCTCATCGTCAATACGCCTCCGAGCTTGCTGAACGTGGATTCATCACACTCTCACCCAGTTATCCTCAACTAGCCGACTACCAGCCTGATTTGAAGGCCCTGCGCATGAGTGGCACCATGAAAGCCGTCTGGGATAACCTGCGCGGCCTGGACTATCTTGAAACCCTGCCATTCATTGATGTCTCGCACGGCTTTGCCGCGATTGGCCACTCTCTCGGCGGGCACAATGCCATCTACACTGCCGTCTTTGACACTCGAATCAGCGCTGTCGTCTCAAGCTGCGGATTCGACTCCTTTCTCGACTACAAAGGAGGCAACATCACCGGATGGACTCAGGAGCGTTACATGGCCCGCATGGCAGAGTACACCGGCAAACCACAGGACATCCCCTTCGATTTCTATGAGCTCGTTGCAGCCCTTGCTCCGCGCCATGTCTTCATCAATGCACCCCTGCGTGATGATAATTTCAGTTATCAAAGCGTGGACCGAATTGCCGCCGCAGCAATCCCCATCTTTAAACTCCACGGCGCAAAAAAGAACCTCACCATCCGCCATCCCGACAGCGATCATGACTTCCCGGATAAGGAGCGATTTGAGGCCTACGACCTCATTCAGCGAGTGCTTTTATCTCGTTAACTCTTCAAACAATGCCCGCCAGGTTGGCCAGTCATGCGCGCCGTCTTGCCAGATTACTTCGCTTGGTTTAAGGAAACTCGACGCAAACAAACGGTTTGCTGAAGCAAGTCGATCTCTGCTGCCGCAGCCAAGCAAGACCTTCGGACGACTGCTTTGATTGATCCATTTTTCACGAATCTGAAGCCAGACCTTGCGGCTAAAGTCCTTTTCTTCAATTGGGCCGGGCTTCCAGTGTTTAATGCCGCCAGATGAGTCGATTTCATTCAGCGCATCGTTCTCACCAACGAATGGCGAGAGCAGAATCACCTCGTCCACTTGCCCGGGATATTCGACATCATAAATCAAGGCTCCCAGACCGCCCATTGAGATCCCCACGATGCGAAGTGTCGTCACTCCAGACTTCCGAGCGGGCATCACCACATCCTCATGCAGGCGGACAGCCATGCTACGGTTCCTGTAATAACCGAGGTGCAAATCAGGCGCGACAAGTCTTGCCTCCGGCCACTTCTTTGCAGCCATCTTGAAGAAGCCCTCCCGCTCGAATTCAGAAATGAGACTCCATCGTCCCGGAAGAAACACCACCAGCTCCTTTCCTCCTGCATTCCCAGCTTCCAAAAGGGCAACAGGGTCAGGAGTTGACCTCGGCAAGAATGCGCATGACGGAAATAGAGCTAGGATGGCAAGAGCAAGACGTTTCACAGGTCTAATGTGCGTTGCAAGTGTTGCGGTGGATTCAGAATCTTCTTCCTGAATCAATTGCATGCTATAAGACGTATGAACGAACGCCAATCCTGCTAACCGCCTCTATCTCAATGAAACGCATTCTTCTCGCCCTCATCGCTGCATCACTTCTCACTGCGGCGGAAAACGAAGGCGGCACGCCAACCAACTTTGGCGTTAAAGACGGCAGCACTTCCGAAAATCCGCGTGATCTCCGCCGCAACGGTTACGAAGATTATCCGACTTGGCCCGTGAGCAAAGATTTGCCCAATGACATCTTCACCTTTGCCCGCATTCGGTATGATTCATCCTATGGCGGTCGCAGCAGCAGAGGTGGCGGTTTCGGCTTTAGCCGGGGCAGGGGAAAGTGGTCCACGGACTACCCCGACTCGGACCTCAACATGTCATACCGCCTCCAGCAGCTCACATCATTGCAAGTGAACCCCAATGGGGTCGTCGTCGATGTCGTGGCGGAACAGATGCGTCATTATCCATTCTTGTACATGATCGAAGTTGGAGACATTAACATCACAGACGAGGAGGCCAAAACCATGCGTGACTACATGCTGAACGGCGGCTTCATCATGGTCGATGACTTCTGGGGCACGCGGGAGTGGGACAATTTTGAAGTCGCGCTCAAGCAAATCTGGCCAGACCGCAAGATGGAGGAGATCCCACTGGAGCACGAAATTTTCCACATGGTCTTCCCCATCAAGGTGAAGCCGCAGATTCCGCACATCCGCTACGCCGAATACGTCATCAACCAG
>JANOBP010000551.1:0-3142 GCA_031411715.1 Verrucomicrobiaceae bacterium | reverse complement strand
GACTTGGCCTGCTTTGACGGCATCGCCTTTATCGACGGTGAGCGTGGCGATGTAGCCGGTGACTTTGGCGTGCAGCGTGGCCTGCTGCCAAGGTGCGAGCGTGGCGGGGAGGGACACCCAGCGGTGGATAAGACCTGTGGTGGGCTTGGTCGTCGGGAGTTCGAGAGCCGAAGCGAGTGTGGCGAGAGCGAGGAAGATCAGAGGGCGCATGATTTGGGGAAGTGTTTAGTGCTCAGTGCTTGGTGGTGAGCTTGAGAGTTTAGACCCAACCATGGCTGGCGATGAGCTTGCGGATGATGTCGCGGCGGGGTGCTCCCCCGCACCGGCAAAGGCATAGGTTCTGATCTCCCACTGGTTCATACCTCGGGATTGGCACGGCCAGCGATGGAGCGTTCGATCTTCTCCCACTCTGGATCTGCAGCGTAGATTTGAGCCGCCTCATCGTCGGTGAGCGGTGCTGGAATGAGGTCGTCATCGTTGATTTGCCTATCCAACCGACGAACAGCCTCGGAAACTGCTTCCTGAGTAGAACGAAATCTCCCGAGTGCCACGAGCCGGGTGAGGATGCTATCTTGTTCAGCAGGTAGTGTGATTGTCATAGTCAGAGTTTGTCATCTGAGGTTTCCAGGGTCAAGCGAGGTGAAGATTGGATTCGTATGCTTTACTCAGACAAACTCAGTCCAGTTATTGAGTCCGACGATGCGCATGAAGTCGCTGATGTAATCTCCAACGTGTTCAGATTCCTCGGCGTTCTCTTCTTCAAATTGATCCTCAAGCTCTGTGGCTGCGGCATACAGAACGTCATCTGTTGTGCCAGGAGCCAGGAGTGACTCGCACATGTCTAAAAAAGCATTCACCCGCTTCTCACAGCGCTGGCGGGTTTCTTCATCTGCCGCACCGGGATAATAGTCGCCTTCAAGGAACTTGGTTTTGAGCTTGAGCGACTTGATCGCAGCTTGGATTTGAGGAGTGAGCTTCATTTCAGTGTTTTGCGGAAAAGGCGGCGTCGAGTTTGTCGAGTAGTGCGAGACCTTTCTTGGCCGAGCCACGCTGGGCACGGGCACGGAAGCGAGTTTCTGCGTCAAACTCGGTGATGCTGATGGTGGCGAGTTCTTCCATCAGCTTGTTGATGCTCATGGAGCGATGCTCGGCCAACTTGCGGAGGCGGAGGTGCTTATCGTCTGGTAGGCGAATAGTGAGGGTGCTCATGGCGTTTGGAGTGTTTTTAGAAACTGAGAAGGCGTTAAGATTTGGAGGTTTGGAAAGCTTAGTTCACCTCTTTTAAAGTCGCGAATGTTGCTCGTTACGATTGCGTCGGCTCCTGCTGCCACTGCCAACTCGATGAGGTGATTGTCTGCCTCGTCTGGGAGATTGGGCCTCCAAAGGTAATAGACGCGAACCCATTCACAGACGGAAAGGAGGGCATCCAGCAATGCCTCGCGTTCCTTTTGAGTGAGGGGACTCTTGGACATTAATGCAGTCCTCGATAGCACGTCTTCATACTCGTGAAACAAGGCGTCACCAACCAACGGCAGAGCATTGCCTTTCAGACACGCACGGATGACATCGCGATTGCTTCCCACCGGACTGAGCATGGCGGCGATGATCACATTGGTATCTATGACGACACGGGATGGCATGGTGTTATGATGGCATATATGCTGTCACTCGGCAATGGGTTCCAGTGAGGCGTTCTTCGCGTTCTTTGAGGCTAGCAGCGCATAAACAGCAGGCAACACTAGCAGCGTGGCGACGGTTGCCAAAGCGAGACCACCGATGGTGGCGATGGCGAGGGGGCTGGTCTGGCTTTTGGCGAGGGCCATGGGGATCATGCCGGCGATCATGGCGAGGCTGGTCATCAAAATGGGGCGCAGGCGGGTGGTGGCGGATTCGAGGGCAGCTTCGCGTTTGGTCATGCCGGTGAGCTGGGCGCGGTGGGCGAAGGTGACGAGCAGGATGGCGTTGGCGACGGCGACGCCGACGGCCATGATGGCTCCCATGAAGCTCTGGAGGTTCACGGTGGTTCCAGTGAGCTTCAACGCGAGCACGACGCCGAGCAAGGCGGCGGGAATGGTGGTGAGCACGATGAGGGCGAGGCGCAGACTTTGGAAGTTGGCGACGAGCAGGAGGAAGATGGTGACGATGGCGATGAGAAGGCCGGTTTGCAGGCCGCCTTGCAGTTCCTTCATCGGTGGGACTTGTCCGCGAAGTGCGACGGCGACTCCAGTGGGCGCGGGGTTGTCGGTGATGACTTTTTCGACTTGTTTGGCGATGCTGCCGAGCGGTTGATCGTGCAGGTTGGCGATGATCGAAACGGTGCGGGACATGTTGTAGCGGTCGTATTGGCCGATGACGCTGCCTTCGCTGATTTTGGCGATGTTGCGCAAAGGCACGGGTGGTTTGTCTGCGGCGCTAATGGGCAGGTTCCGCAGGTCTTCGAGGCTTTTCATCATCGTCTGCGGCACCTGGACCTGCAGGCTGTAGCTTTGGCCTGATTTCGGATCGGCCCAGTAGTTGGGCACGGTGAAGCGGCTGCTGGCGGTGGCGGCGACGAGGCTGCGTGTGGCATCGCTCATCTTCACGCCAAGCAGGCCAGCGCGTTCGCGGTCGATGTTCACATCGACGCTGGGGTAGTCGAGCGTTTGGCTGAATTGCACGTCACGCAGGTCTTTTAGGGCGGCGAGTTTAACGCGCAGTGTTTCGGCGTGAGCGCGGCTGGCGGCGAAGTCTTTGCCGCTGACAGCGACCTCGATGGGAGTGGGCGATCCGAGGGCCATGACGCGTGAAACGATGTCCGCAGGCTCGAAGGAGAACAAAACGCCGGGAAACTCGGCGGCGAGGCGGGCGCGGAGTTTTTCGCGCAAAGCAGGGATGGGCGTTGAGCCGGGTTTGAGCTGGATTTGCAGCGTGGCCTCCTCGGGGCCGCTGTTCCATTGGTGTATGAGATTGACGGGATAATTCGGCGCATGCACGCCGATGAGGCCCATGCTGGTGGCGATGGGTGCTTCTTCCGCGATGATGGCGAGCGTGCGTGTGGCGATCTGCTCGGTGGTTTCGAGTCGCGTGGCGGTGGGAGCGCGAAGGCGGAGCTGGAGCTGGCCTGCGTCGATTTGCGGGAAGATTTCGGTGCCGAGAAAATGGA
>JANOBP010000550.1:0-6924 GCA_031411715.1 Verrucomicrobiaceae bacterium | reverse complement strand
CGTCCATGCCGCCACACCATGCAAATGAATCCACCCAACGCTCAAGCCGCGATACAGCGACACAAACATGGCCACCAAAGAAAAACCAAACACCACATGCCCACCCAGGCCATAGCCGAGAGCGATCCAGCGCTGCGTATTGGTGTAGGTGGTCAAGAGGGTGGATTCTAACAGGTATTCAGGTCAAAGAGCGGGTTTGTAAGCAATGAACACGCCATACCGCATCACCCCGAGCTCATATGCCAGCCAAATGCGAAACAGTGTGAGCGCAAAAATGCGGTTGGGGTTCTTGGCGCTGAAAAGGAAGCGGCGGTAATGCGGCTTCGTGAAAAAACCCTTCACCGTTCGCCATGCACACAGCGGCCAGGTCTTCTTCACCTGCTGCGCGTAATCATGAAACTGGTAATTGGTGAAACCCGCCGCCAAAGTCGCCGCGCGGAACTCACTTTCAGGCCTCACACCCGCGATTTGCCCTTCACGCGTGATCGCATCGATCAAGTGGCGTTTGGAAAGCGCGCCTGGATTTTCACATGACATCCACGCAGTCGCCACGAGCCGTCCGCCGGGCTTCGCCACGCGGTAGCACTCGCGGAAGAAGGTGGGGAGGTCAGGCATGTGCTCCAAGCTCTCCACCGTCTCCACCACGTCGAAACGATTGTCTGGAAGCTCATTTTGATACCAGTCCCTCAATAAAAAAGTGGTCTTACCCGGCACCGAGTTGTTCGCCTCCGCGTAGCTCAGTTGCGCCTTGGAAATCGTCATCCCCGTGACATGAGCTCCATAGCGCTCTGCCAGTATCTTCGCCGTGGCACCATAACCACAGCCGATATCACACACATCCGTGCCTTCACCCGTGCCTCCAAACTCGGCCACCAGCTTCACCAGATTCTCCACCGCCTCCGTGTCCGTTTCTTTACCCGTGAGCCACAGGCCGTGATGCACATGCTCGCCCCAGATCTCGCGGTAAAATTCATCAAGGTCATCGTAGTGCGAAGCAGCACCGTCGATGGTTGGTTTGTAGTCTGCGAGTGCGGTGGTAGTGGTCATGGTCTTTTGGTGCTAGTTAAAGTAGCAGGGTCGTGCATTCATTTGCTATCCCCTATGCGCCTGAATATGTGTGCCTTGGGGAAGGTAGGAGTGTTTGCAACCCCGGCCTATTTGACGGTCAGCTTGGCGATGTCCCGGTTGCTGAAGGCTTCTCCGACGAGGTCGTCACCGATGTAAGCGCGCACGGCCCAGCCGTGGTAGCGCTTGCCAGTGGCCTTAACATTTTTGTAGCGTGGGCGACGGCCTCCGCTGATTTTTTCGGAATGCTGGCGGGTGTATTCGAACGTGACCTCCTTGGTTTTGACGATCACGGCTTTTCCAGGAGCTAACTCGACGAGTTCGGAGCCCTTGGCGTGCTCAACGGGCTTTTCTGCATCGAGATCATCGGCAAAAAAGCTCCATCGGAGCCGCACTTGGGCGGCCTCATCACGTCCCATGGCGGACAGCTCGATCTCCAGCCAGCGCTGGTGGACTTCTTTGCTGCTGGAGCCGCTGTGCGGTGTGTGGTTGCCTTTCATGTCCGTGCGCAACGATACCCAGGTTCCGGCGTAACTGGAACCCACCAGGGTAAACCAAGTGACACAGAGCAGCAGGCAGTTGAATGTCGATGAATGAACGATGGAGTTTGTTTTCATGGTTGTGGATTTGGGACGAGGGTGATTTGAGTGACGAAGTCCGGGCCGAAGAGCGGCTGATGCAGCTTCACGCGGACTTTCATGCCGGGTTTGAGCGCGGAGGGAGAAGCATCGGGTGCTTCATGCCAGAATTTGGCCCAGGTCGTGTAAACGAAACTTCGGACGGGTCCGCCATCCTGTGCAAAGACGATCTGTCGGCTTGCGTGATCGACCTTTTGAACAATGCCGGTCATGGTAGTGCCCATCGGGCGGTTGGCGTGCGCGCTGGGCACCCACATGGCGATGACGAAGGCCAGCAGCAGAAAAAAACGAGTGTGTGTTTTCATGAGTGTTCGTGGTTTGGGTTGGAAAGGACTCAGATGGCGACTTGTTCGAGCATCGCGTGCTCTTCATGCCGCACATGCACGCGGGCGGGCCTTCCGAGGAGCCAGCGATACAGCACTGGCAGCAGGAACAGCGTGAGGAAGGTGCTGCTGACGATTCCGCCGATGACGACGGTGGCGAGCGGACGCTGGACTTCGGCGCCAGCGCCTTCGCTGATGGCCATGGGGATGAAACCGAGACTGGCGACCATGGCGGTCATCAAAACGGGGCGCAGGCGTTGCAGACTGCCTTCGGTGACGGCCTGTTCGGCATTGCGGCCTTCATTACGGAGCTGGTTGAAGCAACTGATGAGCACCACGCCATTGAGTACGGCCACGCCGCACAGCGCGATGAAGCCGATGGCGGCGCTGATGCTGAAGGGCAGGTCACGCATCCACAGGGCGAGCACGCCGCCGGTGATGGCGAGCGGGATGCCGGTGTAGATGATGAGCGTCTGCGTGACGCTTTTGAAGGTGGCGTGGATGAGCACGAAGATGAGCACCAGGGCGAGCGGCACGACGATCATGAGCCGTGCGCGGGCTTCTTGCAGATGCTCAAACTGGCCGCCGAAATCGACGCGGTAGCCTTCGGGCATCTGGATGCTCGCGGCGATCTTTTCGCGGGCGGCGTTGACGTAGGCTTCGGAATCGGTGCCACCGGCGAGATCGACATTGAGGCCGACGCGGCGGTGTCCGTCCTCACGGCCAATCGCATCTACCTGCGGCACTTCCACGAAGTCGGCGAGGCGTCCCAAAGTGATGAGACCGCCGTCCTGCGTGCGCACCGGCAGGGCTTTCATGACCTCGGGGTTGTTGCGCAGCGACTCTGGCAGGCGCACGACGATGGCGCGCCGCCGATTGTTCTCCATGAGCATGCCAGCGGTGTGTCCGGCCATCGCGGTGGT
Source organism: Verrucomicrobiaceae bacterium (assembly GCA_031411715.1). Classification (GTDB taxonomy): domain Bacteria; phylum Verrucomicrobiota; class Verrucomicrobiia; order Verrucomicrobiales; family Verrucomicrobiaceae; genus Prosthecobacter. The sequence goes on along the minus strand of JANOBP010000550.1, from coordinate 3,975 downwards.
GATGGCGGCGTTCACTTCAGAGGCTTCGACATTGAATTTGAGCATGGAGGCGCGGTCCACGCGGATTTCGAGCACGGGCACGCGGCCCTGGCTTTCAAACTCGGCGTTGTCGGTGCCCTCGATGCCTTCGAGGATCGTTTTGACCTCTCCGGCGATCTTTTCCATCGTGTCGTAGTCATCGCCAAAGATGCGCACGGCCAGATCGGCGCGGGAGCCTTCGAGCATCTCGTTGAAGCGCATCTGGATCGGCTGCGCGAAGTCGTAATCCTGCTCAGGCACCTCCTTGGCTAGTTCTTCGCGCACCAGCTCGGCGAGACGGTCGCGAGTCACGGGTTTGCCGTTTTCTTTGCGCCATGCGGACTGCGGCTTGTAGAAGACGTAGAGGTCATACTCGCCGGGAGACATGGGATCGGTCGCCACCTCGCTGGTGCCGACGCGGGCGAAGGTGCGCGTCACTTCGGGAACTTTTTCGATCAGATACTTCTGCGTCTTGATGCAACGATTCAGCGAGGTCTTGAGGCTGGTGTTGGCGGGTTGGTAAACCATCGCCGTCCAAGAGCCCTCATTGAGCGTGGGAACGAATTCCTGCTTCAAGCTCATGAACAGCATCACCGTGCCGATGAGCAGCACCGCGACACCACCGACCACGCCCCAGCGTGACTTCCAGGCGATGCTCAAAGACGGCGCGTAGGCTGCCTTGGCCCAGCGCATGAGGAAATTGTCCTTCTCGCTGATGTTGCCACGCAGCAGCAAGGAACACAACGCGGGCATCAAGGTGAGCGCGAGAATCAAAGCGCCGCCGAGCGCCAGCATGACGGTGATCGCCATGGGGTGGAACATTTTCCCTTCGATGCCGGTGAGTGCGAGGATGGGCAGATAAACGAGTGTGATGATGAGCACGCCGAAAAACATCGGGCTGCCAACCTGCTGCCCGGCTTCATGCACGGCGTTCATGCGTTCTTTGGCGGTGAGTTTGCGTCCCAACTCGTGCTGCTTCTCACCGAGCACGCGGACGATGTTTTCGACCATCACGACGGCGCCGTCGATGATGAGGCCGAAGTCCACGGCACCGAGTGACATCAGATTTCCCGACACACCGCCAAAGGTCATGCCGATGAGCGCGAACAGGAATGAAAGCGGGATGGCAAGCGCCACAATGAGCGCCGCGCGCCAGTTTCCGAGCAGAACTAGCAGCACGACGATGACGAGGATGGCTCCTTCAAAGAGATTGTGCTTCACCGTGTCGATGGTGCGGTCCACGACTTCGCTGCGGGCATACTGGATGCGGATTTCGAGGCTGGCGGGCAGCTTCTTTTGCAGCTCGCCGAGCTTTTCTTCGACGCGCTTGCTGATGATGCGGCTGTTTTCGCCGACGAGCATCATCACGGTGCCTAGCACAGCTTCCTCGCCGTTTTCGACGGCGCAACCGGTGCGCACGTTGCTGCCGATGCTGACTTCCGCGAGATCCTTCACGCGCAGCGGCTCGATACCTGCGGCGAACTTGACGGGCAGGTTCGCGATGTCCTCCGCGCTCGTGACTTTGCTCACGCCACGGATGAGCACGCGGTCATTGCCGCGCTCGATGACGCCGCCGCCGGCGTTATCGACGTTTTGGCCGATGATGTTGGCGAGTTCACCAAAAGTCATGCCTGCGTTCACCAGCGACTCGGGTTTGGGCAGGATGACGAGCTGGCGTTCGTAGCCGCCGCTGCTGTTCACCTCCGCCACGCCGGGCACGGTGCGCAAAAACGGCTTCACGATGTAGTCGTGTGCCTCACGCAGGTCCATGAGCTGGCGCACGCGCGTTTGTTGGCGCTGCGGCGCATCTTTTTTGTAGTCGAGCGTGTAATAGACGATCTCGCCGAGGCCCGTGCTAATGGGTGACATCTGCGGGCTGAGTCCGGCGGGCAGATCGACCTGCACGAGACGTTCACTCACGAGCTGGCGTGCACGAAACAGATCGAACCCGTCGCGAAACACGAGCGTGACCTGCGAGAGGCCGGATTTCGTGAGCGAGCGGAATTCCTCCACGCCTTGAATGCCCGCGAGCGCGAGTTCCAGCGGGTAGGTGACGAGTTTTTCCGTCTCCTCCGGCGCGAGGCCGGGCACAGCGGTGTTGATCTGCACCTGCGTGTTGGTGATGTCCGGCACCGCATCCACCGGCAGGTGCATGGCGGAGAAAACACCGGCTGCGAGCAGCAGCAGCGAGCCCATGATGACCAGGAAGCGGTTCTTGAGCGAGAAATCGAGGATGGCGTTGATCATGGCTCAGCGGTTGGTGATCTTGGGTGTGACGGATTCGCCAGTGAGTGCGGTGCCGGTGAGGCGCTCGATCTCCATGCGGTGCTTCCAGGCGTTGCGGCGGGATTCGATGAGCGAGTCCATGGCATCGAGATAACCACGCTGCATTTCGACGTAGGTCGCGGCAGGCACGGCACCGAGGCGGTAGTGGCGATCTGCCTCGGCGGCGGCATCGCTGAACTGTTTTTCGCTCTCAGGCCGCCAGCGGGAGAGCGCGTCGAGTTCCGAGAGGTAAGCCGAACGCGCGACTGCAAGATCACGCTCCAAATCACGCAGCGTGGCCAGCAACAGAGCTTCAGCCTGCTGCGTGCGTGCCTCCTCGGCCGCGATGTTGCCTTTGTTCTTGTTCCATAGCGGCAGCGGGATGGAGACGACGAAGCCGCCTTCGATTTGTGTGCCACCGGCGTGCTGTCCGGCCATGTAGGGTCCGAACGTGATGTTCCCCCAACGGTCGGACTTGCTGAGGTCGATCTTGAGGCCCTGCTTGGCGACGTTGAGGCGTTTTTGCTGGAGGTCGAAGTTCGATTGCGCCGCCTGCTTCTTGAGGGATTCCAGATGCGGCACGGTGGGGAACGACGTGAAGGCACCGATGAGCTGAATCGGCTGATCCGGGCCACGCCCGCAGAGCACGGCGAGTGTGGCGATGGCCTCGCGAACTTGCTTCGAGGCATCGGTCAAAGTTCGGTCGCTGGTGAGCAGCGTAGCTTCGAGTATCCGGCGTTCGAGCAAGGCGCTGACGGAACCGGTGTCCCGCTGCACGAGCACTTCGATGAGCGATTCGAGACGCACACGCACCGAGCGTGCGGCGTCTTCTTTGCGTTTGAGCAGCAGCACATCACCTGCACGGGCACGGACTTCGTTGGCGAGCTGCGATCTAAACTGTTGAAGGCCCAACTCGGCGAGCCTGATGTCACGATCCGCGATGGCTTTGCGCAACGACATGCGGCCTGGGAAGTCGAAGACCTGCAAAATGGACGCACGCCACACCAGACCCTCCTTTTGCTGAGCGAGACTCATGCCGCCAAACTCGGTGTTGAGTTCGGGATTGGCGAGCTGACCGGCAGTTTGACGACCACCGCGTGCTGCGGCGATCTCCGCTTCATAAAAGCGGACTTCGGGGTTCTTTTGGAGGGCTTCAGCGACGAGATCGCTACTTGAAACAGCCGTGGAGTCACGGGCTACGAGAGGAAATGCGCCACCTGAGAGCAGGATGGCAGAGAGGAGGAAAGAAGGGGAAAGTTTCATGAATCAAAGAGGGTTGAGTGGCTTGGCAGAGCACGTTTGTGATGCGGATGATGACCCTTGGCATATGCGTCAGGGACTGTTGTTGGAGCTGTGCTCCACCTCTCTCTCAGATCATGAGTTGCACAGCCGCCAGCATTCGCCTGATGTCTGAATGGCTCATTCTGGCTTCCTTACAACGACTGATGGTCAGCGTGAAAGACCTGTAGGATGGCAAGATGTGGGCATGGTGCCATACTGCTGCCAAATCGACCTCTGCAGGCAGCACGTTGATGCGCTCGAGAGAATCACGCTCCACGCTGACACAGATGTCCAACTGGGTTGAACAGATCTGGTGGTCACCCTCCTTTGAAGCACCACAAAAGCTAACGATCACGCGAGCGAGCGCTGATTCATGATCGGCGATGCCAGGCGTGAACTCCTTACTGCGAT
>JANOBP010000549.1:0-11977 GCA_031411715.1 Verrucomicrobiaceae bacterium | reverse complement strand
GGAGGCGAGAGCATCAACCGCCCGGCAATGCCACTGGTTCTGGTCTTTAACGCTCATCCAAACCGAATGGTGACGAACTTGGCAATCCAATGTGATGCCGTGCTTTAGCCTGCTCAGAGCGTCAGCACGACTTTGGCACCTTCGACAGAGATGGCATTCGGAATGACTCGGCGAAAGTCGTCAAGGGCGACGGGCTTGGTCAGGAATGCATTCATGCCAACTTCCCGACACTCCTCTTTGACTCCTGCCAAGGCGTGACCGGTCATGGCGATGATGCTGGGTTGGTGCTTAAGTTGGAAGTTGCCACGGATGGCTCTGGTGGCGTCGATGCCGCCGAGGACGGGCATCTGGAGGTCCATGAAAACAATGTCGTATGTGCCCTGGGCACACATATCGACGGCTTCCCGGCCATTGTTGGCAACGTCGATTTTGATATAGCCCAGACGCTGAAGAAGCATGTTGGCGATTTTTTGATTCAGGGGCTGATCTTCGACGAGAAGGATGCGCGCAGGGTGCTGGGAGGCAAAACTGTCGGCACCTTCGGCTTTCGCAGCCTTGGCGATGGCGCGGTTGGTGGACTGGGAGATGTTGGCGTCATGGCCGCCACTCGCCGCACGGGACGATTCGTGTTCCGGCACCTCTGGTTGCTGAAACTGTGCTTGGGACCCCATTGGCTGTAGCGTGTGTGCGGACGCAGGCTCAGCTTGGAACTGTGGCTGCAACATGGCGGGCTGCAGTTGAGGCTGCGGCTGATATTGCTGGGGCTGCAGCTGTGGTTGGTATTGATGGGGCTGGAGTTGCTGAGGTTGGTATTGCTGCTTCTGCTGATATTGCTGGGGATATAGCTGAGGCTGAGGTGAGGGGGCGATGGGCACATTAGCGATGCGTCGGGGCATGCGGAAGAGCTCGGCGATGGCTTTGAGGAGGTCGCGCCGCTTGATGGGCTTGGAGAGGCAAAGGTGTCGGCTTCCAGCAGGTGGGGCGTATTTTTCGCGGTCGAGCTTGGCTCGAGTAATGGCGAGCAGCGTGATGATGGCGGCTCCTTTGGCGGCAGCCATGCGTAGAAGTGGTGCTGCCTCCTCAGGCTTCAAGTAGAGGCAGTCGAGGATGAAGACGGCGGAGTCTTCAAGGACGTGATCGAGCTCTTCGATCGAGCGCTCACGCAGAATGTTGACGGACATGCTCCAACCCATCAGGGACTGGTTGAGTATCTGCTGAGTGGTCGGATGAGAACTGTAGTATATGACGGGTCTTGATTTCACGATTTCAAGCCAGCCGATTTCCTCTTCTCGCCGCTCGTTATCTGGTGCCACAAGAAGAGGCAGTTCGAAGAAGAAATCGGAGCCTTTGCCTGGCTCGGAGACCGCGGAAATTTCTCCACGCATGAGACGGACGAGTTTTTTGGAGATGGCGAGGCCGAGTCCTGTGCCGCCATATTTGCGGGTGGTGGAGGCATCAGCTTGAGTAAAGGCTTGGAAGAGCTGTGCGATTTTGTCGGGTGGAATGCCGACGCCGGTGTCTCGGACGGAGAAGTGGAGAAGGTTCTTATTTTCGTCGCCCACTTTGCGACTGATCTGGCGGACGAGCAGGAGGATCTCGCCCTTTTCGGTGAATTTGATGGCGTTTCCAACGAGATTGACCAGCACCTGTTTAATGCGCTGGAAGTCGCCCATAAACTGACGCGGGATCGCCGGGTCGATGTGGACATTGAGCTCAATGTTTTTCTCGGCGGCCTTGTAAGAGAACACATCCATGGTGTCGCCAAGGAGTTTTTCGACATCGACAGGGATGTTCTCGAATTCCATCTTGGCCGATTCGAGTTTGGAGAAGTCCAGGATGTCATTGATGACATGGAGGAGTGATTCTCCAGAGGAGCGAATCATCCGGACGAGTTCCTCCTGTTCAGGATCGAGGCCCATCTCGATGAGGAGGGAGGTGGTGCCGATGATGCCGTTCATGGGCGTGCGGATTTCATGGCTCATGTTGGCGAGGAAGTCGCCTTTGGCGGCGGTGGCGACCTCGGCCTGCTTGCGCGCGCCTTCGAACTGGGTAAGCGTGGCTTGCTTGCGGAGGTCGTCTTCATGGAGCTTATCGACGGTGAGATTGAACTCCTGCTGGAGGTGGTCGAGGTCGTCACAGCCCTTGGCGGGAAGGCGGACGTTCATGTTGCCGGTGCGCATGGCGCGGAAGGCGTCAATGAGGGCACCGGTCTTCCGAGTGATGCGACGTCCGATGAGGTAGAAGCCAAACATGGCGACGCCCATGCCCGCACAGGCTCCGAGAAGCGGGACGGTGAGGTGATTGCGCTCCAGGAGATGGACAAACTGGACGAGTGGCTGACGGGCGAGGAAGACGCCGACGACGTGGCCGGATTTGTCATACAACGGAGTGGCGGAGATGAGCCAATGGCCGACGGAGTTGAGCTGCGGCTCACGGGTGTCATTGGTGTCGGTGATGACAAGGTTGGTGCCGGCCATGACGCGGTAGATGAGGTTGTCGAGCAAGCCGTAAGGGATCTCGGCCTCGGAGAAGCGGGAACTGCCGGGCAAGATGCTAATGGGGGGAGATTTGGCGATGGGCGGGCTGCCCTGATTCTGACTCTGCCGAGGGGCGATGATCTCGATGCACAAGCCGAGCGCCTGAAGCGAGGGCGGGAGATCGACGGTCTGGAGGCGCATGCGGAGCTGGGTTTCATTTTCCCAGGTGAGCGGGGCGAGTCCGGTGCGCTCTCCTTCACTGAGGGACTGACGATTGAGCTCCATCTGACCGGCGAGTGCGACGCCACCGATGTAGGCACTCTGGGCGTAGCGCAAGGTGACGAACTCCTGCCAAAGAAAGCCGACCGCTGTGGCCGCTGCTGCGACGAGAACGGCAAAGAGCCCGAGCAGCGTAAAGCGGTTGGCGACTTGGAAGGAGAATTTCATGAGCGCGGCTGTTGAAGGCTGACTCAGAAATAGTGGACGGGTGACATCTGCTTAGCATCGGGCGCGCTGGAGAAGTCGGGTTCTGGCGTGGGGCTGTTTCCAGCACGCACAAGGGCACGGCGTACGGCGGTGCAGAGCGTGTCGAGGTTGTAGGGCTTTTGCAGAATGTCGTAGAAGCCAATGCCACGGCAGAGATCACGCGCGTCTTCCTGGAAGTAGCCGCTGCAAGCGATGACGGGCACGTCTGGGTCGAGATCCTGGATCTGGCTGAGCACCTCGAAGCCGGAAGCTCCGCCGGGCATGGTGAGGTCGAGCACGATGACGGGATACCGGCTGCCACGGCTGCGGGCGTGCTGGATGAGCTCCAGCGCAAGCTCGCCGGAGGCTGCGCAGACGACCTCGAAGCCCTGACCGGCGAGCACGGCCTTGCCGACGGCGAGCACATGCGGCTCGTCATCCACGAGGAGGACACAGTTGCTGGAGGGCAAAGGTTCATCCTGCGGCATGCGTCGGATGGAGGTGGGTGTGCTGTCGCTGGCCGGATGGTGCCCATCGGCAAGCGGACTTGTTTTTCGGATGAATGAGAACATAAGCGTTTGGGTTGTGGGGGTTACATGGCGGTGTAGCCGAGGCACTTGATTTCATCGAGCGAGGTGGAGCCGCCGAGCACTTGGGCGAGACCCTCTTGATATAGGGAGCGGAAACCAGTCTTGAAGGCGGCGGCGCGCAGGGCGCTCATGGGCGCGGCTTCCTCGATGAGGTCGCGGATCTCGGTGTTGATCTCGCACAGTTCCATGAGGGCCACACGGCCTGCGTAGCCGGTGCCATGGCACTCGTCACAGCCACGGGCCTGGAAGATGGGTGTGGTGACGGGCTGGGTGATGACCATCTGCTTGGCGAGAAGCTCCTGCACCTCCTGCGTCACGGCGACGGGCTCTTTGCAGTAGGTGCAGAGGCGGCGGACGAGGCGCTGGGCCTGGCTTAGCGCAATGGAGTCGGCAAGGAGGTATTTTTCGACACCCATGCTGAGCAGACGTGAGACGGCGCGGAGGGAGTCGTTGGCATGGAGGGTGGTGAGCACCAAGTGACCGGTGAGGGAGGCATTGATGGCGGCGTTGGCGGTTTCAGCATCACGTGACTCACCGATGAGGATGATGTCCGGGTCAGCACGGAGCAGGGCGCGGAGGCCATTGGCAAAGTCGAGGCCGCGGGCGTTGTTGGTCTGCGTCTGATTGATGCCTTCGATCTCGTATTCGATGGGATCCTCAATGGTCTGGATGTTGACGCCTTCATCGTTCACGCTGTTGAGCAGGGCGTAGAGCGTGGTGGTCTTGCCGGAGCCAGTGGGGCCGGTGACGAGGACGAGGCCCTGGTCCCGCTGCATGGTGCGGGTGAGGATGTCGATCTGGCGCTGGGAGAGATTGAAGTCGGAGAGGCGCTTCACGCCGTCCTGCTTGTCGAGGAAGCGCATGATGAGCTTCTGGAACTCACGGCGTGTGGGCACGGCGGCGAGACGGACATCGACGCGGCGGCGGCCGATGGAAAGCGCGAGGCGGCCGTCCTGGCACTCCGCGCGGTTTTGATTCATGCCGGCGTAGTTTTTGATGAGCGCGACGAAGCGGTTCAACTGGCTCTCCGGCGCGGTCATGATGGTCTTCATGGTGCCGTCCATGCGGGCGCGGAAGCGGGTGAAGCTATAAAACTTCTCCAAGTGCAAGTCAGACGCACGGCAGCGGATGGCGGTGAAGAGCGCCCACTGAACGAGCTCTTCCGCCGAGTGGTTGGGGTTCTGCGGATTGATGCGCTCCATGTCCGACGGGGAGATTTCGACGACGGTGTTGTCATCAGCGACGGTGAGATTGGCCCCGTCCATGGAGGCGACTGCGCTGGCATCAAACGTGGCGCCGGCGCGGTTGATGGCGTCGCGGATGGTGGCCAGATCGGCCATGATCGGAATGATCTTGATGGTCTGATTGCCCATCGAGATCCACTCGTCCTCGAACTTGTAGCAGTCCGCATGTTCGCTGAGCATGAAGACGACATGCTTGCCGATGTAGAGCGGATAAACGCTGTGCCGCTCCAACAATGGCAGCGGGAAAAAGGTCTGGCGTTGGGCCTCCGCGGCGCTGAAGACCATCTGCTTGCCCTCGGAGAGGAGATACTGCAAGGCCACGCCGAGATTGCGCTGCATGACATTGAAGTTGGTGATCTTGAGAGTATCCGTCCTGGCTTTTTGAGCTTCGTAAAACCCACTGAGCTTGGTGATCTCCGACTCATCATAAGGGTAGTTTTCAATCAGCCATTGATAGGTGCCTTCCAAGCCTAGATCCTTGAAATTTGGCGGCTGGAGTTGCTCCATCGCATTTGACTGATTGATGGGCATCTGGCCAAAACGTTGCACCAGATCCTTGCGTGTATTTTGATACTGCTCCGCTGTGATCAATACGCGTATGACCAGGAATGGTGGCACGCCCCAGAGATCCCCGGCCCGTGGGTTATGGTGTGCCATGACCAGCAATGGTCCAATCATCGTGATGGGTAACCAAGGATCCGCCACGTAAGGTACGCGTCCGAGTTTGCGCACGACGCGCTCAGCTTCCGGAGAGCAACTTTCCCGTAATAGGCTCAAAGGGATGAGTCCGTGCTGCAGCGCGAGGCCCTCAATGGAGAGGATGGCCGCCGCTTTCGCTTCGATAGTTCCACTGGGTGGACTACTCGGATCACCAAAAGGTTTGGTGGGAGGTGGGGCGAAGTTTAGAACGGCGGAGGCCATGAAAATCGATAAAAGGGTTTAGCGTCCGGCCATTTTAAAATTGGGCGGGAACACAAAGGCTGTCGTGAAATCAGACGCTTCAAAATCCATCAGTAGTCCTGACCCAGACACGCCAGGGCGTAACAATTCATAGTTCCTGCCTGTCCAGCGGAGGCGGTACTCCTTTGAGTCACTTGAGACCAAAGGATTGTAACGCGGATCAACATAAGGAGACCCCGTTTTGGAGCGCAGTGGATTGGGATTGCGATATTGAATGGTGCGGAGAATCACCATTTCGTCAGCCGTAGCGCTGTCCAAGCGGCTAAAGATCATTTCGTAATTTTCTTGGGCAAAGCGGTGCAGCCCTTGGTTCAACATCTCCCGTCGCTCTTCCGCAATGGCGGATTTGCCAGATCCAAGTAGATGACTGAAGGAGGTGATTGCGACCGTAGCAAGCACCCCCAAAGTGGAAATCACAATGACCAGCTCAGTCATTGAAAAGCCATTCCCACGCAGGCAATTGCCCGGCGCGGGATGTCTTCTATAGTTGATTCCAGCTTTCAGCATGTGGTGTTGGTTTCTTACTAGTAAGCGATCGGGGTCACGCCAGGTGGGCCTGTGAGAGAAGCTTTCGTCATCGTCGTGATGGAAGGCGGGAAGGTGATTGAGTAACCTTGCGGCATGTATGCCGTGAGCGAGTTTTCAGAAAAACTTAAGTAGGGCTGAAGAAGGATGTATTTCGCGTTGGAGGTCGTTGCAGCTGCCCAATCCAGCCCTGCTTGTGTGCGTCCACGCATCTGAATAAAGCTAGCCTGAGCGAGATTGAGCGCTTCTGCGCGTGAGATGGCCAGATTGCGCTCACTATCAGAGCGCATGCGGGTGACTGAAGGGATCGCAAGGAAGGCGATGATGCCGATAATGGACACGCAGGCCATCATTTCGACCAAAGAGAAACCGCGTATGCTTCGCGCAGTCTGATGGAGAGGGATTTGGGTGGATTTCATGATAATATTCAAGGTTCAACAACCAGATCGACGCGTGGGAAATCGCCGCTTTGCCATGTCCCAAGGGTTAAGTACTGTTTGGAGTTTTCCAGAGCTGCCGTTTTCAGCTTGTCCGTGCTTGCCCCTGTGTAATCGAGAATGTGGTCCGCCGTGATTTGATCGATATATCCGGCTCGGGCGTTGGGATCCGATGAAGCTGGATTTGGAACCAGCAAATTAAAGCGCGCAGAGGAGGTGCCGAGTAGATTGTAGTTCGTGCGGACATTATCCAGGCTGCGAATCTGGGCTGTCGCTCCGACGCGTGTCTGAGCCATGACCCAAGAAGTGAGCGCCTCCTGAACCACGCCTTGCTGTTGGCGTGCGATAACTCGATGCGCGTCGCGAGATGCATTGGAGATCGCGCTCACGACAAGCGACGCCATAATACCAATGATGGCAATCGTGAAGATCGCTTCGATGAAGCTAAAGCCGCATGACCCGTCGTACCTTTGTGGTTCAAGAGAGGGTTTATTGGGAATTTTCATTGGTTTAGATGTCTTTGAAATAATAATAGCCATAATTACCACATTTGAATAGCGGCGGCAAGGCGAAATGGTCTTCAATTTGAACTTTTGGCATCCAAGACCTAAAAAAGTCCTCAGGAAGGCTGTCAACGGCCTATCAGACGCCTCTTGATTAGCCCTCATTGAACTTGAACGTCCGGGCGCCCTCTTCAACTCTCGGACTTATGAAACGCAATCGCCTCGGCCGCACCGGAATCGTCGTCACCGACCTCTGCATGGGGACCATGACCTTTGGCCTCCAAGCCGACGAAAAAACCTCCTTCGCCATCATGGACCGCGCCATCGATGCGGGCATCGACTTCTTCGACACCGCCGAGATGTATCCCGTGCCGCCCAGTGCCGAGCTTTTCGGCGTGACCGAGCAAATCGTCGGCAAATGGCTCAAAGGCCGCACACGCGGCGAGATCATCGTCGCCAGCAAAGTCACCGGCCCCGGCCATGGCTGGTTCCGTCCGCCCATTCGCGGCGGCTTCACCGCCCTCGACCGCCGCCAGATCTTCCAGGCCTGCGAGGACAGCCTGCGCCGCCTGCAAACCGACTACATTGACCTCTACCAGACACATTGGCCCGACCACGGCATGGAGCAGGCGGAAACCCTCGGCGCGCTCACCGATCTCATCGACCAGGGCAAAATTCGCGCCATCGGTGCCAGCAACGAAACCAGTTGGGGCCTCATGAAGAACCTCTGGGAGGCCGAGAAACACGGCCTCGCCCGTATGGCCTCCGTGCAGAACAATTTCTCCCTCATCAACCGACGCTGCGAGAGCGAACTGGCCCAAGTCTGTCGCAAAGAAGGCGTCAGCCTCTTACCTTACTCCCCACTCGGCGGCGGCGTTCTTTGTGGCAAATACAACGACGGCGCGCTGCCCAAAGGCGCCCGCTTCACCGACTACATCCAAAACGGAGGCCCGCGTCAGAAACGCATGGCCGCCCGCTTCGTCAACGACCGCACGCTCGAAACCACCGCGCGACTCCAAGTCATCGCCGCCGACCTCGGCGTTAGCGTCACCGCCCTCGCACTCGCTTGGAGCCGCCAGCACGACTTCGTCGCCTCCACCATCTTTGGTGCCACCAGCCTCGCCCAGATGGAAGAAAGCCTACAAGCCGCCGATCTCATCCTCAGCGCGGAAACTTTGGCACGCATTGACGCCATTGATGAAGCAATACCCACGCCGATGACCGAAGACGGCCTGCGCCGACTTTGATCCCCCTCACCGCCGCTTCCGCTTCAGCACCACCGCACGTCGCACTTCTTCCTTCGGTATCTCTGCGCGGCGCACCTCCATCAGCGGCATCGATGCGCCTGCCTCAGCAGACTCCGCGCGTCGCACCTCAAACTCAGGCTCCTGCGCCAGCACTGCCGCAGGCACCGCAGACAGCTCCAGCGCCTTGGCGATCTCACGTCGCCGATGCGGCACCACCTCAACTGCTGCATCCAGAATCTTCTGTCTCATGCGCGCATCCCCATCCACGGATGCCAGAGCCGTCAGCACGATCGCACTCGCATACGCCTCATTGATCACCAGCGCATCCTCCACCCGCATCACTGCATTCGCCGGATTCTTCCGGATCGATGCCGCCAACTCCGCGCACAGTGCCTCACTCGTCGGCGCAGCAGCTACCGCTTGTTGAAGCAGCAGAGCGATGAATAAAATCAGCAGTAGGGCGGATCGGCGCATGAACTGCCACTACTATGCGCCATCGCCCGCCAATCTCACAACTCCGAAATTCACGATTCAAGGATTTATTGGTCGTTGGGTCGCGGCGGCGCGTTTCAGGTCAAATGACTCGCACCATCCTACAAGCTTCTATTCGATCTTCAGGTGCCTGTCTCCGTTTTAGATCACTTCCGCGCCGCCAGCACCAGCGCGTTGTAAGCCTGCCGCAAGGTTTACGCGTCCGGATCGGCAAGGGGTGTGTCAGCGTGCTCACGGTATTGGTGTTGCTGCTGGTGCCGTCGATGACAGCTTGGGCGAAGGCTGGGCCCGAAACACAAACTTTCGGACATGCCCCAACATGATCCCATTCTTGAGGAAAATGCCTTGCCACGATGTGTCTCTTTCCTTCAGACTCCACATCCATGAGCACTCCATCTCGTTCCCTCCGCATCCTTCGCGTTCTCATCATCCTATTTTGTGTCATCCTTGGAGCTTCCTCTGGCGTTTACCTCTCGGCGCTACGCATCACCGGGAAGCCGCAGGTCTTTCGCTCCCTTGCCAAGCTTGTTGCTGGTGGCCGTGTGGTTCCAAGCAATGACGGGAAAAGTGAGGCACTCACAGACTTCTACGGCACCATTATTGAAACCATCGAATCCGCCGAGATGAAGCGTAAAGCTTCGGAGCGAGTCCGTGCTTTGAATCCCGAACTCAAAGAGTCCGACGTGCAAATCCGCGTCGCTCAGACCAAAGGCACCGGCATCATCAACATCCTCGCCACCGGCTCCGGACCCAAATACACTCAGATCTTTCTCAACTCCCTGCTCGATGAATTCATCGCTTTCCGACAAGCCATCCGCGAGCAGGCTCAGGGCAGGGTGCTCTCCACTTTCCTGCAGGAAGTCGTCAATAAGCAGAAGGCCATGGAAGAGGCGCGTGATGAAATGGAGGCTGCGGGTCGCGACGCCACCTCGATCTTGGCCAATATCGACCTTCAGCGGCTTGAAGAGCGCCTTAAAGCCCTCAGCAACGAACGAGATGACCTCAAGCTCGCTCTCCGCAGCACTCCACCCGATGCCGCTGAGAAAGAAAAGCGCCTCGGCTCCCTCGATTTCGAAATCAAACGTATTCAGACCGAACTCGTCACTCAAGAAGCCGCCGCATCCAAGCTCCGCATCGCCACCGACAAATACAATGTCGCCAAGGAAGCCTATCAAAAGATGTTCGACCGCGCTGAGACCTTCCAATCCATGTTCAACACCCAATCGGACTACGTCGTCATCCAAGAGCGCGCCACCACCGCCGCTGAGCACATAGAGGACTGGAAGCTCCCCATCCTCATGGGCGGCGGTCTGGGTGCGCTCGCGGGACTGGTGGTGGGCCTTCTCATCAGTTGGCTCATCTCCGCACTCGCATCTTCCAACACACCTCCAACTCCTCAATCCAACTCTTGAATTTAGCCCCGCGAACTGCGAACAGAGAGCTTCAAAAACATCTCCCTATGAACCAAATCGACCTCATCTCACGCTCCGCCATCGTCACTGGCGGCGCACGCGGCATCGGCCACGCCATCGCCACACGTCTGCTTCAATCTGGTGCCACAGTCGTGCTTTGGGACCGGGACGAAGCCGCGCTGGCTGAGGCCAAGGCACAGCTTAGTGCTTTGGGCACGGTCCACACAGTCATGGTCGATGTCACCAGCCTCGATTCCGTCCGCGCTGCCACCGCCAGCACCGTCGCTGCTTGCGGCAAGATCGACATTCTGGTCAACAATGCTGGCATCGCCGGTACCAACGCCAAAACCTGGGAAACCGACCCCGCCGACTGGAAACGCGTCATCGACATCAATCTCAACGGCCCCTTCCACTGCTGCCATGAGGTCGTCCCGGAGATGCTCAAGCACGGCTATGGCCGCATCGTCAACATCGCCTCCATCGCAGGCAAAGAAGGGAACCCCAATGCCGCACACTACAGCGCCTCCAAAGCCGCCGTCGTGGCCCTGACCAAATCCCTTGGCAAAGAACTCGCCACCGCTGGCATCCTCGTCAACTGCATCACCCCCGCCGTCATCGAGACCGACATCCTGCTGCAACTGACGCCGCAGCACATCGATTACATGCTCTCCAAGATCCCGATGAACCGATTTGGCAAAAAAGAAGAAGCTGCAGCTCTCGTTGCTTGGCTATGCAGCGAAGACTGCTCCTTCTCCACCGCAGCTGTGTTCGACCTCTCCGGTGGCCGTGCCACCTATTGAAAGCCGCTGCCTGTGTGGCGGCTTGATGGCCTTAGTCTGAGCAGGGGCCAGCTATTGCCTGCCCGGGAAAGAATCGAAAGCCAGAGCATCAGGCCTAGTGTGGGTAAAATGGTGAGGCTGCACAAATGAGAGGTTCTTTTGGCGGTCATGCCTTTGGATTTCATGGATTGAGTGTTTGTTATTTCGGGCGGGTTGATCTAAAAGCTATCTCCCCCGATTTAATTCACTCCACGCCCTCATGATCGACGTCCAAAGCCTCACTAAACAGTACGCAGGGCGTACGGCGGTGGATGCTATCTCGTTTCAAGTGGAGCCGGGAGAGATCGTTGGTTTCCTAGGGCCGAATGGGGCTGGGAAATCGACGACAATGCGAATTTTGAGTGGTTTTATGCCCGCGACGAGTGGGACGGCGAGGGTGGCGGGTTTTGACGTCTTTCGGCAGTCCCTGGATGCAAGGAGATCTGTCGGCTACATGCCTGAAATGGCACCGCTTTACCTGGATATGAAGGTGAAGGAGTATCTTCGCTTCCGCGCAGAGCTCAAAGGGATGCGCGGAACTGAGATGCGCTCACGGGTGGGGGAAGTGATGGAACTGTGCGGAATCACGGATGTGCGGCGGCGATTGATCGAGAATTTGTCGAAGGGTTATCGTCAGCGTGTAGCACTGGCGGATGCGCTCGTGCATCACCCCAAGTTGCTGATCTTGGATGAGCCGACGAACGGTTTGGATCCCGTGCAGATCCGGCAGGTGCGTGAGATGCTGCGCGATCTGCGCTCGAAGCATACGGTGCTGCTTTCGACACACATCCTGGCGGAGGTGGAGCA
>JANOBP010000548.1:0-32119 GCA_031411715.1 Verrucomicrobiaceae bacterium | reverse complement strand
CTTCGGCACGATGTGGCAGTCCGACAACGACGACGACGGCAACAAAGGCGTGCGCATCAACTACGTCATGGAGTTCGGCAACTACGGCTACTCCGACGAAATGACCGGCGCAGGCTGGCAGACCCCGCGCATCGGTTGGGAGAGCGAGATCCCGCAGCGTCACTGGCATCAAAACGACCCCGGCGTCGTCCCGAACATGCTCCAAACCGGCGCAGGCAGCCCCACCGGCATGCAAGTCTATGAAGGCGACCTCCTCCCCAGCATCTTCCACGGCCAGCCCCTCCACTGCGACGCCGGACCGAACGTCGTCCGCGGCTACATCACCCAACGCGACGGCGCAGGCTACAAGGCTGAGATCGTCAATATCCTCGAAGGCACCAAGAACCGCTGGTTCCGCCCGAGCGATGTCGCCGTCGCCCCCGATGGCAGCTTAATTGTCGCCGACTGGTATGATCCCGGCGTCGGCGGCCACGGCATGGGCGATGTGACGCGAGGAAGGTTGTTCCGCGTGACGACGAAGGCGGCGGAGAAGTTTCAGGTTCCAAGTTTCAAGTTGGACACCGTCGAAGGCGCTGTGGCCGCATTGAAGTCACCGAACGAAGAAGCACGCTATCTCGCGTGGAAGAAGCTCGAAGAAATCGGCTCCGAAGCCGAACCCGAGCTTCACAAGCTCTTCCACGACACCAAAGCCGTCCCACAGCATCGCGCCCGTGCCCTGTGGCTGCTCGCCAGTCATGAATGGGAGCGCATCAATCCCGGTGCCGACAAACCCAACCCACACGACCTGACTCTGCCCGAGTGCCTCACCAAAGCCCTCACCGACACCGATCCCAACATCCGCATCACCGCCATCCGCGTCGCACGTCGTCTTGTGCAGCAAGCGCATCCCGAGATGCTGCGTGAAGTGATCGCGAAGGTCGTAAAAGATGCCTCATCTGCGGTTCGCCGCGAAGCGGCGATTGCGTTGAGGTTTGATGAATCTATCGCTGGCAGCGAACTCTGGTCGGACATTGTGGACCAGATTCATTCGTCTGACCGATGGATGATCGAAGCGCTCGGTATTGCAGGTGACTTGGGGTGGCAATCGAGGGCCGAAACCCTCTCTGATAGAGCCTTCAAGAAGGGCGCTATCGGATCGCAGGACACCTCCAAGATGGAGATTACATTTCGGGTCCGGACTGGTGATGTGGCTCAATCCCACGCGCTTGCACTGACGACTGATTTGGGGGCGATTCAGCCATGGATCAAAACAAACTCACTCCGTTTCCTCCGCTCCCTCCAACTCCTCTCCCATAAACATCCCGCCGAAGTCTCTGCTGCCGCTTTGACCATCTTCCTCAAAGCGGATGCCGAAACCGCCCTCGCAGCCACCGCGCTGCTCGACCGCAATGCCATCACCTCGAACCCCGAGGCCAAGGCGCGGCTGGATGCGCTATTGAAGCCTGTCATCGGCAAGGCAGAGTTCATCGACCTCGTGCAGCGGCTCAATTTGACCGGGTTTGAGCAGGAACTCGTCGATTACATCACCGCGCATCCTGACGCGGGCGAATCCATCAACGCCGCGCGCATTCTCGCCGCGAACGTGGGCAAGACAGTGGCCTTCCTCACGAAGGCGGATGCCACCTCGGCGAAGAAGCTCGTCGCCGCACTCGGCAAGGTCAGCGACCGTCCCAGCGTGGCCGTGTTGAACCAGGCCTTCTGGCCGGAGAAGCGCGAAGACGTGCGCCGCAGCATCGTCGAAGCCCTCGCGCTCAGCGGCGAAGGCGGACGTGCCCTTCTGAAATGGCAGAGCGAGAAAAAACTGCCTGACACCGTCAAAACCACCGCCGCGCTCGCCCTCAGCCGCAGCACCGATGCAGGCCTGCGCAATCAAGCCGCCACCGAACTCCCACTGCCCGCCGCCCTCGGTGCGGAGAAATTCCCGCCGCTCGCCGACCTCATGAAGCTCAAAGGCGATGCCGCCAAAGGCCAGGCGATGTTCATGCAGGCCGGTTGCGTGGCCTGCCATCAGGTCAAAGGCCAGTTCATCAACTTCGGCCCCGACCTCACCCAAATCGGCAACAAACTCAGCCAAGACGGCCTCTTCACCGCCGTGCTCTATCCCAGCGCCGCCGTCGAGCACAGCTTCGGTGGCCTCAGCGTGACGACCAAAGAAGGCCTGCAAGCCATGGGCTACATCATCAGCGAAACCGCCGATGAATTGACCCTCAAGATCGCCGGCGGTGCCGCCATGCCCATCAAGAAAGCCAGCATCACCAAGAAAGAGGAGCTGAAGGAGTCGCTGATGCCTCCTGGTCTCGCGGCGGCGATTGGACCGCAAGGCTTGGCCGATCTCGTGGCCTATTTGCAGACGCTGAAGTAGGCGCGATCCCATTTCCAGGAGTGCGGGTGCCCTCACCCGCAAAGAATGCTGGCGGATGATGGCATCCGCACTCCTGTAAGGTGATGCGCATCCACACACTTGATCTTCGCTTTCAAAACATCCCCGGTCTCATCGCTTCCTACCTCATCGAGAGCGCGGGGGAGTATGCACTGATCGAAACGGGCCCTGGCTCCACGCTCCAAAGTCTGCGTGAGGCCATTCGTGGTGCCGGGGTGGATGAATCGGACATCAAGAAGGTCTTCGTCACACACATCCACCTGGATCACTCCGGAGCAGCAGGGCACTTCGCGCAAAACGGCGCGCAGCTTTACTGTCACCCGAAGGCTGCACGTCATCTCATCGATCCATCGAAACTCATCGAAAGCGCGCGCACGGTCTATGGTGCTCAATTCGACGCGCTTTGGGGTGAAACGCCTTCAGCACCGGCCGAGCGTGTCACGGTGCTCCAAGACATCGAAAGCGTCGCTCTGGGTGATGTCCACATCACCGCTTGGAACACGCCCGGTCACGCGCAGCACCATCACGCCTATGTCATTGGCGATCTTTGCTTCACGGGCGATGTCGCTGGCTTGCGGCTCGAAAACAGCCCTTACATCAGCGTCACCGCTGCGCCGCCGCAGTTTGATCCTGTCGCTTATGTTCAATACGTGGACCGCATCGCCGCAGCAGGCTTTAAGACGCTTTATCTCACGCATTTCGGACCTGTTCATGATGTCGCCGCCCATCTCGCTATCTACCGCAGTCGCATCACTGAAGTTTATGAGCGCGTCGCCGCCGATTTTCGCAACGGCATCACTCAAGCCGACGACCGTACTCGATACACCGCCGCTGAGCATGCTTTGGCGATACAATGTGGCATGAGTGCCGATTTGTGGGCAAAACACGAGTCGTCCAACAACACGGTCATGTGCGCCGATGGCGTGCGGCTATACTGCGAGAGGCAGGCCAAAGGGACCTGAGCCAACTCATCTGCGCCGAGTCGCCGACTTCCGTAATCGTGAGTTCAGTACCGATACCCGACCAAATACGATCAAAACAATCAACACGCCCAGCCTGAGCATCCACCAGCGTTTCTCTGTGGGTTCCTCTGTAGGTTTTTTCTCTGCTGCCTGCACGAAGGGGTCCTCCTTAAAGCCGGTATCATAAGTGTACTCCGGCTCCTGAAAGTTGAAGGGCACTTCTTCGATCTGGCCATCCTGCTCAAAGACACCGCGAATCGTCTGCATGGGGCCCGTTTGCTCGAAGATCTCAAATCCGATCCAAAAGTCCTCCAGCAGCGCTCCCAGAGTCTTCGTGAAGGTCACATCCACATTCCGCGCGGCATATTCTTCCAGCGCCATCGGCGGGGTGGTGTCTTCGTTCGGCCACAGGTAGTCAAACTGTGCCCGTGAGCCCAAAACGGCCTTCTGCTGATTGATCTCCAGCTTCACATGCTCATTCAAATACAGCACCAACTGCGATTCCGCCGCCTTGAGCTCTTCAAACGCCAGCTTCCCATCTCCATCGGCATCCATGCGCACAAACTTCGTCAACGTCATCACATTGAACGTCAGCCGCACCTCCAACTGATGCGGTGCTGGCCGCACACGCATCTCACTTTGATCCGCAGGATGGCAGTGGGCCGAATGCCGAATGGCGAATGACAGAATGACGATTGTCCAAAGCGTGTTTCGCTTGAACCAAGCATTCGTCATTCGGCATTCCACATTTGGCATTCCGACTTTATCCACATCGGACAGGCCTACACAAGCTCTCCGTTCGATTGTTGGCCATGGAAGTGGTCGCGGGTCTTGCTTTCTCCTTGCGGCAGGCTCTCGCGCACAAAGCATCTGGCATGCACTAGGTCAGCGTGCCATCTTTCACCCATGCCTTCAGTCGTCCCCGCATTTCATCCCTACAGCACATCGCACCAAGTCGTTCTTTGTTTGGTGGTCGTGGCGCTCGTGGCGATGCTCCTTTTAGCGCGCACATCGTTCAGAGTAACGGCGGAGCGTGTGCTTGGTAGTGTGCTGCTGTCTTTGTATCCGTTGGGACTCATCGTGCATGTCTCCTGCGGCTCTCTCACCGCGCAGACGGCATTGCCACTTCAGTATTGCGACATCGCGGCGATCGCGGGTGGTCTGGCGCTTTGGACGCATCGGAGGTTTTGGTGTGCGGTGGTGTATTTCTTTGGCATCGCCGGCACTTTGCAGGGACTTATCACCCCGGCGCTGATTCACGAGTTTCCTGATCCGCGCTTCCTCTTGTTTTTCCTCATGCATGGCGGTGTGCCCATCGCGGCGATTTATGTGGTGACGGCGATGAAAAAACCGCCGGAAGCCGGAGCCGTGACTCGGGTGTTTGCATTCTCGTTGCTGTGGTATGCCGTGGTTGCGGTGTTCAATTGGGTCTTCAGCACCAATTTCGCCTTTCAGTGTGAGAAACCCATCCAAGCCAGTCTCTTTGACCACCTTGGAGCCAAACCTTGGCATAACCTCAGTGCCATGGTGCTTGGTTTGGTGGTTTACACATTGCTCTATCTCCCGTTCGCGTTCCGCAAACGCACACCAGACTGAGCGCGGATTGTCGCTTTGCATTTCCAGAATTGCCCCCATAATCGCGGCCCTGAAAACTTCATCCACCGCACGCACCCCTGAAATGAAAGCACCCGCTTGGTCCACCGAAGACTCCGCTGACCTCTATGGCATCCGCGAATGGGGGCATGGTTACTTTGATGTCTCCAAAACGGGCGAGGTCGTGGTGAATCTCAAAGATGGCTTGAAGAAGAAGGCCGTGTCACTGGCCTCCATCGTCAAAGGCCTGCGTGAGCGCGGCACGCAGCTCCCAGTGCTCATGCGCTTCGGTGATCTGCTGCGCTGGCGCATTGATGAGCTGAATGAGGGCTTCGCCTCCGCGATCAAGGAAGGCAAATATCAAGGCGTCTATCGCGGCGTGTATCCCATCAAAGTCAATCAGCAGCAGGAGGTCATCGAGGAGATCACACGCTACGGTCGCAAGTATCACTACGGCCTTGAAGCTGGCAGCAAGCCAGAGCTCATCGCCGCGCTGGCTTACATGCATGACCCGGAGGCCTACATCGTCTGCAATGGCTACAAGGATGAAGAATTCATCGATCTCGCGCTCTACGCCCAAAAAATGGGCCTCCAGGTCATCCTCGTGCTCGAGATGCCCACGGAACTCGACTTGATCCTGCAACGCTGCAAAAAAATGGGCGTGCGGCCCACCCTCGGCGTGCGCTTCCGCCTCGGCACCGAAAGCGCCGGCCACTGGAGCGGCAGCGGCGGAGATGCCAGCGTCTTTGGGCTCAATATCTCCCAGCTCATGCACGTCGTCGATCACCTGCGTGAAGAAGGCATGCTCGACTGCCTGCGCATGCTGCATTACCATCAGGGCTCGCAGATCCCCAACATCCGTGCCATCCGCCAGGCGGTGAATGAAGCCGCACGCGTCTATGTCGGCCTCGTGCAAGAAGGTGCGCGCATGGGCATCCTCGACCTCGGTGGTGGCCTGGCCATCAGCTACGACGGTCAAAAAGGAGCCTCCGCCGCCAGCAGCAACTACGGCACCAAAGAATACTGCGCCGACATCATCGAGGCCATCTCAGAAGTCACCGCCGAGGCTGGCGTGCCTCACCCGGACATCATCACCGAGTCCGGACGCGCCATCGTCGCCTACTACAGCGTGCTGGTCATCAACATCCTCGACATCAACCGCTTTGAGCCGCGCAAGTGCATCAGCGAGATCGAGATCGACAAGGAATCCCCCGCGCTGCTGCGCAATCTGCATGAGCTGCGTGTCGAATCCACACGCAACGCCGCCAGGACCAGCCGTGATCGCCTTCAGGAGATCTACAACGACGCCGTCTATTACCGCGACAAACTACGCACCGAATTCAACTACGGCAAAGTGAACCTGCGTGAGCGTGCGCATGGCGAAGAGCTGTATTGGGACATCCTCACCTGGATCGCCAGCATGCGCGAAAAATGTGACCAC
This sequence comes from Verrucomicrobiaceae bacterium, assembly GCA_031411715.1. Classification (GTDB taxonomy): domain Bacteria; phylum Verrucomicrobiota; class Verrucomicrobiia; order Verrucomicrobiales; family Verrucomicrobiaceae; genus Prosthecobacter. The sequence goes on along the minus strand of JANOBP010000548.1, from coordinate 25,743 downwards.
GACGGCTCCCAGATGGAGCGCCTTGAGGCCATCCTCACCGACTACTACTACGGCAACTTCAGCGTGTTCCAGAGCCTGCCAGATCTTTGGGCCATCGACCAAATCTTCCCCGTGATGCCGATTCATCGCCTCAAGGAGAAGCCCACGCGCAATGCCGTGCTCTCCGACATCACCTGTGACAGCGACGGCAAGATCGACAAATTCGCGCTCTCCGACGGCATTCGCAACAGCCTGCCATTGCACGACCCCGAAATCGAAAAGGGCGAGGAATACATGCTCGGCATCTTCCTCGTCGGTGCCTATCAAGAAACCCTCGGCGACCTGCACAACCTCCTCGGCGATACCAACGTCGTCTCCGTCCATATTGAAGGCGGCAAGGTCAAATACACCGAACTGGAAGGCGACAGCGTCTCCGAAGTGCTCACCTACGTCGAGTACGATCCCAAAGACATGCTCTCCCGCTTCCGCAACCTCGCCGAAAACGCCGTCCACACCAAGCGCATCACCGCCACCGAGCGCCGCGAGATCATGGAAAGCTTTGAGGCTGGCCTGCGTGGCTACACCTACTTCGAGAGCTAGACGAGTCCGAGTTCGCGCTTCACGATCTCCACGCCAGCCACCATGCTGGCGAGCTTCTTCTTCGCGGCCCAGCGGGCGGTTTGGGAGAGGCCGCAGTCGGGGGCGAAGACGAGTTTGTCGGCAGGTGCATGCTTCAAACACGCACGCACGGCATCGGCGATCTGCTCGGGCGTTTCGATGTGGTAGCTCTTCACGTCAATGATGCCCACAGCCACGTCGTAACGTTCCGCCATCGGTTTGATGACCTCAAGCTCGGCGTATTCGCGGTTCGCCATCTCGACGTGGACCTCGTCGCAGTGCAGATCGAGGAAGGCGGGGAAGAGCGGCGCATACTTGCGCCAGCCGACGGGATGGCCTTTGAAATTGCCGAAGCAGAGGTGCGTGCAGATACGCGTCTTGCCGTAACCACTGGCCACAGTGCGGTTGAAGATATCCACGAAGCGCTTCGTGTCCTCGCGGTAGCCGTAGCAGCTCATGCTCGGCTCATCGACACAGATTTCCTCCGCGCCCGCGGCGACGAGGTCGGCAATCTCTTGGTGAACAATGGGCAGCAGGGCCTCGGTGATGGCGTAGCGGTCCTTGTAGCGTTCATTCGGCGAAAGTCGGCCGCTGAGCGTGTAGGGGCCGGGGACGGAAACTTTGAGGCTCTTGCCAGTTTGTGCCGCTAGACGTTTCAAACGCAGAAATTCCTCCACCACGCCGAGTCCACGCGGTGCACGCAGTTCGCCAACGATCTCATGCTTGCCTCGCTGATCATGCGCAGGCGGTCCAAAGCGACGCGGACTGGCCGGTTCGAGCGCGATGCCCTCGATGAAGCCGTAGAAGCTCAGATTGAAGTCAAAACGCGTCTGCTCGCCATCCGTGATGACATCGAGCCCGGCGGTTATTTGATCCTGAATGGCCACCTGCGCCGCGTCGTCCTGCATTTCGGCGATGTCGGCCGTTCCGAAGCTACTGAGGTGCTGAGCGGAAAATTCGAGCCAGCCTGGAAACGGATAGCTGCCAATGACCGAGGTGCGAAGTGGTTGGGATTTCATGAGGTGCCATGAAACGCCATGTGAGACCGCCATGCCATGTAGGAGCCGCAAAGAACAACCGATGCGGCGGGAAGGTGCAATCTAACTAAGCCCGTAGGGCTGTCACAGCAATAGCCGTGGGTGCAACCCACGGAACGAATGCCCACCATAATCATGCCGTGAACCGCGTAGCGGTGATACAAACCGCCGAACACGTCATGCACGATCACCCCGCGATGTATTGGTCGTCGTATTGGATTTTCGCCTCTTCCAGCAAACGGCGGTATTCATCCAAATAGCCAGTTTGTTGATGATGAGTCTGCTGGTCTTTGATGTAGCGGATCACGGCGTCTTTTTCACGCATGGAAACGGTGAAGGCACCGTAGCCGTCCTGCCAGCCGGTGAAGCCTGGGAAGATGCCCTCTTTGCTGATCCATCGGCTGGTGCCGGTTTTCAATTCGCGCATGTAGTTCGAGAGTGAGAGCGATGGATGCAGGGACGTGAGGATATGAAGGTGGTCTTCCATGCCATTGACGCGGTAGAGATGGCATTGCAGCCCCTGATGGATGCCCCAGATGTAGCGAAACAGCTCCTCGCGGCGGTCGGGATGCAAAACGAGCGCGCGCCCCTTCGTGGAGAAGACGATGTGATACAAAATCTGCGTGTAGGTGTTTGCCATGACGGTGACGTTGGGTGGCTTGGATGGTTCGTGTCACCGCTACGCGGTTCAACTGAAAAATGGGTTGGGGCACGCGTGTCCGTGGGTTTCACCCACGGCTATTGTTGTGAGCAGCGCTACGCGCTTGGAAGGCCTATGCCAGAATAATACTTCGCAATCCGCCGCGCGTGCTCGTCATACGCGGCTTCAAACAGCTCGGTGGCCTTCTCGGCTCCGACGACAGCTCCGGCGGTGAGAACCTTCGGTGGCTGGCCGGCTTTCGTGAGACGATCTGCCACCTCGGCTTTGATGGCGTTCACGAGAAGACAGCCGCCGACGGTGCTGCCGGGTGCCACGGGTGTTTCGAGGCCTTCGATCTTGATCATGGCATCGCCAACGGGTGCGCCGGTGTCGAGGACGATGTTGGAGAAGTCCTGAAGCTTTTTGCCATCGCGATGACGGCTGATGCTAGCTTCGCTGTGCGTGGTGCTGATGATGGCGACGACTTTGACACCGCGTCGTTGGAATTCCTCGGCCATTTCGACGGGGACGACGTTGCAGCCACCGCTGGAGATGACGAGGGCGCTGTCGCCGGGCATGAGATCGAAGTTGCGCAGGATGCGATTCGCGAAACCGCTGACGTTTTCGAGGAACATGGCCTGCCGTTGGCCGTTGGCTCCGACGACGAGGTTGTGGAAGGTCAGCGAGAGTTCGACGATGGGATTGAAGCCGGGGAATGAGCCATATCGCGGCCACATTTCCTCCACAAGGATGCGGCTGTGGCCTGAGCCGAAGACGTGGACCATTTGTCCGGCGAGGATCGTCTTGGCAAACATGTCGGCGGTCTGTTGGATGAGTGGAAGCTGATCACGGACGCGATTGAGAAGGCCTTGGCTGGCTTCGAGGTATTGGAGGGCTGGAGTCATGGGGAAATGAGATTTTTGAACCGCTGATTAGACGCTAATGGGACGCTGATATGGGATTCTGAAATTAGCGTCAAATCAGCGTCTTATTAGCGGTTAAGAAGATTGAAAACAGAGCCGAGGCAGCCTGCGTTGTCACCGAGCATCGCAGGCACCACGCGGACTTGATTTCCACCGGGTCGCCATTCGAAGTCGTCGAGGGCTTGTTGGAGTGGCTTGAAGAGAAGCTCCTTCGCACCGGTGGCGATGCCGCCGCCGATGATGATGAGTTCGGGGTCGAGGACGTTGATCAATGAAGCAATGGCGGTGGCGAGGTGGCGGACGGAGGTGAGCCAGACTCTTTGAGCGTGTTCGTCGCCTGCGGCGTAGGCATCCAGAAGCGCGTGCGTGGTGGCGTAGCGGCCCTCGCCGCGAATGACGATGGTTTGATTGCCGATGGCGTCTTCGAGGCTGCCGGGCGTGTTGAAGTCATCACGCGGCGCATTCGTATCCGTGCTGACGTGGCCGAGATGTCCAGCGCGACCGATCTTGCCGGTGAGAAGTCGTCCGCCAGTGTAAATCGCACCACCGACGCCAGTGCCGAGGGTGAGCATGAAGACATCGCGGCAATTCTTTGCAGTTCCGGCCCAGACTTCGCCGAGCAAGGCAGCGTGGGCATCATTGAGCACGCGGCAATCGCGTTCGAGGAAGGCGGACCAGTCGAACTTTTCGAGGCCGTGCATGCGTCCAGGCATCCAGTCGATGCATTGGCCGTTCGGATTGGCCAAACCGGGCGCGGAGAGGCCGACGGTGAGCTTTTGGCCTGCCTGCGCTTCGAATTCACGAACGATCTCACGCACGGTGATGGCGAAGCGCGGTGTGTTGTCTTCGAATTCACCATCGCGGGTCGGTTTCGAGAGCGTGGTGATGACGCGGGCACTTTGGGTGTCCACGAGCGCGGCCTTGATGTTCGTGCCGCCGAGGTCGATGCCGACGGCGAGGTTTAAAGTTTCAGGTTTCAGGTTTCAGGTTTCAAGTTGGGGCAGTTTTTAAACCGCTAATGATACGCTGACATGACGCTAATAATGAATTTTATCAGCGTCAAATTAGCGTCTTATCAGCGGTTAGAATTCATGAGATTGGCCTTCAGAGACGGTCCAGCCGCCATCTACGGCGAGGACTTGGCCGGTGATGAATTTGGAATCGGGGGAGAGCAGCATGAGCGCAGCGGCATCGCAGTCTTCGGGATGGCCGATGCGGCCGCCATCGAGGGGTTGCTTGGTTTTGATGAAGGACATGATGTCGTCGTTGGTGGCGGCGCGTATGGACATGGGCGTCTCGACGAGGGCGGGAGCGATGACGTTCACGCGGATGTTCTGCGGAGCGTAGTAGGCGGCGATGGATTTGCTGAAGCCGATGATGCCCGCTTTCGCGGCGGCGTAGGCGTGGGAGGCGAAAAACTTCGGCGAGGGCGAGTAACCGAGCACGCTCGCCATGTTCAGGATGACGCCACCGGTGCCTTGCTTGAGGAATTGGCGAATGGCGGCGCGATTCGAGAGCACGACGGACTTCAAATTTAGATCGAGGGTATAGTCGAGGCCATCGTCTGTCATTTCGTGAAGAGGGCCGTCGCCTTGGCTGCGTCCGCTGCCGCCGGCGACGTGGTAGAGGGCATCGAGTCGATCAAACATGGCCACGGCACGCTCGGCGGCCTTCGGCGTGGCAGCATCGGCGGCAAAACCGCGGGCGTTCGGGCCGAGTTCGGCCAAAGCGGCATCCACATTGGCCTGCGTGCGGCTGGTGACGACGACGTTCGCTCCGGCAGCGACGAGTTTTTTTGCCGCAGATAAGCCAAGGCCGGTGGTGCCGCCCATGATGACGATGTTTTGGCCGGAGAGTGAATGCATGATGGGTGAAGGAGAGCAGCGGGCGGCTGCGTTCAAGTTGACTCATGAACACACGCCGCACTTTTCTTCGCAACCTCTCGTCTTTGGCTATTACAGCTCCGTTGATGGCGGAAACGCCGAAATCGAAGAACAAGATCTGCTTTTTCACCAAGCACCTGCAAGGGCTGAGCTTTGATGAGATCGCCAGTTTGGGTGCGGAGGCAGGTTTTGATGGTGTGGAGTCGCCGATCCGGCCCAAGGGGCACATCGAGCCAGAAAAGGTCGTGGATGAACTGCCGAAGTATGTGGAGGCGCTCAAGAAGCAGAACCTCGAACTCATGATCATGACCTCCGGCATCAACGAGGTGAGCGCGGAGCAGCGCACGGAGGAAATCCTGCGCACAGCGGCAAAGCTGGGCGTGAAGCGCTTCCGCATGAACTACTACAAGTATGACCTCAAGCAGCCCATCTGGGAGCAGCTCCAGGCCGTGCGGCCAAAGATCAAGGACCTCGTGGCCCTGTGCAAAGAGATCGGCATCCAGCCGATGTTTCAGAACCACAGCGGGCAGGATTACTTCGGCGCGGCCGTGTGGGACATCTTCTCGATCATGCGGGAGTATCCGGCGGCAGACTTCAGCTTTGCCTTCGACATCCTGCACGCCACCTGCGAGGGCGGGAAATCCTGGCCGCTGGAGTTCAACCTCGTCAAAGACCACATCGGCGCGGCTTACTTCAAGGACTTCAAATGGGACGGCCGCAAGCTCGTCACCGTGCCACTCGGCGAAGGCCAGGTGGACCCCGCGTATGGCAAGATGCTCATGAAAACCGGCTACACCGGCCCGATTTCGCTTCACCTCGAATACCTTGAAGGCAAGGCCAGCGATCCCGCCGTGCTGAAGGAGTTCCGTGCAGCGCATGTGCGGGATTTGAAGACGCTCCAGAACTGGATCGCGTGAAATCTTCTGCGATGCAGGACAATGATGGATTGACGGACATTCGTCATTCGTCATTGATGCGCTGCGCTTCCCTGCGGGCTGCCTTTGGCCGTCTGTCTCGCAGCGCTCGGCTCTGGATTCGTCATTCCATTTGCCCCTGTAGCTCAATGGTTAGAGCAGGGAACTCATAATTCCTTGGTTATCGGTTCGAGTCCGGTCGGGGGTACTTCTCAATTTGGCGCACCCGGCAGGACGTGCGCATAGCAGACATTCAAATCGAGATCGCTATGCACCCGGACATGGTTTCACAAATGCTTCAGCCCGAGACTGCGCAGTAGGAACGGAAGCGCCAAGATGAGGACCAGAACCCATCACCGCCTCAGCACTTCCCTCTTGCCTCCCATAACGCCACACGTTATCATGAAGACACCTCAATGCATGATACGTTCTTTTGCCTGCGACGACACCGCCCGCCTGTTTCGACTGGAGAAAGTCCGCACCTTTCCGCCAGCCATCCAGCGGACGGCCTTGCGGAAGCTGGCCCAGCTCCATGCGGTCACGGAATTGCTCCAACTCCGCGCACCGCCGGGCAACCGGCTGGAAGCCCTCAAGGGCGAACGCAAAGGTTACCACTCTATCCGCATTAACGACCAATGGCGCATCTGCTTTCGCTGGGAGTCAGAAGGGCCGCGTGAGGTTGAAGTCGTCGATTATCATTAAACCCTCTCTCAACATGAAAAAGCATACACCCATCCATCCAGGTGAAGTTCTCAGCGAGGATTTCCTCGTGCCCCTGGGCCTGTCCGAGTACCGCCTCGCCAATGACATCGGCGTGCCGCCCCGCCGCATCAATGAGATCGTTAAGGGTAAACGCTCTATTACGGCTGACACCGCTCTGCGGCTATCCCGATACTTCGCATGGCCGGCGGAAGTCTGGCTGAACCTCCAATCCCACTATGAGCAGCAGAAAGCCGAGGCCGAAATGCGCGGTGTTCTCGACCGCATCAAGCCCTGTGCCTTGGCGGCAGCGGCTTGAGGCCAATCGGCGGAAATGTCAGACATTGTCATGAAGAATATCCGCCTTACTCCATAAGGTGCAGAAGAATGGCGCACCCGGCAGGGATCGAACCTGCGACCGGCCGATTAGAAATCGGCTGCTCTATCCACTGAGCTACGGGTGCCAGAAAAACGTGCGCGGATCATAGATGGACCTGCGGCATGAGCAAGGGCGCAGTCACTCGGGATGCAGGCCACAGATTTGGAGGAGCATGTGGACGACATTGCCCCAGCGCGTGCCGTAGGGCCGGGCGGGCTTCAAAATGGGCCAACCGCGCTCGCGGGCGGTGGCTGCGAGGATTTTCGTGGGATGGATGGTGACGGGATTGCCGGTGAACTCGAGCAATGGGAGGTCGGCATGGCTGTCGGAGTAGCTCCAGCACTTGGCGCGCTCGGCGTCGGTCAATTCGAGCACGCCGGGCACGTGGGCGCACATGGCGGTGATTTTGGCGTCGCGCTTGTTGTTGCCAACCGGGAGCTCGGGCATGAGCGGCATGGACTCACCGATGTTGAAGCGTGTGGCGATGCAGTACGCGAAGCCGAGCGAGTCGGCGATTTCATGCGCGTAGAAGTCCGGGCTGGCGGTGTTGAGCACGAGAATGCGGTGCTGATGCTTGTGGCGTAGCATTTCGGCACGCAGTTCGGGGTAGGTCCAGCGATCCACGCTGATCTGCGCAAATTCGCGTGCGAGTGAATGCAGTTTGCTAGTGGGCATGCCCCAGAGGTAGGCGTTGAAGGCGCGCTTGGCCGTGGTGGTGCTGACAAGCTTGCACGCACGAGCGAGGGCCACGGGAATGAAGATGCTGTGCAAGAAAATGCGCCACGGCTGACGCTTGAGCACGTAATTGCAAAACAGCGCCTGGGTGTCGAAGGGTAAGAGCGTGTGATCGAGGTCAAAAAAGGCGTATTGGCGGGCGGCTTGCATCCAAACAATGACGAATGTCGAATGATGAATGTCGAATGAAGATTCTGAGCGCAGGTCGCATGGAGCCGGATTTCTTCTTGTCTCATGCGCTTCCGCACTGCAAGTCTTCCGCCCCAAACCATGTCTGCACGCACCCTTCCAGTCCTCCCTGATGTCCACGGCCACTTCGGCAAATACGGCGGCATGTTCGTGCCGGAAACACTCATGGCGGCACTGACCGAGCTGGCCGATCATTATGAAAAGGCGAAGGCGGACCCGGCTTTCCAAAAGGAACTCGATCGCCTGCTGCATGAGTACGTCGGACGCCCGACGCCGTTGTATTTTGCCGAGCGCTGGACGGAAAAGATGGGTGGCGCGAAAGTGTACCTGAAGCGTGAGGATTTGCTCCACACAGGCGCGCATAAGATCAACAACGCCCTCGGCCAGATCCTGCTAGCTCAGCGTCTCGGCAAAAAACGCATCATCGCGGAAACCGGAGCCGGACAACACGGCGTGGCGACTGCCACCGTGTGTGCGCGCTTCGGCATGGAGTGCGTGATTTACATGGGGAAGGTCGATATGGAGCGCCAGGCGCTCAATGTGGCTCGCATGCGTTTCCTGGGGGCCAAAGTCGTCGCAGTGACGGCTGGACAGGCCACGCTGAAGGAAGCGGTGAATGAAGCCATGCGGGACTGGGTGACGAATGTGCATAGCACGCACTACATTCTCGGTTCCGCGCTCGGCTCGCATCCCTTCCCGATGATCGTGCGTGATTTCCACCGCATCATCGGCGTGGAAGCACGCCGTCAGATCCTGGAGCGTGAGGGGCGGTTGCCTGACCTGCTCGTGGCCTGCGTCGGTGGCGGTAGCAACAGCATCGGCCTGTTTCATCCCTTCTTGAATGACACGGAAGTGCGCATGACCGGCGTGGAGGCCGGTGGCGACGGCATCATTCCAGAACGTCACGCCGCGCGCTTCCAAGGAGGTCGCCTCGGTGTGCTGCAAGGCACCAAGACTTGGCTGCTCGCGAATGCCGATGGCCAGATCGAGCTCACTCACAGCGTCAGTGCCGGTCTCGACTACGCTGCCATCGGGCCAGAGCACGCTTGGCTGCACGATGAAGGCCGTGTGACCTACAACTACGCCACCGATGCTGAAGCGCTCGCTGGTTTCCAAGAACTCAGCCAAGTCGAAGGCATCATCCCCGCGCTGGAAAGCAGTCACGCCATCGCCGAAGTCAGCAAGGTGGCTCCGAAGATGGGCAAAGATCAAATCATCCTCGTGAATCTCTCCGGACGCGGCGACAAAGATGTCGCACAGGCCGCGCGGATGATTTTTGGCGAGGAATTGAAGTTTTAAGCGAATGTCATGAGGTCAGCTTGCATTGTCGTCTGTCTTTGTTGGCTCGCTTGCATCAGCCAAGCCGTTGCACAGACGAAGCGCATCCATGTCTTTGTCGCGCTTGCGGACAATGCTACTCAGGGCATCGCGCCGGTGCCTGCGAAGATTGGCAACGGCGATGATGCCGAATTGAACTTGTATTGGGGGAACTCGGAGGGCTTTAAGGCGATCTTTGCGCGCAGCAAGTCGTGGAAGCTGGAGAAAGCGGAGGCCAATCCAACAGCCGAGATCATTGAGCGCCGCACTTTTCGGCATGCGACAAAGGATTGCGTGCTGGTGGCGGAAGCGTGGCGGGGAAAGAACATCCACGAGTGCTTGGTGGCTTGTTTGGCGAATCTACGTGATCGCAAAAGCGACCTGACGGCTTTCGTCGGTCACAATGGGCTGATGGATGCACCGGTGGCAGTGTCTGTTCTTGATTCCGCCTCGCCGCCCACGGACGTGATCATCTTGTGCTGCGTGAGCCGGCTCATGTTCAAGCCGCATTTGGAAGCCCTCAAGGTGCGTCCAGTGCTCACGACGGAGCAACTCATGTATCCAGGCGCTTTCTTGCTGCGCGATGCGCTGGACGTCTGGCTGCGTGGCGGAACACGAGCCGAGATCCGCATGGCGGCTGCGAAGGCCTACGCTACAAATCAGAGCATCTCCGTAAAAGCTGCGGCGGGTGTGTTTTCGAGGCTGGATTGAAGTAGAGAGGGAGGCCAATGTTGCCATTTGAGCATACTGGAGCTAAAAAACCGTATTCATCCCATGAAGCAGCCACCTTCCATCGCTGAAGACATGTCGAAGCTCAAAACGCTTCTGCATGACTCGCTGACGCCGCATTTGTCGGCGGCGCAGCAGAAGGACATGCGCATTCTCAATCTGGCCTGTGGGCGCTGTGATGAAGCGGAAACCCTCATTCAGGTGGGGTCAGAGCTTACGAAGGGCGGAGAAGTGGAAATGATTGGCGCGGACATCCGCATCCGGGAGATCCGGCAGGCGCGCGAGACGCATGGGCATCTGCCGGCCAAGTTTTTAATCGAAGACGCCACCAAGATCGATGAACACAAGGAGCTGGGGGATGACTTCAACATGGTGTTTATGCGCCACCAAAATTTTTGGCACGGACAGGAGCTGTGGAAGAAGATTTTCGATCAAGGCATCGCCAAACTGCGGCCAGACGGGATGTTGGTGATCACGAGTTACTTTGATGTCGAGCACCGGCTGGCGCTGCGTGCGCTGGAGTCGCTGGGCATGGAGGTGGTGAGCAACCGGCGCAATAAAGAGAGCCGTGCGCTTAAAGATGCGCCAGGGAAGTCGGTGGACCGCTGGGTGGCTGTGCTGCGGCAGCGGCGTGGGTGAGCCCCGTTTTTGCCAAGCCCATTGCCAAAATCGTTGGAAAGCGGTAATATCCGCCCCCCACCCTCAAAAAATCCATGAAACGTCTCCTTCCCGCCATCTTGCTCGTGATCGCCTCCCTCACGGGTGAGCCGACCGCGCGTGCGCAGGCCACCGGCTCTGTCAGTGAGGTCTCGGACCTTTATTATCGTGGATTCGTGCTCAACAATGAAGCGACTCGTCTGGAGAAGGCTGGAGATCTACCACTTGCCTCCGCTCGATTTAGAGAGGCTTCGGCGATCTTTGACAACATCGAGAAAAATTACCCGACTTACGAGGTGGAGATGCGCACGAATCGCCAGCGCAATATCCAGACGGCGCTGGCACGAATCGAGTCGGGCATGATGAAACAGGCTGCGAAGGATGCGACGGCTGCCGCAGCGACAGCACCAGCACAAACGCCTGCAAGTCCACCTCCGGCAAATGTGATGCCGCAGAATCAGGCCCCTGTGGCTCCGAATTTGCCCTCGGGTGCTGGCACGGGTCAAGTGCCTGCCCTTGGTGATTGGTTGAAGCAGTGGGAGGACATGAATAAGCAAAAGATCCTCCAACTCGAGGCCGACAACTCCCAGATGCAGCTCGATCTGAGCAAGTGGGGAACCTGGCATGACTGGGCCTCTGGTGAGATCACCAGGGTGACACAGGAAAAAACAACGCTATCGAAAAAATCCGTCGCACTGGAGCAGGCCGTCCTCTCCATGCAGACTGAAGTGGAGGCAGGCCGCGCGGCAAAGGACCAACTCGATGGCTTGATGAAGCAGCGGGCGGAGCTCGACATGCAACTTCAGCAGAATGCAAAAAAACTTACTGCGGCTGAGCAGGCAGAGAAGGCTGCGAATGAAAAGCTCGCCACGGCTACGACAAGCCTCAACTCCATGCAGCAAGAGCGTGACAAATTGAGCACTGAACGCGAAAAATTGCTCAAGGAGCGTGATGAAGCGATGAAATCCCGCGATACGTCGGTGAAGGAGCGTGATGCTGCCACTGCTAGTGTGCTGGGCATGAAGATCGAAATGGAGGACATTCGAAAGAAGACTGGCAGTGGCGAAATGAAGAAGCTCATCGCCGAAAATGAGCGGCTCCGAAAGGAACTTGGCGAGGCACAGAAGCAGGTGGCAACACTGCAGGCAGACTCGACGCGCAAGGATCAAGAAATCGCCACACTGCGCGGTCAACTCACTACATTGCAGGGGCAATTGACGACACTGCGGCAGGAGAGCGCAACATTCCAGACGCAGGTAGCGGACCTCACTCGTCAGTTGAAGGAGTTGAAGGAAATGCCTGCAGGTAGTGAGCCAAACGCCCTGATCACCGAGGAGAACGAAATGCTGCGCAACATCATCATGCGCCAACTCCGCATGCAAAACCGACAGCAGACGGCGAAGGAACTGGTCATCGCGGAGTTGTCCAAAATGGAGAACGCCTCGGCGGATCTCATCAAGCAGGTCGAAGTGCTTAAGAGCGCGCGCATGACGTTAAGCCCAGATGAAGAGAAGCTGTTTAAAGACCCTGCCGCGAAGGAATTAATCGGTTCCAATGGTGTACAGGTCACACTGATCGCTGCAAGTGCCAAACCTGATGCGGCCAGCACGGCTGCTGCAACAGCCAAGCCCTTTCCTGGTTCGGTGAATGCTTTGCTGGTGAGGGCGAATGAAGCCTACTCGAACCGTGATTTCTCTGCGGCTGCAAAAGCATACGAGGATGCCCTGCGTGCTGAACCGAAGAATATCACTGCACTTATTGGCTTGGGCGTGACGCATCAGCGTGAGGCCAAGTATGCGGAATCGGAAGCGGCATTGCAAAAAGTTTTGGCCTTTGAGCCGGACAATGATTCAGCCTCGTATGCGATCGCGGTGACTTACTTCAAGCAAGAGCGCTGGAAGGAGAGCATGACTTCCTTTGAAAAGAGCTTGGCCAAGAACACGCAAAATGCCAGCGCCCACCACTATCTTGGCGTAGTCGCCGCTAAGCTGAGTCTCGTGGAGCGTGCAGAGCGTGAGTTTAAGTCCACGCTGGCGATCGATCCCAATTTTGCCGACGCGCATTTCAATTTAGCTGTACTTTACGCTACCTGGGATCCGCCGCAGTGGGATAAAGCCCGCGCTGAATACGATGCAGCCATCAAAAAAGGCGTGAAGTCGGACCCAGCGCTCGAGAAGTTGCTCGTTGACGGAAAAAAAGTATCGCAAAACTAAGCTGAGCTGCCCTAGCCGCGTTCCACCCGGACATGAAAGTTACCTACACCCTATTCGCGAGCTTTTTGCTAGCCAGCTTTGGCAGGATCAGCGCTGCGGACTTCAAGAAAGACATCCAACCGATTTTGGAAGAAAACTGCTACGAGTGTCATAGCGAGAAGACTGGGAAAAAGAAGGGTGGCTTCGTGTTTGATGATTTGAAGACCTTCAAGCTCGACATCGCCGATAACGATGTGGCGCAGATCCGCCCTGGGAAGCCTGATGAGAGCCACTTCCTCGAAGTCATGACCAACGAAGGCAAAAACCACATGCCGCCGAAGGGGCAGCTCTCGCCAGGTGAAATCAAGAAAATCACCGAATGGATTGTGGAGGGTGCCAGCTTCGAGAAAAGTGATGGCAAGCCTGCTGTGGCCACCACCACAGCCAAGAAAAGCCTGCCTCCTATCATGAGTTGGACCAACACCGACGGCAAAACCATCCGTGCCGGTTTTGTGCGACTGGACGGTGAAAATGTCGTCATCCGCATGCCAGCGAATGGCGCTGAGGTATCCTATCCGCTGGCAAAGCTAAGCGCGGAAAGTCAGTCGCAGGCCAAAGAAGCTGCCGCGCCTTAATTGGGTGTGGAGGTCCTAATCCGCCAGCACTGCACTCACCGCACCCTCAAGCGGCCTGGAGCCATCTCCCCCGAGTTTTTCATCGAGTGCCTCAAGGCGCTGAATCAAATCAGCCACATGTTTGCGCGGATACATGCCGCCCGCGGCTTCACAGAAATGAGTGCGACAGCCAAAGGGTCGATGAGCGTAGACCGTACATTTGCCATCACGTCCGAGTAAAGGGCAGGCCCCGTCTGGATGTGGTTTCAGGGTTTTGCGGCCGCTTGCTCGTACACCAACAGCCAAGTAGAGCGCTTCCCCAAGAGTGAGCAGTGGAGTTTTGCCGGTTTGGCGAAAGTGGCAGCAACCGGTGCGCAGTTGGCAGTCACGGGGCAGGGGACGACGTTCGATTTCCGCATAGATGGCTTGGATTTCCGTGCGGAAGTCGATTTGGGCGGTTTTTTTGTATCGCATTTGGAGTCAGCATGAAGATGACGAGCTTCATGACACGCAATTTCATCGTCAGATCATTTCAAGTTTGAGAATTGCCGAACCAAGGCCATCTTTAGTGCCCCACCGCGACCAGGCCTTCAAGTCTGACGCTTTCCTCCCAACCTACAGCCCAATTATCGCCCGACCCAACGCTGCATGAGCCTGCCTGAAATCGCCGGACATGAACTCCAGGACCTCGTGGGTAGCGGGCGTTGCGGTGCAGTGTATCGCGCCGTTGCTGTCAATGGCAAAGCCTGCGCCGTAAAAGTCTTCAGCAGCATGGCGATCAACCGCAAGGCGCTGAACACCGCCATCCGCGCGCTGCAACAGATGCCTCATCATCGTGGTGTTCTCCCAGTGGAGGAATGCAACTTCGAAAAAAGTCCGTACTACTGCGTCATGCCGCTGGTTGGTGTGATGATCAAGGACAGCCAGGGCCGTCGTTTGTGGCAGACTCCCACTCTGGAGTCCGTCTGCAGTGGGTTGCCTCCGGATCAAGCCTGGCGTCATATCTACGAAGTAGCCGATGCCATGGCATGGCTGCACAAGTACGGCCTGCCGCACGGGAATCTGCGCCCATGCAATGTGCTGCTGGAAGACGACGCCGAATCCTCCATCAGGCTCAGTGACATGGCACAGGGGTGGGTCGGCGGAATTCATCACCTCGAGTTGGGGGATCACCTTGTCCATCTCTGCCCGGATCAAATTGAGAATCCCGATGGCGTCTTCGCCGGTTATGGACCGTCTTGGGATGTCTATAGCTTTGGTGTGCTGTCGTATCGTCTGCTCACTGGCACACTGCCGCGTGGTTGCCATGCTTGGCAGGAGCAGATCGCTGTGGCTCAGCAGCAGGCGGCTTCAGGCTACGCGTATCAAGTGAATGGTGCCAGCATCATCGCGGCGGTGCGTGCACAGCCAAAAATTACCTGGCCACACTCCGCACAGTCAAAGTGGGAAGAGCGGCGCCGTAACATCATTGAGCGGTCTCTAGACCTGAATGCCAATGCACGTTGGTCAGACCTGCGTGAAGTCGTGCGCGAGTTTGAGATCCTCGAAAGCGATTTCCTGATCGAAGAGTCACGTGAGCAGACAGTACAGGAGCGTGTGTGTCAGGCAAAAAAAGTGCTCACACTGCAAGCCACGTCCGTCATCTTGCTAAGTGTGCTGTTGCTGGCCACCATCTATGCATTCGTCACACTGCGGCGTGCGCAAAAGAGTGAGCTGACGATATCCAACATCAATTCGGCACATAAAGTCGAGATTGACGCGCGTGAGGACCGCATCGCCACGACGACAAGCGAGCGTGATATCGCACGCAATGCCAAGGCTGTCGCTGACTCCAATTTACAGCACTCACAGAATGCGGTGGATCAATTTCTCACCCAGCTCCTGCAGACACCGACTGGAAATTCATTGGAGGCCGAATTCTCCAAAGGCCGCCTGCAAGAAGCGCTCGCTTTCTGCATGAAAGGGCTGCCTGCTCTCGAGGCAATGCCTGAGCTCGGCGTCGAGCGCCTGCGTGCCTACGGCAACATCGGTCAGTTGCATCTCAAGCTACAGGATACCGCGCAGGCCATCACTTTCCTCACCAAAGCTCGTGAGCAGGCGCAGGAGCTCATGGCCAGCAATAAAGAGGGTGAAAAGTTGCCGTTGTATCAGCAGTGGTTCGGCCGCTATAGCCTTCTGCTTTCGGACATCCGCTCGCGAGAGGGTAACCATGTCGAATCTCTCAAGCTGCTCAAAGATGCCACGACGAATCTCGCTCTCGGCCTGGCTGCCGATCCCCATAATCGGCTCGCTCGGAATGAATGCGCACGTGCTTCACTTGAGTACGGTCTGCGCTCTTTGAAAAACGGCGAGACTGCCGATTCTGAAGCAGCATTCGCGCAAATCCCAGCCATACTTGATCCCACGGCCATTGGCTCCGAGCTTCTTAGTGATGAAAAGTTCATCCTCTCGAGGGCTAAATTTGCCAAGGGTATCAGCCAGCGTGATGCGGGTAAAATTCAAGAAGCACTCGATACCGTCATCGACGCTGTGAAGGACATGGGCGCGCTCGTTTTGGGCAGCAGCCCGCGCAATCAGGATCAAGCACTCCTTCTAGCTGAAGCATACACGGAACTCGCTGAGATCATCGCCAGACACTACAGTGCAACGGATGCCAAAGAAGCCCATAATCAGGCCTTGCCCATCCTGATGGAGCTCAATCGCCTGCTGCCTGAATGGGCGGAGCCCAAATACCTCCTCGCCCGCAATTACGGTGCCCTCGCGGGACTTGCTCGAGATGCTGGATCGGCTAGCGAGGCGGCCAAGAAAAAGCAGGATGCCATTTTACTCGTCAACGAGATCCTCGCCGACGACAAGACCAATGCGCGCTATCAGTTCCTCCTCGCTAAACTGCGCGGTGAATACGCCGAGCTTGTTGCCGACACCAAGCCCGCCACGGCATTGCCCATCGCCAAGCAGGCGGTTGAAAGCCTGCAAGCACTCGTCACGGCACAGCCAGACATTAAACTCACGCCTGAGCGAAAAATGTGGATCACGCAGCTTGGCCAGCTCTACGGCATCCTCGGTCACACCAGCGAGTCGGCTGGTCAAAAAGCCGCCGCCAAAGATGCCTTCGCCATGGCTGTGGCCATCTGGGAGCAACTCTCCCCAGTCTCCGCAGGTGACGAAGTCGTTCAAACGGCCCTCACCTGGAGCAAAGGCCGCCTCGCCAAGATCAAATGAGCCTCGCTGCGAAACAGCAGGCGCTCATCGAAGACCTCAACCTCATCCCCGACGTGCACGAGCGCCTCGGCGCGATCACCAGTTACGCCGCGCGGATGAAACTCGATCCCGAGCAGCAGATTGACGCCAATATCGTCCCGGGCTGCGTCTCTCGCGTCTGGCTGCATGGAGTTTGCGAGAATGGTCGCACTCGTTTTGACTGTCACACCGAGTCTCCCATGGTCAAAGCGCTCGCAGCACTGCTGTGTGACTTATACAGCGATGTTGAGCCCTCCGAGGCCGCCAACATTGAGCCAGAGATTTGGCAGGCCTGCCAATTCACCAAAATATTGTCGCCGACACGCCTCAACGGCCTCACCAACATGCGTCAGCGCATTCGCACCATGGCTGAGGCATGGCTACTCGGTGAGGATACGGCGGAAAAAATCGACCGTTAGCCCAAGCGCCTGACGAGCAAGCTCCGCGTCGTAGCGCAGTCCTTCATCACGGAGGAAAGCGTGAGCGGCATTGAATTCATGCCAGGTGAACTTCACACCTGCAGCGGTCAACGTTTGGTAGATCAAAGCGCGCCCCTCGGCAGGCACATGCGGATCTTGGCGGCCAAAGACCATCAGCAACTCACCCGTGATCTCCGCCGCACGTGCAAGGGAATCATCATTCAGCCCGGCACCGAGGCTGCGCTTGTGCAGGTCCGTGGGATAAAAACAAGCAGCCGCAGAAACATCGGACTGAAGAGCCGCACGGTAAGTCAGATGCCCGCCAATGCATGGCCCGAAGGAACCCAAACGCCCAGTGCATGCCGCGTGGCTTTTCAAATAATCCAACACCGCACGATTGTCGGCATCATAGGCAGCGAGAGGCTTCTCGGTCTTCAGTTGGTTGCCCGTGTCGGAGCCCGCCTGATCATAAGCCAGCACCGTCCCGGCAGGCAGATACTCATGGTAGATCTCTGGCACCGCGACGATGAAGCCATGACCCGCCAGCGAAGCCGCCGTGCGACAGATCGGAGCCGTGAGCTGGAAAATCTCCGAGTGAAACAACAACCCCGGAAAAAACCCCTCCGCAGCAGGTCGCAGCACCAGCGTGCGCATGGATCCAGAAGGAGTGGAAAGTTCGACGATTTCAGGCTCGCGGAGTGTCATGGGCAGGAGTGTTGGGCGATGGAAGGTGAGAGTACACGTTGACGCCTAGTGAGGGGTGAAACAAGTCGCTGGTTCAGAGTTCGTCTCTTCCACGCATGATCGAGTTGAATGTGATAGGTGGGGCCGAGCAGTGGGAATGGAACTCAAGAGTTACTGAACCTCCTTCAAATCGAGAAGTGAACGGTATTCACCTGCCGATGGCGTCCAAACATCATGAATGCTCGTTTCGACAGGCGACAAAGCCGACATTTGGGTTGCCTAGGCGCAGTTGGGGCGTATGCGCGCCTTCGTGAAACACTCCTGCCATCCCCATCTGCAACGCTGCCATGAAACCTGCTGAAGTTTCGCAAAGCTATGATGCTCTGTCGGCGCATTGGGCCGGAGCGGACTTTCCTAGTGGGAATGGTATCGCGCAGCATGTGGGCGCGCTGTCATTTGTCTCGCAACCGGGCAGGGCGCTGGATGTTGGCTGCGGTAGCAGTGGGCGCATCATCGACTTGCTCATCGAGCGCGGCTTTGAGATCGAGGGACTGGATATTTCGGAGGAGATGCTGCGTCTGGCGCGGCTGAGGCATCCGCAGGTGGTTTTCCATCACGCCAACCTCTGTGAATGGACACCAGCACTCGCTTACGACTTCATCAGTGCCTGGGACAGCGTGTGGCATGTACCGCTGATCTCGCAGGAAGATGTTTGGAGAAAACTCATGCGCGCGCTGGCTCCCGGCGGCGTGATGATCCTGACCACAGGCGGTCTCGATGAACCGAGCGAGGTTCAGAACGACCACATGGGCGTGCCCATGTATCACGCCACTCCCGGCCTACCCGCTCTCATCCGCCTCATCGCTGATGCGAAATGTGTCGTCCGGCATCTAGAGTATGACCAGTGGCCGGAGAAGCATGTGGTCGTGGTAGTGCAGCGGGTTGGTTGTTCAACGATAAACTAATGTGGCAATTGCCAGCCAAATTCTGCACACTCATCTTTATGAAGAAAAGATGGCTCATTTCAATGTTGGCGTTGGTTTATGCCTCTGGCCCGTACTTGGCGGGTTCGCTTGGATGGGGTGAGCGTTCGGGACCAGTGCTGTATCCAAAGTCGTTTCATGCAACCTTATACACTCTGGCTAGCGAAGACGTGCGGGATGAAAAGCCTCGCGAATCTTTGGATGGCTGGATGTATCATAGGCCGCTGTTCTACGGATTGCCCCGGCGGCTGAAATCGGCAGAAGAACGCGCGTCCTACATCGAGATGGCTCGGAGAAACGAGAGTCCGAGGCTGGAGCACATGATTGAGATGAACAAATCTGCTGCATCCGAGCAGTAAAAAGGGCGGGAATAAATCCCGCCCTTCGTAAAATGCAGCTGGAACCCAACTGCGCTACTTTAGCTCGAAAGCTTCTCCATCAGCTTCTGAGTCCGCTCGATGATGCGCTGTGGCTCATCCAACAAACCTGCGCTCAGCAGCGCGTTGTCCAGAATCTGCTCGGTGATGAGGCCGGCGGTTTCGGCGTCGGTTTTTTGGAGCTTGGCGAGGTTGCGGATGAGTTGATGGCGCGGGTTGAGCTCGAAGATGACTTTGTTGCCGGGCATGTCGCCGTCTTTACCCATGGCTTTCATCATCTGACGGATCTGCGGGCTCATTTCGCCTTCAGGGGTCAACACGAGGGCTGGGGAGCCGACGAGGCGCTTGCTGGTTCGGACGGTTTCGACTTCGGTGGAGAGACGTTCTTTGATCCAGTCGCACAGTGTGGTGGCGTCAGCTTCGGGGAGGCTTTCGCCTTCGCCGGTGGCGTCACCGAGGTCGATGTCGGGGGCGTTGACGGACTTGAGGTCTTTCTCTTCGAACTTGTGGAGGCTGGAGATGACGTATTCGTCGATGTGCTCGAACATGTAGAGCACTTCGAAGCCTTTTTCTTTGAATGCGGCGACATAAGGGCCGCTTTCGATGGTGCTGCGTGAGGTGGCGACTTGGTAGTAGATGGTGGTCTGCCCTTCCTTCATGCGCTTCACGTAGTCGGTGAGGCTGACGGTCTCACCGGCTTCGGTCATGCTGGATTCATAGCGCAGGAGCTTGGCGATGGCGTCGCGGTTGGTGTGATCGGTGGCGATGCCTTCTTTGAAGAAGCGGCTGAAGTCCTTGTAGAAGGTGTTGTACTTCTTTGGGTCTTCGACGGCTTCTTTGTCGAGGTGTTTGAGCAAGCGCTTGGCGACGACGTCACCGAGTTTGCGCACCAAAGCGCTGTCTTGCATGCTTTCGCGCGAGATGTTGAGCGGCAGGTCTTCGCTGTCGATCACGCCACGGACGAAGCGCATCCACTCGGGCAGCAGCTTCTTGGGTTTCGGGTCAATGAGGACTTTTTTGCAGTAGAGGCCGACGTTGGGTTCCATCTGGCCCATGCCGTAGGATTCCATGTTTTGCGTCGGCGTGAAGAGCAGCGCGTTGATGGCGATGGGTGATTCGGCCTGGAAGTGCAGGCGGTAGCTGGGGTCATCAAAGGAGTGCGAGGCAAAGCGGTAGAATTCGGTGTACTGCTCGTCGGTGATGCCGTCTTTCGATTTGAGCCAGATGGCCTCCACGGTGTTCACGCGCTCGCCGTCGAGGATGACGGGGAAGCTGACGAAGTTGGAGTATTTCTCCAAGATCTGCTTCACACGATGCGTCTTGGCGAACTCGGCGGCGTCTTCTTTGAGGTGGAGGATGATCTTGCAGCCGCGTGCTTGATCTGCGGATTCATCAATGGTGTAGCTGGTGCTACCGTCGCTGGTCCAGATGAGGTGCTCGCCATCGTTGCGCCAGGAATGCGTGTGCACTTCCACTTTGTCGGCCACCATGAAGGCGGAGTAGAAACCCACGCCGAACTGACCGATGAGCGAGGCATCATTTTGCTTGCCTGCGTTCTTCAAAGCGGCTGCGAAGGCCTTCGAGCCCGAGTGCGCGATGGTGCCGAGGTTTTCGACCAATTCAGCACGCGTCATGCCGATGCCGTGATCAGCGATGGTGAGTGTGCGGGCGGCTTCATCGGCAGTGATGGTGACTTCCAGCGTGGCAGCGGCGTCAAAGACATCGTTTTCCGTGAGCTGGGTGAGACGCATCTTTTCCATCGCATCCGCCGCGTTGGAGACCAACTCGCGGATGAAGATCTCGCGGTCGGTGTAGAGGCTGTGGATGACGATATCGAGGACTTGTTTGACTTCGGCCTGGAATTCGTGGGTTTGGCTCATGGTGTGTAGGATAGAATGGGTTTGGGGGCGACGAGGATAGCGGTGCACGAGAAAGGGTCAAGCCTACAGGGCACGGAACATGGAAAGCCGTGCCAAAGCGCGGTGTGGCCTTTCTGGGAGTTCCAACACTGGATTCCCTGACTAAACCAGGGGCAGCAGCTTGCTCAGCGTCAAGGTGACGAGCAGGCCGATGATGGAGTCGGCGGTGAGTTGCAGGCTCCAGGTACGGAGGGTTTCTTTTTCGGTCATGCCGCTGAGGCGGGAGACGACCCAGAAGCCGCTGTCGTTCATCCAGGAGCAGAACATGGCTCCGAAGCCGATGGCGGTGAAGAGATACACAGAATGGCAGCCAAGTTGGCCAGCAGCGACCATCGGGGCCATGATGGCGGAGGTGGTGAGCATGGCGACGGTGGCGGAGCCTTGTGCAACGCGGACGACGGCGGCGACGATCCAGCCGAGTAGGATCAAATTGATGCTGTAACCTTGAGCGAGGGCTTTGACGGCATCGCCGACACCCGCGCTGCGCAAGGCGAGACCGAAGGCTCCACCGGCACTGGTGATGAGGATGATCATGCCGGCGGTCTCAAGCGGAGGTCCGACGAGGTCTTCGAGTTTTTTGAGGCCAAAGCGGCGCTGTCTGGCCAGCACGCCGAGCGCGATGGCTGCACCGATGAGCAGTGCGATGTTTTTATGCCCGATGAAGTCCACCCACTGGCGGATCGCGGTGAAGTTGTGCTCGCCGCCGAGGGCGCTGACCATGGAAAGGCCCCAACTGGCATTTTTGGCCGCCGCGAGATGCGCTAGCTCGAAGACGGTGGTCAGGCTGATGAGCAGGATGGGCAGGATGACGGGCACCATGCTCCAGAAGAACGATGGTAGCTCATTTTCGGGCTTGGCGCTGGCTCCTTGCAGCTCGGCGAGCGAGCGGCCATTGGACTCACGCAGAGGCACTTCAGTGCGGGCATTGAGCCATTTGCTGACCATGAATCCGAAGGTGCAGGTGATGGCACCGATGATGAGTCCACCGAGCAATGACTCGCCTACATTGAGATTGAGGTCACCGATGACAGCGACGGGCCCAGGATGCGGCACGGTCATGGAATGCGTGACGGTGCCACCGCAGCAGACGGCGAGGATGTAGAGCGTGTAGTCCTTCCCCGTGCGCAGTCGCAGGGCCATGGCCAGCGGTGCCATGAGCATGAACATGGTGTCGAAGAAAATTGGCGCGCTGAGGATGAAGGTGCTCCACAGCAGTGCCCAGCCGGCTTTTTTTTCGCCAAAGAAGGCGAGGAAGCGCCGCACCACTTTGTCCGCACCGCCGCTCTCCATCAAACACATGCCGATGATGGCCGCGAGGGCGATGGAGATGGCAATGTCACGCGCCGTGTCACCCAGACCTTTGGAAACCATCTCCACGACGCCAACCAAATGAGGCATCGTCTTCACCTTGCCGTCCTTCTGCACGATGTCCCATGTGTCTTTGCTGGTGAGCACCCCTGCGAGCATGGCCGCGAGCACCAGTGCGACGAAGGCATGCATGCGCAGCTTGCTGATGGCGACGATGATGAAGGCCACGCTGATGGCGAGGACGACGAATGGATAATACTCGGAAGTGGCGGCTGCTAAGAACATGGCGGCGGATGCTGACGGGTTTGGCGGATTTGATCCAGATAATTAGCGCGCGAAATGCTTCTCGATGGACTTCACCAGTCCGGGGATGGTGGATGGCTTGGCTTCGACGTCGATTTTGAGGCCGTGCTTGGTCAATGCGGCGCTGGTGACGGTGCCGATGCTGGCGATCTGAGTGTCGGCAGGCAGCGGGACGTTCAGCGCGAGGAAGTGCTCGACGGTGGAGGCGCTGGTGAAGGTGATCATGTCGGCGCCTTCGTTTTTGAGGCGGATGAGTGCTTCGAGATTGTCATCCCGCTCGGCCACCGTGCGGTAGGCGATGGCTTCATCGACGATGGCACCCATACCAGTGAGTTCGTTGGCGATGACCTCGCGTGTCTCGGCCGCACGGACCCAGAGCATGGTCACGTTTTCGACGTTTTGATGATCTTTGAAGGCTTTGACGAGCCCTTCGGCCACGAAGTTTTTTTCGGGCATCAAATCAACGGTGAGGTGGTATTCTTTGACCTTATCCGCCGTGCCTGGGCCGATGCATGCGATGCGCGCCCCACCGATGCTACGCGCGTCGTTGTAGAGTTGGTAGAACATCTTGAAGAAGGCTTCGACGCCATTGGGACTGGTGAAGATGATCCAGTCGTAGGTGTGGCAGTTTTGCACGGACTCGCCGAACTCGAGCATGTTCTGCGGCTCCTCGATGCGGATGGTGGGAAGCTCGATGACATCGGCCCCGAGTGCGGCGAGTTGCTTGCTGAGCACACTGGCCTGCTGGCGGGTGCGGGTGACGACGATGCGCTTGCCAAAGAGCGGGCGGTTTTCAAACCAGTTGAGGGCATCACGCTCCGTGACGACGGGACCGACGACGGCCACAGCGGGCGCTTTGAAGTCGGCGGCCTTCACTTTCTCGGCGATGTCGCTCAGAGTGCCGACGAGGGTCTGTTGGCGGCTGGTGGTGGCCCAGCGGACAAGGGCGATGGGTGTGTCGGCGGCAGCGCCGTGCTTGATGAGCTCCGCGGTGATCTCGGCGATGCGCTCGATGCCCATGAGGAAGACCTTGGTGCCATCCGCCGCGGCGAGCTTGGCGTAGTCGAGAGAGGTCTCGCTCTTGGTGGGGTCCTCGTGGCCGGTGAAAATGGTGAGCTGGGAGGCGTGGGAGCGGTGCGTGACTGGAATGCCCGCATAAGCCGGCCCGGCGATGGCGGAGGTGATGCCGGGGACGATTTCGAACTTCACACCGGCTTCCGCCAGCTCTGCGGCCTCTTCCGCACCACGGCCGAAGAGCACCGGGTCCCCGCCTTTGAGCCGGGTGACGATTTTCCCTTCATGCGTGAGCTTGACGATGAGTTTGTTGATCTCCTCCTGTGGCAGCGTGTGTGCGCCGGCTTTTTTGCCGACATAGATGCGCTGCGTGTCAGGCTTGGCATGGCGCAGGATCTCGGGGTTGCACAGGTAGTCATAGACCAGCACGTCGGCGGCTTCGATGCAGGCTTTGCCTTTGAGAGTGAGCAGACCCGGATCACCCGGGCCAGAGCCGACGAGGTAACAGATGCCAGTGGAGGAAGATTTTTTAGCCATGAGGGCCGCCAAAGTGCCGAATGCTGGCAGCAAGGCAAGCGGGGAAGGCTCTTCTGAATCAATCCACGGCGTTCTTGGTGCGCCAATCATTTCCCCGCTGGGCTGAGTCCGCATGAATAGTTGAGTCCTACCCGATCTGCTGCATGCTCCTCGGCGATGCCAAAGCATCGTGGCAGGATCTGGTGAAAGCGGGCTGATTGCGGCATGCAAGGTGCTGAGAATGCTGGACGTTTGCATTTCACGAGCTCGATGTGCAGATTTTGAACTCGTAAAACCCCACATGTTCCTCCGTTTCCAGTTTCCCTCTCTCACGGTGGGCGGCCTTGCCGTCGCCTTCTCGTTTGTATCTGCAGCAGAGACTTTTCCGCCGGATCAGATCGAGTTCTTCGAGAAAAACATCCGCCCAGTTCTCGCGGAGCGTTGCTACGAGTGCCACAGCGCGCACAAGCACCAAAACGGCCTGCGTCTCGACTCGCGCGCCGCCATCCTTCACGGCAGCGAATACGGTAAAGTTGTCGAATCTGGCAATCCTAGCGCCAGTAAGCTCATCAAGGCCATCAATCACGCGGGCGGTGTGGAAGCGATGCCAAAAAAAGGCGACAAGCTTCCCGCACCACAAATTGCCGCGTTCGAAAAATGGATCGCGCTCGGCCTCCCTTGGCCCGCTGAGGCAGAAACAGCCCACGCAACGCCCAAGGCTGATCCGATGCAGCATTGGGCCTTCCAGCCTGTGCTGGGATCCAGTGCTCAGTTCTCAGCGCTGAGTGCTCAGTATCCAGGGGCTAACCCGATTGATGCGTTTGTTCATTCCAATCTCAAAGGCGCTGGTCTTGATTTCGCCGCTCCCGCTGATGCACCGACCCTCATCCGACGGCTCCACCTCACCCTCACAGGTCTTCCGCCCACTTATTCCGAACTCCGCACTGAGCACTCCGCACTGAGCAATTCTTCTCCCGCTGCACTCCAGCCTCTCATTTCCTCCCTGCTGTCGAAACCGGCCTACGGCGAGCGCTGGGCGCGCGTGTGGCTCGATGTGGTTCGTTACGCCGACACCAATGGCTACCAAGTCGCCGGACGCAGCAATTTTTACCCATACGCCTACACCTATCGTGACTGGATTGTGAAGTCGCTCAACGACGACATGCCGTATGATCAATTCGTGAGTTATCAGTTGGCGGCGGATCGTCTCACCGTCGCTACGCCGAATTCGCCCCATCTTGCCGCATTGGGTTTCTTCAATGTGGGTGAGCGTTTCATCAATGACCGCCTCCTCATCAAGATGATCGCATTGATGTCGTTGGTCGTGGCTTGCTTGGGCTCACCATCGCATGCGCACGCTGCCATGATCAAGGTTTGACCCCATTCCGAGTCGTGACTACTACGCCCTGTATAGCGTCTTCAACAGCACCGACGAGCCTGATGACCCCGCCATGCCCATCATCGGCAAGGCCGCG
>JANOBP010000547.1:0-5801 GCA_031411715.1 Verrucomicrobiaceae bacterium | reverse complement strand
ATAAACCAGGCAAAAACGCCATCATCGCAGGTGCCTCAGCCAATCCGGAGCCGAGCGCGTTGCCAAGCGAGACATTGCCCGCGCGCACCACTCGCACGAGGCCCGGAACACCGAGCATGGAGTCGTTTCGCAGCTCGAGCGGATCACAAAAATCATCGTCCACACGGCGCAGTATGACGTCCACCGGCTCCAGACCGCTGAGGGTCTTCAAATAGACGCGATCATCGCGCACGGTGAGATCTTCACCCTCCACGAGTGTGTAGCCCAGATAACGCGCCAGATATGCCTGCTCAAAATACGTTTCGTTATAAGGGCCTGGCGTCAGCAACACGACACGTGGGTCAACGACTGGCCGTGGAGCCAACGCGGCGAGAGATTGCTGCATTTGCCGGAAAAAACCGGCGAGTCGGCGCACGCGGGCATCACGAAACACATCTGGCAACAGACGTGATGTGATGAGTCGATTCTCCAGTGCATAACCTGCACCCGTGGGGATCTGCGTGCGGTCAGCGATGACCCACCACTTGCCTTCCGGCGAGCGGGCGATGTCAGCACCATACACCTGCAGCGGCTTCGTATTAGGCACCTTGATCCCGTGGCATGGCCGCAGATAAGATGGCTGCGCCAATACCATCGCCGCAGGCATGTCCCCCTGGCGGATCAACTGCTGCGGGCCATAGCTGTCCGTGAGAATGGCATTGAGCAGCGTCGCGCGCTGGATCATCGCTTTCTCGATGCCCTCCCACTCCTTGGCAGAAATCACAAACGGCACCGGATCCATGTGCCATGGCGTATCCATGCCCTTGGCGTCATAGATGTTGAACGTCACGCCACGCTCCGCCAACAACCGTCGCGCCGTGTCAGACAACCGCTTCACACCTGCCGCATCACGCCGCTGCAGATCCGCAATGAGCGGCTCATAATGCGCCCGCACCTTGCCAGTGGCGTCCTTCAATTCATCGTAATGCACGACCGCGGGCGGTGCAGCTGCACGTGGAGCGTCCACCCGTGGAGTGACGGGAGATGTTTGAGTGGAGCTTTGAGATTGGAAGATCAATGCGTGAACAGAGGTGGCAACAATTGGGATGTTGATAGTAGGAATCCTTCACCCATGTGCATCCCGTTTCTTCACTTTTAGCCATGCCTCAAATCCAACGTGAACGGAAATTCCGGATTCGGCACTGCTGGCGTGACTTTCATCTTCCCTGGCGTGTGGCCATGGCGGAAGAATCGGGCGAGGCGGCGGCTTTCGGCTTCGTAGCCGTTCACGGGGAAGGTGTCATAGCTGCGACCACCGGGATGCACCACGTGGTAGGTGCAGCCACCGAGAGAACGTTCATTCCACAGATCGACGAGATCCATCGTGAGCGGTGCATGCACGCCAACAGTAGGCTGCAAACAATTGCCCGGCTGCCAGGCACGATAACGCACTCCAGCAATGAATTCACCATTCACGCCCGTGGGATGCAGCGGCACAGTGCGTCCATTGCAAGTGATGGCGTAGCGGCCTTCAGTGAGGCCCATGGCCTTGATTTGAATGCGCTCCAGTGAGGAATCAACATAACGCACAGCACCACCCGCGCCGCCTTCTTCACCGAGCACATGCCACGGCTCCAATGCCTGACGGATTTCGACGTGGACATTGCGTGCAGACCAATCGCCACTGAGCGGGAAACGGAACTCGTGATGCGGAGCGAACCACTCGGGCTTGAGCTCATATCCAGCACGGCGCGTGTCGTCGCAGACGTCCTCAAAGTCACTCCAGGTGAAGTGCGGCAGCATCCAGCGGTCATGGATGTCCGTACCCCAGCGCACGAGCGGTTTTTCATACGGTTCTTTCCAAAAGCGTGCGATGAGCGTGCGCAGCATCAGCGCCTGCGCGAGGCTCATGCGTGCATGCGGAGGCATTTCAAAGGCACGCATTTCCAGCAAGCCCAGCCGCCCTGTGCTGCTGTCAGGCGAGTAGAGCTTGTCGATGCAGAACTCCGCGCGGTGCGTATTCCCAGTCGAGTCGATGAGCAGATTCCGATACAAGCGATCCACGAGCCATGGCGGGACGTGGCCCGATTGCTCCGCCGCTTTGAAAGCGACTTCGAGTTCGTAGAGCGAATCATTGCGCGCTTCATCAATGCGCGGACTCTGGCTGGTCGGCCCGACAAAAAGGCCACTAAACATGTAGGACAGCGATGGATGATTCTGCCAGTAGCTCACCAGGCTGCGCAGCAAATCGGGCCGACGCAGGAATGGGCTGTCTTTGGGCGATTCCGCACCCATGACGATGTGATTGCCACCGCCCGTGCCAGTGTGGCGGCCATCGACCATGAATTTCTCCGTGCCGAGCCGTGTGAGCCGCGCTTCCTCATAGATCGTCTCGGTGATGTGGACCATTTCGTCCCAGCGCTTCGCGGGCTGCACATTCACCTCGATCACACCGGGGTCGGGCGTGATTTTCAGTGTGTGCATGCGCGGATCAAACGGCGGCGCGTAACCTTCGATCACGATCGGTTGGGCCAAAGCCAGTGCGACATCCTCAATGGCACCCAGACAGCTCAAATACTCCTCCAGCGTCTTCGTCGGAGGCATGAAGACGAAGAGCTTGCCATCACGCGGCTGCACACACAGCGCTGTGCGCACGACGTCATCCGCTGACTGACCCGGCACCGGCGCTTGCACAACTTGCTGCCGTTCCGCCTCGCGGATTTTGTCCAAACCGAGGCCACCACGACGCTCCGCGAGTGTTTTCCAAAACGAAGGCGGGATGCCGGCAATGCCGCGCACAAAGAGCTGCCGTGATGGCAACGGATCTCGATCCTCCATCGGATCTTGTTCATGGATGTAAGGATAACTCGTTTCCTTCACCCAAGGCTGCGAATCCAGCGGCAAGCGCAGACCAATTGGCGAATCCCCCGGAATCAAATAGCAGCGCTCAGCACGCAGAAACCACGGTCCGGTGCTCCAAGCCGTGCCGCCCTTTTCATAGTCACTCTTCAGCGGCAGCACATGCCCAATGACCTTGTCGAGCCCCTGCTCAAAGACCTGAGCCAAGCGTGTGCGCTCTTCTTTGTCTTTGAGATTCGATTTGTGCGGATCAACGTTCACCGGCAGTTTTCGCTCACGCCAGAGGT
Organism: Verrucomicrobiaceae bacterium; assembly: GCA_031411715.1. Taxonomy (GTDB): domain Bacteria; phylum Verrucomicrobiota; class Verrucomicrobiia; order Verrucomicrobiales; family Verrucomicrobiaceae; genus Prosthecobacter. The sequence continues at coordinate 2,676 of JANOBP010000547.1, read as the reverse complement.
AATAGAAGGCATCCTCATACGTCGGCATGATATGCTCCCCGCCACAGCCCAGGCGCTCCGCGAGTGCCTGAATGAAGACTTCAGAGCTCTGCTCATCGGCACCATAGTTTGTCTGCATATCCGCGAACAGATGCGGATGCGTCCACACCGGCTGACCGTCTTTACGCCAGTAGCAGCCGTAAGACCAACGTGGCAGTGACTCCCCTGGATACCACTTGCCCTGACCGTAATGCAGGAAGGCACCCGGTGCGAAGCGGTCCTTCAGTCGCTTCATGAGTTCGTCCGATAGGCGCGCTTTCATTGGCCCGACCGCTGCAGTATTCCACTCCGCGCCTTCCATGTCGTCGATGGAGACAAACGTCGGCTCGCCGCCCATCGTCAGCCGCACGTCCTCAGCCTCAAGTTCCTTATCCAAGGCATGCCCAAGAGCCTCGATCTCTGCCCATTGCTCATCCGTGTAGGGCTTCGTCACACGCGGCGACTCAAAGATGCGCTCGATCTTCATGTCGAACTCAAACTTCGTCTCACACGGCTCCACCATGCCGCTGATCGGTGCCGCGCTCCCTGGCTCGGGCGTCGCAGCGAGCGGGATATGGCCTTCACCAGCAAACAGTCCTGAAGTCGGGTCCAGACCGATCCAGCCTGCCCCTGGCAGATAAACTTCACACCACGCATGCAAGTCTGTGAAATCGACCTCACTGCCACTCGGGCCATCGAGAGACTTCACGTCCGCCTTGAGCTGAATAAGATAGCCACTTACAAATCGGGACGCGATGCCAAGGCGCCGCATGACCTGCACCATCAGCCACGCCGAGTCACGGCAGGAGCCACTTCGCAGCGTAAGCGTTTCCTCGGGCGTCTGCACCCCCGGCTCCATGCGGATGCTGTACTTGATGTCCTTCCACAGTCGCTGATTCACTGCCACCAGCATGTCATTGGTGCGCAGTGGCCATGGCTTCATGTCCAGCAACTCCCGCTCGACCTCCGTGTAGTAATCCGAAAAATTTGGCGTCAGATCGATGCAGCGGAGAAAGGGCGCGAGCTCCTGATCCAGTGCCGCATCGTAATGGAAGGGGAAATGCTCCGCGTCAGGCTCCAAAAAGTAGTCGAAGGGGTTAAAAACCGCCATTTCGGCCACCAGATCGACCTCGACCGTAAATTCCGTCGTTTTTTCCTCAAAAACCAGTCGTGCGAGGTAGTTCGACTGCGGATCCTGCTGCCAGTTTAGGAAATGCTGCTCCGGCGTGACTTTGAGCGAATAGCTGAGGATCCGTGTGCGCGAATACGGTGCCGGACGCAGCCGCACCACCTGCGGACCAAGGGAAATGGGGCGTTCGTAGCGGTAACTAGTGCGGTGGTGAAGGGCGACGTGGATGGACATGCGGTGGTTGGAAGGGCGGAAATGGGCCGATTTTCCTATTCTAAGCAGGTTCACTGCCAAATTCTCGTTTTGGTCGGTAATTAATTCTCGAACCTTGCCTCTCCTCATTTTCGCGGGACTATGGGCAGCCTTTCCCCAGCCTTTGCCATGCCCAAGACCCCAGCCGACACCGCCTTCCGCATCTCCAACCCTACTATCCGCCCCATCAAGAAGCTGATGGTCGCGAACCGCTCTGAAATAGCCATCCGCGTCATGCGCGCCGCGACGGAGTTGGGACTGAAAACCGTCGGCATTTATGCGCAGGAAGATCGCTTTTGCCCGCATCGCTTCAAAGCGGACGAGGCTTATGAGCTGAACAAGGACAAGGGGCCACTCGGTGCTTATCTCGATATCGAAGGCATCGTCACGCTGGCGAAGGAAAAAGGCGTGGACGCCATCCACCCCGGTTACGGCTTCCTCAGCGAGAATCCAAAGTTCGCACAAGCATGCGAGGATGCGGGTATCATCTTCATCGGCCCTGAGGCGAAGATTCTCGACATGATGGGCGACAAAACGGCGGCACGCGAGGTCGCGCGTCGGATCAAGGTGCCGATTCTCGAAGGTACGGACGAGCCGGTGAGTGATCGCAAGGAAGCCATCGCTGCGGCGAAGAAAATCGGCTTTCCGCTCATCATCAAGGCGGCCTTCGGCGGTGGTGGTCGCGGCATGCGCATCGTGCGTGAGGCTAAAGATCTCGAAAAACTGCTCGAAGAGGCGCAGACCGAGGCGGAACGCGCTTTTGGCAATGGAGCGGTGTTTTTGGAAAAATTCGTCGGTAAGGCCAAACACATCGAAGTACAGATTTTGGCCGACAAACACGGCACGGTGCTCCATTTGCATGAACGCGACTGCTCCGTGCAGCGTCGCCATCAGAAGGTCATCGAGCAGGCGCCGAGCTATGGCGTGAAGCAGGAGATCATTGATGGTCTTTGCGATGCAGCGGTGAAACTGGCCCGTGAAGTGAACTACACGCATGCTGGCACCGTCGAGTTCCTCGTCGATCACGAAACGGGTGAGTGGTACTTCATCGAGATGAATCCTCGCATTCAGGTGGAGCACACCGTGACCGAGGAGATCACCGGCATCGACATTGTGCGCAGCCAGATTTTGATCGCTCAGGGCTACTCCATGCACCAGGAGCCGCTGGCGCTGCCGCAGCAGGAAAAGATCGAGAAGAGCGGCTTTGCCGTGCAGTGCCGCATCACCACCGAAGACCCGGAGAATGGCTTCACGCCCGACTTTGGCAAAATTTTGAC
>JANOBP010000546.1:0-2736 GCA_031411715.1 Verrucomicrobiaceae bacterium | reverse complement strand
ATGCGCTGCTCGAAGATGCCGAACTCATAGCGGATGCCGTAGCCGATGGAGGGCACCTCCAGTGTCGCCAGCGAATCGAGGTAGCAGGCCGCCAGCCGTCCGAGACCACCGTTGCCCAGACCCGGCTCCTCCTCGTGCTCGATCAAGTCTTCCAAGTTCAAGCCGAGCGACTTCATCGCCTGCTGCACCTGCTCCTCAATGCCGAGATTGATGAGATTATTGCCAAGCTGCGGCCCCATCAGGAACTCCGCTGAGAGATAGCATACCGTGCGGCTCTGCCGGTCGCGGAAAGTCTGCGCGCTGGTGATCCAGCGCTTCAGGAGCCGGTCGCGGACCGTGTAGGCCAGCGCCAGATAGTTGTCATTCCGGGAGGCGATGGCGGGGAAGCGTCCGAGAAGATAGTTTAAATTATCCTGAAACGCGGCAGCGATCTGGGCCGGATCCAGACCTGTGCGCGTGGTGTCTGACTGACGAGGAATACCGGCGGGACTGGTTTCCTGTTTCATGGTTGGTCCACGATGCTGAGACTCCGTGCAAGGAGTGTCAATACCTGAAAATGAGCCAAGTCGTTTTGGCTCCAAGATTCACTGCTCAGCCAAGTGCCCAATCGGGTTCAACTAACGAATTTCTCGCGGAGGGGAAACCCATTCAAGCCTTGAAGACCATGGGTTGGGCGTGGCAATGGCCAGCTCTTGTTTGAGCGAATGGAAGAACGCGATCAAGCGGTCAGCTTTGGCTTTGAGGATCGGGTCGGTTTTGAGCTTCTCGAGGAAGGGTTGATCGCCGCGGCCTTCGTCGGCGAGATGGGCGGTCATCAGACGGGCGTAGAGCGTGGCGCGGTCGTCGGTGGCGATGTTCATGCCGTAGGGTTCGGCAAAGCCCTGCCACTTGGTGTTGTCTTTGTAGAAGCGGAGTTGGCTGGGGCTGTTTAGAGTGCCAGGGCTGCCGATTTTATAGTGGAAGCCTTCTTGATTGAGGCTGTCCCAATTGGCTCCGAAGATGGGGCCGCCTTCTTTGGAAAAGGCTCGGTCCATGAGGTGCAGCACTTCGTGGTGAATGGTGCGGCGGAGGAAGTCCATGGATTTAACAACGGCAGGATCAAAGGAGCGGAGGCCATAGGCAAAGGAGACCTGAGGTAGCCAGCTCATGCCTTGCCCGGCGACACCTGCGCCTCGGAAATTGAAGGTGTCGAGCATGTAGAGGTTTTTGATGTTGAGACGCTTGGTGATCTGCTCGGGATAGATCTCCAACTGCTCGCGGCACATGCGCATGAACGCTTTGAACTCATTCAGCTTCTTGTCGGTGAAGTAGGAGTATTCGAGCCGCACCTTCACTGGCATCGGTGGTGCGGGTGAGCCGGGTTCCCACAGCACTTTGAAACCCCACTGCTTCTCCAGCTTGCTAATGTCGCTTTGGATCTCGGGGTCGGCCTTGATCTTGGTATTGCTTTGCGTGTCGGTCAGATCATTGAGACAAATCGTGCGCTGATCCTCCGGCACGACAGCAAGAGCAGTCCAGAAGGCCTCGTCGAACTGCGGATCGAGTGAGGTCATTAAACGCTTCATGAGGTCGATTCGTTGTTTAGCTTTGGGGTCGGTCTTGGCAATAATGGTCAGCTCGTTGAGCTCCCAGGCATCCCAAAGCATCTTGTAGAGGCCTTCGCGACCATTGCTTGTCTTGACGAGACGTTTAGCGGCATCGGTTTCGGGCTTTGAGTCATCGGACTCCAGTGTTTTCCAGTGCGTCAGGCTGATGGGCGAGTCCGCGTCCTTCACATTCGATAAGATATTAGTGAAAAGCATCTGATGCAGGTAGCCACGGCCGAGAACTTCGATCGACGGAGTCATGGTTGTCGGCACAGTCACAAGGATCGAGTCACTGGCTTTCTCCGCGATGAGGGTCGGCGAGTATGTCAGTGCGGGGCCTTTGGCTGTCTTGGAGATGAAGGCGTTCGCAAGGACCAGATTCTTCGGGCCGTGCTTCTTCACGAAACCACTCGGATAACTCTTCAACTCCGCCTCCACCCAGGTGAGAATTTGCAGCGCATTGTCGAGATGCTCTGGCTTTAAAGCGGTCACTACTTGGCTTTTGGCAAACACCGGATCATCGACCTGAGCGAGCTTCATAGTGAGTCCAAAGTCAGCCTGGAAGCGTTGGGCCACTGTTGTGAACTTGGTGTCTTGTTCGATCGCTTCGAGGGCAAAGGTCGGCACAGCGAGCATTAACGCGGTGGTGACTGAGAGAAACGTATGGAAGCGGAGCATAAGATCTTGAACGTATCCCGCTCATGAAGTCATGCGAAACGTTAGCGTGGATACTTCGCGTTTCGCAGTGGCAAGAGAGCGATGCTGAGGAGCGGCGAAGCTAGCGCACTTTTGTGATCGGTGATCCTCGCGGTTGGACTGAGTGGCATTCTCCTCCGAATCGGGTGCATAGAGGCTACAGCACGACGCGGTAGAGGCTCTTCCCTCGCGAATCGAAGTGCTCGAAGGTCAGCTCATCACCGGCTGTGATTTGGAGAAAGCCGCCGTTGGGTGTGGGGGAGGTGTAGAGTTGTCGGACGAGTGCTTGCGGGTCAGAGCCTTTTTGATCGCCGGGGGCGACGCCCATGCGGGAATTTTCATCGTTCAGTGCTCCGCAGGCGAACTCTTCGATGCCAGAGGGATGAATGCTGTGGTATTGCCAATGACGGTCGCCGCAGATGAGTTTGAGGTTGTCGATTTGATTCTCCTTCAG
>JANOBP010000545.1:0-5428 GCA_031411715.1 Verrucomicrobiaceae bacterium | reverse complement strand
GCCGCGAGCAAGTCGTGTGACGCTGTCGAGCAAGATGACGACATCTTTTTTCATTTCCACAAGCCGACAGGCCCGCTCACGCACTATCTCAGCCACTTGGCTGTGTCTTTTTGGACTCTCGTCAAAGGTGGAGCTGTAGATTTCACAGCCTTGGACGGTTTCTTCGAAGTCCGTGACTTCCTCAGGACGCTCATCGAGCAATACGACGATGAGAACAATCTCCTTGTGATTAGCAACGATTGATTTGGCTACGTCCTTGAGCAAAATGGTTTTCCCGCTACGTGGTGGCGCACAAATGAGTCCACGCTGACCTTTGCCCAGTGGGGCGACAAGATCCAAAATGCGCACACTCACCGGACAAGGCTTTGCCGTTTCCAGAATGATGCGTTTCGTCGGAAAGGTGGCTGTCAGCTTATCAAAATCGACCGGTGACTCCCATTGCTCGATGGGCATGCCCTCGACCTCTGTGATTCGGTCGATAGCGATGTATTTGTCCTTATCCTTCGGCGCTTTGGCTATGCCCGCAATTCGTTGGCTGGCTCGAAGATTGAATTTTCGAACGAGAAAGAGCGGTAAAAACACATCCTCTGGGAGAGGAGTAAAACTATATTTCGGGTAACGAATAAGACCGAAATTGTCCGAACCGATTTCAAGAATACCTTCAACTTTGAGGCGTGTGCGATGTTCGGCCATCCATGCACATAGATCGTAAATGAGCTGATGCTTTGATCGGCTGGCATTGAGTCGCAAGCCAACCGTTTCAGCCAATGTTTGAATTTCAACCAATGAGGCGTTTTGCAACTCATTGATTGAGACCTCTTGTGGAAAAGGTGGCTGCGCACCTTCCGGTTGCTTGAGTTCTTCCAGACTCGACATGGGGGGCGGAGAGTCTGGAGCAGGAGCTCCAGCTTCTTCAAGTGGCTCTGCGCTTACATCGGCAGTCAATGTGAAGGAATCTGCCGATAGGGGCAGAGACTCTGGTGCCGAAGGAACTTCGGAAGGAGAAAGGGTTTCGGGATTGTCGTTCATGTTGTCCTAATGTGACCAGTCAGTGCAAGCACTTGGGCCTTGAGAGCGGAAATATCTCCATCATTCCAGATGACGACATCCGCTCGCTCGGCTTTGGCTTCGATGGGCCACTGGGCATTGAGGAAGGTCTGAACAGCATGTTCGTCGAGTCCTCGGTTTTCCATCATTCGCCTAACTTGGACCGATTGGCTGGCAGCCACCACGATGACCAAGTCTGCTAAAACTGTGCCCCCAATCTCATAGTGCAGCGGGACTTCCGCAACCAAAAGATTGATCTGAGCCTCAAGTGCCGTCTTTTGCTCATCTGCAAGAGCGGTCAGCACATGCGGGTGAATGATGCCCTCCAATTGCAGTCGCAGCTCCGCAAAGGGTAAGACATGCTCACGAATCCAACGACGATCGACCAATTCCCCCCCAGTAGCTGGTCCTGAAATTAGAATCTGCTCCCCGAATGTCGCCTCAAGCAATGCAACGAAGCCACTGTCTTTAAAAGCCAGTTTAACGATCTGATCTGCAGAAAACCAAGCAACATTCATACCCAAAAGGTCACGCAGAAGTGATGTCACATTGCTTTTGCCACATGCTGCCCCCCCCGTGATGATCCAAGTTTTCATGGTTTGACTCTCAAATAGTGAAGCAGGCACCCACTGATGAGCGCCTGCTTCATGGAAAAGCATTCTATTGAGCTTAACGCTTACATTCCCGTCACAGGGGGCAATAGAAGAGTGCCACCTGCCGCAGGGGCAGGAGCACTTCCTGCGGCCATAACCGGCTTCACGCGCTGACCAGAAGGATCGATCAGATACGCAGTCACAAAGATCATCAGATTGCGCTTAAAGTGCTGCTCAGCCTCCGTGCGGAACAAGCGTCCGATGATTGGGATATCTCCAAGGATTGGCACTTTATCCTCAACGTCTTGCACGTCCTCTCGAATCAAACCGCCAAGCGCAACTGTTTGACCGTCCCAGACAGTAACTCCGGTTGTTACCTTGCGAACGGAGAAGATAGGCTGATTGATAATGTTCGGAGTGATTACCCGTTCGGCTTGAACAATGGGAACAAAGGCGGTTGTCTGAACCGCTGTAGTAGCTGAGGTAATGATTGTTTGAGTAATTTGTTGGAAGGCTGAACTTGATGGAGAGAGAATAGGTGATCCATAGTTGATGAAACCGTCAAACTCGACTACTTCCGGCGAAAGATTCATCTCAATGGTGTTTCCATCTGGGCCAACAGTTGGTTCCGCCTCAAGTCGAACACCTGTAGGGCGCATTTCGAAGGCAGTTGGGGTTGTTGGAGTTGCGATCTGTGTTGTACCACCGCCGAGCAGGGTAGCACCACCACCACCCTGAGGCAGCTGAGGCGGATCAAACTCTGTTGGATAGATGAACTCGCGAGTGACTTCCATCGTAGCGCGTGTCCCCCCTTTGGTCGTGACGCTAGGGGCGCTCATGAGATCTACACCCTTCTTTTGGCTGAGCCCCCTCATGACCATTTGGAATTGTGGGTCCGTAAATACTCCTGCTAGAGACAAAATACCAGGAGCAACGTTTGAGGTTCCCTGAGTGGTGCCGGTTGACAATAGATTGTCGATACTGCCGTTAGTGACGGCGTAATTACCACTTCTGTTTCCGGATGTGACGTTGCCACCTCCGCCACCTGCAGATATAGGAAGTGTTCCAAGTGGAGCAAGCCCACCTACAGCGGAAGCAACGTTCTGAGCTGGGAATACCTGAAGGCCATTCGAGATAGTCGCTGGGATTACAGCCCCATTGCCAAAAGGATAACTTCCTGGAGCATAAGGCGTTCCGGAACCTGCACTACCACCACCAACAAACACTCCCTGTCCTTGGACGCCTACGCCGCCCAGCAACCAGTCAAAACCAAGCTCCTCGGTATTCTTTTGTGAAACCTCGACAAACTTGGTCGTGATAACCACTTGTTTTGGGCCCTGCTTATTAAGTTCATCCACGAACGCTTCTACCAAGTCCAAATTTGGCTGCGTATTGCGTACAACCAGAGTTGATGTCGCTGCTGTGAAACTGGCAGAGGCACCATCTGCAAAAGTAATACCGGAAGCGGTCAGGACATCTCTTGCTGTTGCCCGCGTAGGGATACCACCACCGCCAGCTGCTGGGGCCGCAGCAAAAGGATCTGCCGCAGGGGCTGCTGGTGCACCGGCTCCGCCACCAGCAGGGCCCATGCTCAAGAAATCCGGTGGAACACGGTACGTGCGGGTAAACATTTCGGTGTTGTTGTCTGAGATAGGAACAACCACCACAGCAAACGATTCAACCTTATACTTCATCTGCGCGAGGTCTGTGATGTAGCGCAGAGCCTCTGACATTGGAACATTCTTGAGTTCAAGACTGATGGACGCGGCTGCTGGTGCATCCCCAGAGCGGAGAATGATATTCACGCCTTTCCTTGTAGGGTCTGTTTCGTAAATATCCAAATCTTTGCTTTTGATTCGGAGATACTCAATGGCTTCATCAACTGTCGCATTCTGGAACTGAACTGTAGGGAAGATAATCTTGTCCATTTTTTCCGTCAGGTAAGCACCAGCGCTACGACCATTTGTCGTAGCTACTGCTGTAGGTGTCACATTTGTTGGCACCTTGTCTTCCCAAGCTTCATCAACTTGAGACAGCATTTTCGCACGCATATGGTCATAGGACGTCTTGAAGTAAGACATCCGCTTACGCTCTGCATTTTCCATGCCGCGACGAGCCGCACTGTTGTATGGATCCGTGCGAAGAACTTCCTGGTACTGTGAGATGGCATTGTCATAATTGCCGATCTCAACCGAGCTATGAGCTAAAAGAAGGCCTTTTTCGACTTTGCCGACGTTTTCCACATGCTGAGGCGTGAGCGCTGGGGGCCAGCGATCAGGATCATCCAGCTGCTTGAGCAGCACCTTAGCGTTTTTGTGGTCAGGGAAGCTCGAGATAGCCTCACCTAGAAGTAGGCGTGCCTCAACGTAGTTACCATTTTTTGCACGCTCCTTGGCGACCACCACAGCACAATCAGCATACTTCAATTCAGCGTATTCAAGCCATTCAGCGGTGAATGGGGCATTGGGAATCGTCGAGACTGAAGCCTTGTAAGAACCGAGCGCTCCTTCATAATCTCCTGCGCGGAAGAGATTGTCACCACGAGCAATGGAACTCTTGGCATCTTCAATGCGAGCATAACGGCGTGAGATTTCACGATTGGCTAAGCCAGATACGCTGCTTTGAGAAAAAACGAACTGCGGCGCTAACGCGCTCAGGGTAACGAGAGAAAGTAAGGGGGCCAGGCTAAGAGAACGGGTCATAGAGAAAGCGTGCAGTCGTGTTTTTTGAAGTAGAATTGATTTATTAACAGATGATGAGGTACTTTGGCCAGTATTTTTTGTCATTTTGCCCAAGATTTAGGGGTTCAATTGCGCAGAATTTCGATTTGCGGACCATCAGGCTTACCCTCGATGATGCGCCGTATTAATGCTTTATTTTCTTCGATTTCATCGACGATGTATGATTCTCCCACAGGAAGTTGGAAGGTTTTGCCTTTTTTGACATTGGGAATCACAGCGATCACCTTGTAACGGAACTCAAATTGAGCTTCGTATTCAGCGAGGTTCGTTTCCACTCCTTCCACTAGTTCAAACTCGCTGTTCGTAGCGTTGTCGCGCATTTTAAGTACGTAAGCGTCCTTCTCTCCTAATGTTGGATGATTGATTTTTTTCTTTGTGAAAGAGAGTGCAACAAAGCGATTCACACCTTTGTCAAAACCAAACTCTGTGTTCAATGTGGCGAAGACACCTTTAGGTGGCTCTGGCTTGATGCGCCTGATCTGGAATGTGCCACCGTCGTCACCGCTCGCGAGTTTCAGGATGTAATCATTGCTGATGCGTTGCTTGAGTGCCAAGCGGGTGACATACGGCGGTACGGATTTTGGATCGCGTGGGTTGGTTTTCGCCAAAAATTCTTCTTCGTTCCAAAATCCATCTTCATCCGCGTCAAGTTGACCCACATTGGGCGAGAAAATATGCGGAAGTTGATCCTCCGATTTCGTCTTGTCCCCAATCAAGAGAATATTCGTCATCGGCGCACGGAAGACGGGATCGGCGACAAAAAGATCGAAAATCCCTTTGCCCTTTTGCATCACCAACAACACCGATTTATTGAGCGGAACCGGTTTGTTATTTTTAACAGGTGAAACCCAACTGTATTTCTTGCTGATGACCGTGATGGCATTCGTCACTGCTATATTATCAGGTGCATTGATGATATTCCGCTCAGTGGCCTGAGGCAGGGTTAGGTCTTGATCCAAGCTATTGGATAACATGACCAAATAAGCCGCTACCGCGATGGCGGCGACTGCTGCTAGTGTCAGAATAATTTTTTCGTAGCTGCCGGTG
>JANOBP010000544.1:0-15321 GCA_031411715.1 Verrucomicrobiaceae bacterium | reverse complement strand
AAGGGTTTCCGTTTTCCGCATTGGCATCCAGAGATTCACAACGCTCCTCGTCATAGAGCGAGAAGAGCAGATGGAAGCGGCGGAAGAGCTCGACGAACCATTGGTGGATCAAGGCCTCCGGCACGAGGATGAGAATGCGCTCGGCGCGGCCGGTGAGATGAAGGCGGTGAAGGATGAGGCTGGCCTCGATGGTCTTGCCAAGACCGACTTCATCCGCCAGCAAGACACGCGGCACGAGGCGGCTGGCGACTTCACTGGCGATGTACATCTGATGCGGCAGCAGATCGACCCGGCCACCGCAGAAGCCGCGCACGGTTGACTGGCGCATCTCGGCGCGACGTTTCAGACCCTCCACACGGATGTCATAGGCGCGCTGTTCATCCACCTGCCCTGCCATGAGTCGGTCCTCAGGCTTGCTGAAGGAAATGGTGTCCGAGAGTTCCGATTCACAGATCTCCACGTCCTCGCCGAGGTAGTAGAGCAGGCCTTGCCGTACCTCGACGCTGGTGACATCGAAACTGCGTCCGTCGTGTGTTTTGACGGTGTCACCGTCTTGAAAGCGCACACGGCGCAGCGGTGCGGATTGAAGAGAAAAAGTGCGGTTCTGCTGGGCGGCAGGGAAAAAGATCTGTACTCGGCCGAACTCGACCTTTCCAACCACACCAATGCCAAGTTCAGGCTCGCTATCGCTAACCCAGCGTTGTCCGGGAGAAGGTTGTTCCATTGCTTAAAATAAAAAAATCGGGCGCAAAGAGTAAGAGGCTAACTGGAGAGTGCAATCGCGCAATCTGGCTATTTCTTGTGCCCTCCGCAGATCCGTCTTGGGCGGGAGGACTCCGTCCACATGAAGCGGCGACGACTTGTCGCCTTTCTGGTTTTCAAAACGGGAGCGCGGAGACTCCTCTCCGCCACCAAAATCCAACGCGAAGCCTCGAAGAGAAAACGGTGAGCAGGCTGCGCAGCCGCGAAGAATCAAAAGCGGGCAGGAGTCCGCGCTCCTTTCAAATCTCCAGCACCCGCAACCCCTCCACGATCTTCATCGTCCCCTCCTCTCCGCGTTCAAAATAGAGCCCGCTGCCCAGTGTGGCTGGTTCTTGGGTGCTGCGACGCCCGTGTGCGCACCAAAGGACGCTCCCGCAGCCACGCCCGTGTGCGTGCCAAAGGACGCTCCCGCAGTGCTGACACGGCTGTGTCAGCACCTCAAAACCAGCGCGCAGCGGGCTGTCGTGCGGCGTCTGGCTGCGTTTTGATCTCTGGTATCCGTCGATCCCCTCATCAGCCTGCCAAAGCCGTGGCCGCGCTAAAAAGCATATTGAACCCCTCCCACTAGAGCGCCACCAGAGCCGCCACCTCTGTGATATTCACACATGGAATTTACCCTCCTATGTTGGAGTTACTCCTCCTTTTTGTTGCCGTACTCCAACATAGGACTGTAAAACGACACTCATGAGCGCCACAGTCCGTGATATTCCCATCAATTCGTCGGCTATAAAGCTGCTGACAAACCTCACGATCTGTGAGTGATTTTCAATGTTCGGAAGACATTTCAGAAAGACACACCTACCAAGCACATGCCCTCAATATTCCCCAGAGTAGAAGGAGACGACGATTCTCTTCTTGCGCGCAATTTTTCCGGCCATGTGCTTTCCAAATATTACGATGAATTGATTGCGCTGGCAGAAGTCGCCAACGTTAAGTCTCTGAATGACTTTGGGTATTTGGACCAAGATATGATGGAAGATTTTGGCATTGAGCTATCTGAGGAGCAGCGTGAATGGCACTCCGCTCAAGATGGGATCCAAGCGTTGTCCGCAGTTCTCGCGCATCCCAATCTGCCAGACGATTCGGATTTGAGAGAAGAGCTCAATGAGCTAATTCTTGTGCTAAAGAGTGTTCCCGAGAGTTCCGCCGGATGGCGACTTCAACAGGATATCTAAATACGAATAAGCCGAACAAGGCGAGGCTGGGCACCCCCCACTGTCTTGCTCATTGAGGATGGTGGATGGCACAGAGGAATGACATGGCCTTGCCGCAGGCTGCACTGAGGCCGAACTGCTGAGCCTAATGCCAACCATCATGGCTTTGCACCTTTGCCTCTCTGCTCCACTACCAGAGTGACTTCAGGGACAGCATGAACTCGCCGAAATCATTACTCATCCAGTTCATGGAAGACCAGTCCTCCGGATCTTCGGCCAGTTCATGATCCTGCCAGTAAACTTTACCGCAGTGATCTCCGACAATCCCGAGCGCCAATGGATCACCGCATATCGAGTTGCCGATGCGCAGTAGGCCGCTTGGCAACTCATTGCCGTGGATGTTCATATTTCGAAGCTCAAAAGGTTTTTCGCCACCGAGTGGATAAAGGCATTGCAGCACAAACGACGGCAATCCGGGCTTTTCAAAGGACTCGTTGGCGGGATAACCACCATTCGTCGTAAGCATGAAGGAACGGTATCTTTCGGGGAGCTTGCATACGAGTTCTTGCTCCAGCGCATCCAAGTCTGCTGCCGAGATGGCAGGGCCGATGTTGCGAAAAGAATAAGGGAGCTGCATCTCAGTGATTAAACACAAACTCCGCCGAGTTGAGCAGGCTCCAAAGCACATCTTCCACAGCTGCCTGTTTTTCACCTTGAAGGGCCTTTACGGCGATCCCGGCCTCCTCCGTAGTCGGCAGGCGTGAATAGCAGGCGAGGTAGAGTTCCTCGACGATCTGCTCGGGCTTGAGCGTGCTTTTGGCCAGACGTGTTGCGCGCCCTTTGGTGTCGGTGAGCATTTGCTGAAGTTTGGTGGAGTTCATCAGATGCAGAGCCTGCACGACGCTCGATTTGGCATCCCGCTCGCAGGGGCACTCGGCGCTTGAGTTTGGGCGGCCAAAGGCGTCAAGGAACTGGCTTTCGATCTTGTGATTCCACGTCTGCTTGGCCAGGGCACCAGAAGGGAGGCCGCTGAATTCCTCGCGGCTCTCGGTGACGGCGCATACGGCATCCAGCAGCGTCTCAGCTGGCAGGCGGCGGCGGTAACTGCGGCTGTAGTTCTTCAAATCGGCCACATTGGTCTCATTCGGCATGCTGCTGAGGCGGTAAACCTGCGAGCTCATGATGGTGCGCATGAGGTGCTTCAAGTCGTAGCCGTGCTTCACAAAATCCTGCGCCAGCCAGTCCAGCAGTGGCCCGTTTGTCGGTGGATTCGAGGCGCGGAAGTCATCCACAGGGTCCACGATGCCACGGCCCATGAAACTCGACCACACGCGGTTCACGATGGCTTGCGAAAAGTACGGATTCTTCGGGTTTGTCATCCAGTCAGCCAAAACGGCACGCGGGTCCTGCGTATCGGCAATGGGGATTTCCTTGTCGGCAGGTGGACGCGGTTTGAGTGCGGCCTTGGTCACGGGATGCTCGATGCCGGCCGCTCCTGGCGCGAACCACCACTGCTCTGGCTCACCGCTGATCGGCGCCGAGATGCCCTGGCCCTTGCGCTTCATCTGGGTGAAGAAGGCGGCCATCTGATAGTAGTCCGTTTGGTCCCATTTTTCGGTGGGGTGATGGTGGCACTTCGCGCACTCCAATCGCACGCCGAGGAAGATCTGACCGACGAATGTGGCGGCATCAATGGGCTCACGTTTGTCACGCCAGATGGCCACTGGGCCGTCCTTATGCGTGTTGCCTTGGGCGGTGAGTAGTTCACGCACGAAGCTGTCCCAGGGCTTGTTCTCGCGGAAGCTCTGCCTGATCCATTGATCGAGCAGATACACCGGCTTGACGCCAACTCTTGATGGATTGGGCCGAATGAGGTCGCCCCACTTGATCGCCCAATGATCCGCCCATTCGGGACGCTGCAGCAGTGAGTCAATCCAGCGCTCATATTTGTCCGCAGTCTTGTCGGCGGCAAAAGCGCGGGCTTCCTCGACGGTGGGTAGCATACCGATGGCATCCAGCGTGCTGCGGCGGAGGAACTCCGCGTCGCTGCACGTCTCGCTGGGTAGATGGCCGAGTTTTTGCAGTCGTGCATACACCAGCTTGTCGATTTCGTTGCGTACGCTGAGCTTGGCATAGCTTTCGGGTGGTAGCAGTTTTTCAGCAGGCACCGCGACGCGGGAGATGGCCACATGGCCCATGTAGCGTGCCACGATGACCGTTTCGCCGCTTTCGTTGGCCGTCTGCATGTGACCAGCCTCATCCACCGCAGCGATGGATTTTTCAGATGAAATGTAATCGGTCAGTGCCGTGACATCTCGTGTGGATCCGTTGCTGTATTTGGCAGTGACCTTGAGGGTGCCCGAGTCTTTTTTGCGATAGGTCTTTTCCGCCGGAGCCACCTCAATGCCTGTCAGCGCAGGCTGATCGGGCGTTTCATAGGGCATGCCCTGGCGAATCCACTCGGCGATGGTTTTGGCTGACTCTGAGTCAGGCTCAAAACGCTGCCCGCCTTCATGTTGGACGCGAACAGTGGCCTTTTGTAGCAGCAAGCTGTCTTCTGGAAGTGCTGGGAAGACGCGACGGCCACGCGAGTCGGTCACGATCTCCGCGTAGTCGCTTTTGGGGTCGAAGGCGAAGATGGAAAATTTGAATCCTGCCTGCCCGGAAGCTTTAGAGTGACAGGAACCGAGGTTGCAACCGGCCTTGCTGAGAACAGGTAGGATGTCTTGGGTGAAGGAGAGCGCTTTAGCAGGAGTGATCGGCGCAGGATGCTCGGTGATGAGTTTGGTGATGGCGCGTTTTTCGTCGAGCTGGAAGACATCGCCGGTATTCGTGGCAGCATAGATGTTTTTTCCATCAGTGGTCATCACAGCGGCATTTGGGACGCCTTCAAGGGCGCCGAGTTTCTTTTCCTTGCCTGAAGTGAAAGCCAGGCGCACGCCATCGTGGTTCTTCAATTCCGTCACGCCATGAACAACTCCACTGTCACACAGATAGGTCAGGCCGGTGGAGTCTGGCGACCACATCAGGGCCGTGATCGGTGTCGATTTATCTCCCAGAAGCATCAGCATCTCTTTGCTGGCGATGTCCCAGACCTTCAGTTCCTTGTCCGCAGATCCAGTTGCCAGCCATTTGCCGTCTGTATTGAACCCGAGCGCCACCACATGACCGACATGGCCTTCGATCTTGGCGATTTCCTTGAACGTGGCAGCATCCCATACCTTCGCGAGGTTGTCCGCACCGCCTGTGGCGATCTGCTTGCCATCTCGACTTTGCACGAGACTCAAAATGCTGTCGGAGTGTGCTTCGATGCTGGCGGCTGGTTTCGCCTCACCCAATTTCCAGCGCAGCAACTCACCTCCATCGGCTAGGACGAGTGTGAGTTTGTCCGGCAAAAAAGTGAGGCCCGTGACTCGTGCTTTAAGCGGTGAGGTCAAAGTATGGGCTACTTTCCAGTCTGCGGACTGCCAAACGAGCAGCGAACGAAAACCACCAGCAGCCAGAAGGGTGCCATCCGCATTCCACGCCAGCGACTGCACCACATCCTTGTGCCCTTCCAGAGTCGCCATGATTGGCGCATCCTTGGCCGCGACGTCACGAATCAAAATGCGATTTCCAAAGCCGACAGCCAGCTTTTTGCCATCGGGACTCAGCACCAGTGCCACTGAAGGTGTGTGGCCAACCGGTAGAGCGGTGAGCTTGTCCGCAGGTGTCAGTTCGCCGAATTTCTTGAGTGCGGCATCATCCCACGTCGCACCTGCATTGACCCAGGCTTTGAGCAAATTGATCTGTTTTTCGGGGAGCTGTTTTTTTGGCGGCATGTGCGCATCACCTGCATCAGTCAGCGCCTTGATCAGCGCACTTTGTGCAGCATCACCCGCTTTGAGCGCAGAGCCATTTTCGCCGCCTTTGAGAGCCAACTCGCGAGTTTCGAGCGAAAGACCGCCTTTTTTCTTCTCCGCATTGTGGCAACCGAGGCATTGAGTTTTGAGCAACCCCATGGCCTGAGCAGGGCGCGTCTTCACCTCCTCTGCCGTGAGCGAGGTGGTGGTGAATAAAAGGGGCAAAAGGACATTCCAGCGGGCAATCATGAGCACTTCAGACTACGGGCCCATTTGCGTGGCTCTTGCCATGCTTGTCACATCACGGGGCAGCTTGACACATTCACCAACTCCATAAACAGTATCCCATGCAAGTCACTCTCACTGGTCCCATCGAGGCGTTCGTTCAGCGTCAACTCGCTCAGGGTTACAAGGACGGCGAAGAAGTCGTGCGTCAGGCATTGCTGCGCTGGATGGCAGAAGAGTCCGACACGCCACCCCGCATCCAATCTCGTCTGGATGAAGCTGCTCAAGGTCGCTTCATTCCTGGTGACCGCTCCAACATTGAACGCATCGTCACTGCCGCCTGATGTCTGCTCGCTACGACGAGAGTGAATATGTGTTCTGCGATTTGCAGGCCATCTACCGCTACATCCGTCAGGATGATGAGCCTGTTGCCCGCCGCTTTCTCGAGGCCGCCTATGACACTTTCGAGTTCCTTGCCGACAATCCCATGATCGGCCGTGCGCGCCCTGAATTTGAACACCCCGGCCTTCGCTCATGGCGCGTGCAGGCCTTTCGAAGCTACCTCATTTTCTTCCTTCCCCAAAAAGACCGCATTCAAATCTGGCGCATCCTGCACGGCTCTCGAGACCTACATCAACTCGTGAAGTGATCTCCTGAGGCCCCGCACACCACACAGTCGGGGCGCTGAGGCAGCTTCACTTTGCGGAACTGCATCGTCGCCAAGTCCATGGCCAACATTTCACCACAAAGCGTCTCGCCGATGCCTGTGATCAGCTTGATCACCTCCATGGCTCCGATGCATGCCGCGACACCGGAAACAGCGCCGAAGACAGGAAACTGACGCTTCCAGGTTGGTGGCACGTCGGGCACGTAACAGGCCAGGCAGCCTGTTTTTCCGGGCACAAAGGTCGTGACACTTGCTTCCAATGTATGCATGGCGCACTCCACCATCGGCTTCCTTGCGCGCACCGCCGCAGCATTGAGCGCGAGACGCTCTTGGAAAAGCGGCGCGGCGTCCACCACGATGTCCGCTTGGGCTACCAATGCATCCGCGTTCGATTCGCTCACATTTTCCGAGACGCCGATGATGTCACAGCGCGGATTGAGCTCACGCAACCGTCGCACGATCGACTCCATGCGCGGTTTGCCGATGTGGTCATGCGTCTGGAGCAACTGGCGGTTTAAATCCGATGGTTGGAGCTCGCCGCCGTGTGCCAAAATCAGACGTCCAACACCTGCAGCAACCAGTTCCAAAGCCACCAGCCCACCAAGGCCACCCACACGAGAGATCAGCACGCTGGCAGCCTTCAGTTTACTCTGGCCCACTTCTCCCACGCCCGGCACCCACATCTGCCATTCGTAGATGGCACGTTCTTCATCGGTGAGTGGATTGGCATTCATTTGGGCAGCCACCATGCATCCAGTTTGGCTCGCAGCGCTTTGACTTTCTCAGCGCTATCACTGGCGAGGTTTTTTTCTTCAGTCGCATCGGCATTGAGGTCATACAGCTCCAACACGTCGTTTGGTTGGTTGGCTTTCTCAGGAACGATCAGCTTATCCTGACCGTCGATGATCCAGCGCCAGCGCAGGCTTGTCGTAGGCACTTGGATGTCCACGAAGTTATGCGTGAAGCACTCGCCATAGATCGTCTTGCGCGCTGTGCGCGCAGCAGCATCCAGAAGATTGATGCCCGGCATATCCTTCGTCGCTTCAAGTCCAGCCGCTTTGAGCAGTGTCGGCACAAAATCAATCGTCTGCGCCAATGCAGGTGACATCTCGGGTTTCACTTTGCCAGGCCAGCGGAGCATGATGGGCGAGCGCAGACCACCGTCGTACTGGCTTTGCTTGGACTTGTCAGCATAGCGGCCCGTCTTCGGATTGGTGATCCAGCCATTGTCGGAGACATAGACAATGATGGTGTTCTCCTTCAATCCTTGGCTGTCGATGTGCTGCACCAAATCACCGCAGGTTTCATCAAACCACTCCACCATGGCCCAATACTTTGCCACGTGCTCGCTTGGTGCCTTGTCGATGTATTTGTCCAGCAGACGCTTGGGTGGCGTGTGGGGATCATGCGGCATCATGGGTGCATACCAGACGAAGAACGGCTTCTGCTGCTTTTTGGCCTCTCCGATGAAGTCATAGATCGGCTGCATCGTTTTACGGCCGATATCCAGCCCCTTGTCTCCATGACGGCCACCTTGGGTCATGCCGTGAGTGAATCCGCCGTTGGAGTAATGCTTCAACCACCATTTGCCCGTTTGCAGGCTCATGTAGCCCTTGGCTTGCAGCATCTTGGGCAGCGTGCCGGCTGCTTGCAGGTGTTGGCTCATGATTTCACGCCCTTGATCAAACAGTGGACTGCTTTGGAAATCCTTCGGCTTCATGCCTGCTGGTATGCCAGGATCATTGCTCGTCACCTTGTGCTGATGAGGATACTTGCCGGTGATGATTGTCGCCAGGCTCGGGCAGCAAAGGCTGCTCGTCACATATCCGCGTTTGAATGTCAGGCTCTCTGCTGCCAGTCGGTCGAGATTTGGCGTTTTGAGCTGCGCGTGCCCCATGAATCCATAATCGCTCCACAAATGATCGTCCGAGACAATCATGACGATATTGGGCGGTGCGTCTGCCGCATGAAGCGTGGCAAGTGCGAGGGTCAGGGCGGCGATGAATCGTGTGAGCATGGGCGGCGATCAACGAGCACGCTTGGAGCCTTCTTACGGCACTATTTCTTTTCGACCCAGGGTGCGAAGCGGATCTTCGTCACAATGGGCCGGTGATCACTCGCTTTGTCGAAATCGGGGGCAAAGTAGATGAACGACTTTTTGTAGTCCAAATGCGGTCTCAGGAGTCGGCTGGCAAAGAGGTAGTCCAACCGTGAGTATTCGTCCGCCGAGTCCCAGAAGTGCGTCCACACCTCTCCGTTGCTGTCTTTGAGCCAGATGTCCAGCATGCCGGTGTCACCTTTGCGGTCGCCCATGATCGTATCGATCGCGGGCTCGTTGCGGTGCTCGTTGAAGTCGCCGTAGGCCAGCAGTCGCGTGTCTGGATTTGCCGTAAAGATGCCATCCATGTGCTTGCGCAGCAATCGTGCTTCGTGGCGGCGCATTTGATTTTGATCGGCCTCAGGAATCTCGCGCTTGGATTTCAAATGCACGCCCAAAAACCGCACTTCAAGGCTGTCGGTAAATTTGATCGTCGCATCCAAGATACCGCGCTGAAAGGGCAGCGTCAGGCTTCCCAGTTTGTAGTCGAGCGTCGTCTGAGAATTCTTGGCTGTGATGGGGAAACGTGACAGCAAGGCCAACCGCCGCACGGGGTCGCCACCGTGAGTCAATTCAGTGTATGGCAGGTTGATGCCCGCTTTTTTGAGTCGCGTTTGCAGGTCCGCCAGATCATCCGCCGTGCCGATCTCACACACGCCGAGAACATCCGGCTTGATCTCCTTCAGAATGGCGACCACTCGAGCTTTCTCTTCCTCCGGCTTTCCGGCTGCTGGCAGCGTCTTGTAGGTCTGCGGGTCAAAGCGATCCATCGTGAGCCAGTTCTTCACGTTGTAAGAACAAAAAACCACGCCATCCGCATCCTGCGCCGTTGCATGCGAGAGGAGGAAAACAAAAGTGGCGGGCACGATGGCCCACCACATAAGAAAGATGCGATTCAGCAGCATCAGCGTGTGAGATTAGACATCCACATTAGCGACTGGCTGTCGCTTCTCCTGAGGAGGGGAGATCTTGGGATGCTCAGCCTCAGTTTGCGCGTTTTGCAGTTCGTTTTCGA
Organism: Verrucomicrobiaceae bacterium; assembly: GCA_031411715.1. GTDB lineage: Bacteria > Verrucomicrobiota > Verrucomicrobiia > Verrucomicrobiales > Verrucomicrobiaceae > Prosthecobacter. Next base: position 5,558 of record JANOBP010000544.1, on the reverse strand, counting down.
ACTCCACGCGGGCTTTTTTGAATTCACCCATGCTCTTGCCGAGGCTGCGGGCAAAGGTAGGTAGTTTTTTGGCGCCAAAGAGCACCAGCACGAGAATGCCGATGACGATGAGTTCTGGGGTGCCGAGATTCGGCAGGAATGCAAGGATGGTAGGGGTGTTCATAGTGTGTATGGATGGTTCGCATGTGTAATGCCTCCGTGCAACGCGGACTTTCAGTCGTTCCCAGTGGGGCTCATCGTCCGTTGCTCGAGGTTATCGGAAGCCGCGGATACCGCATGGGTATCACACTGACTCCAGACGTACAAACGCTGGAGAAAGAGCATCGTTAGCAACTAATTAACAAGACTGGCAAATATTCTCACTTGGCGCGCCGCGAAACCTTCGCTTTGCCATTTGCGCCGTCCATTCGGCGGACTACCAATCCCGCCACCATGATTCACAACGTCTATTTTTGGCTCAAACCTGATCTTACCCCCGAACAGCTCTCCACTTTCGAGACTGAGCTGATGCACCTGCTTGAAATCGATTACCTCGTTCACGCCTTTGTCGGCAAGCCCGCGGATACGGAAAAGCGGCCTGTGTGTGACCACTCGTTCACTTATTCGCTGACACTGCACTTCAAAAACATGGCTGATCATGTGTTCTACCAGAAAGAGTGCCCCAAGCATTTACGCTTCGTTGCTGCGTGCAAGACGTTCTGGGATCGCGTGGTGATCTATGACAGCTCGCCGCTGCATTGATTTCCATCCAACCGCCATGTCCTATACCTTCCCGAAGTCCGTCGAACTTTTCGCACGCGCCCAGCGCAGCATCGCCGCTGGCGTGAACAGCGGTATCCGTAAGATGGAGGCGCCTGTGCCGCTGTATTTCGACCACGGCAGTGGATCGAGGCTCTTTGATGTCGATGGCAATGAGTACATCGACTTCCAGATCGGCCAAGGCGCGATCCTTTACGGCCACGCGCCCGCTGGAATGGCCGACGCCATCGCCAAACAGGCGCACAAAGGCACGCACTGGGCGGCGCAGAGCGAATTGGAAATCGAAGTGGCCGAGCGGCTGCAAAGCATGATCCCCGGCGCCGAGCGTGTGCGCTTCAACAACTCCGCCACCGAAGTCGTGCTCTCCGCGCTGCGTCTGGCGCGTGCGCATACTGGCAGACCGCTGGTTTTGAAGTTTGAAGGCCACTACCACGGCTGGGGAGACGAGGGCCTTGTCGGTTATGCACCACCACCGGACAAATGGGGCAGCGAGGATGATCCCACGCGGCTGCATCCGAGTCAGGGCGTGATTCCCGAGGTGCTGAACACTTTTGTCGTGGCCCGCTGGAATGATCCTGAGCATCTGCGTCAGCGCGTGAAGGAGCATCACGGCCAGATCGCCGCGATCATCTTCGAACCCGTGCTGTGCAACACCGGCTGCATGCCTCCCGTGTCCGGCATGCTCTCAACGATCCGCGAATTGTGCGACGAAAACGGCATTGTCATGATCGCTGACGAAACCATCACCGGATTCCGTTTCGGTGCCGGTTGTGCGCAGAAGCATTATGGGTTCGTGCCCGATCTGACCATCCTTGGCAAAGCCGTCGGTGGCGGCGTGCCCTTTGCCGCGCTCGTCGGCCAAGAAAAGTTCTTCGCCAAGATCATCAGCGGCGAAGTCGTCCACGCCGGCACTTTGAATGCCAATCCGCTCTGCCTTGCCGCCGCTAAATGGTGTCTCGACCAAGTCATCGCTCTTGGCGATTCGCATCCGGCGGGCATGATCGCCCTGGGTGAGCAATTGATGACCGGATTGAGCAAGTTGGCCGCGCAGCACAACATCCCGCTGCAACCGCAAGGCCCGGGTCTCGTGTTCCACGCCACCATGCTCAAGCCCGGAGCCGAAAAAGGCCCGATCACGAACTACCGCGACTACGTCCGCCGCCAGGACGCACCCCGCTGGGCGCACCTACGCCGCTGCCTCCTCGAAGAAGGTGTCCGCGCCATTGAGCGCGGCCTGTGGTTCATCAGCCTCGCCCATACGCAAGCCGACATCGACGAGGCGCTGCAACGCGCCGCACTTGCTTTTGCCCGCCACGCGGCGGAGTGGAAAGCACCATGCTGATCTCCGAGATACAATACGTACTGGTCCGGGTGTGACGGCGGCAGAATAGACTTCAAAACGAGTCCATTTTGCCGGACAAACTGCCGGACAAGGTGATGGACATTTTTTGGGATATTTTTTGTCATTTTAAGTTCCAAATGTCCGTTTTATAAGGCAATAAGACCAACTTGAAGTGGACATTTATGCGGACATTTGAAACGACACATCCCTGGCTTAAGTTTGCCATCCGCCTCGGTGACATGGGGCCGGATTTCTGGCTGCTGTTGGGTGAGGCTGGTTCGAAGTGCGATCACTTGGCGCGGGTGCCGCTGCGGCCGGAAACGGCGGAAAAGCTGCATCAGCTTTACCTAGCGAAGGGAGCGGCGGCCACGACGGCTATCGAGGGAAACATGCTTTCCGAAGCGGAGGTCCTCCAGGCCGTGGAAGGTCGGCTTCAAGTGGTGCCGTCGAAGGAGTATCTCAAGCAGGAGGTGGACAACATCATCACTGCCTGCAACCGAATGAGCGAGCAACTGGCGAACGATCAGATGCCGGTGCTGAGCACAGCGCTGATGAAGGGCTACAACGCCCAGGTGCTGAAGGCTCTGCCGCCTGAGGAAAATGTGGTGCCGGGGGAATTCCGGCTGCATTCCGTGCTGGTGGGGCATGTGTATCGCGGTGCACCAGCGGAGGATTGCGCTTACCTGATGGACCGGCTGTGTGAATGGCTGAATGGCGCGGAGTTTGCCCCGAAGCCGGGCATGGAGATGGTCTATGCCATCATCAAGGCGGTGCTGGCGCATGTGTATCTGGCCTGGATACACCCGTTCGGGAATGGCAACGGTCGCACGGCGCGGCTGGCGGAGTTTCACCTGCTGATGTCCGCCGGCATGCCCTCGCCTGCCGCGCATCTGCTGAGCAACCACTACAACGAGACGCGCACGGAGTATTACCGGCAGCTCGACTTCGCCAGCAAGTCTGGCGGCGATTTACGCCCCTTCCTGCTCTATGCGGTGCAGGGGCTGGTGGACGGGCTGCGCAAGCAACTACACTTCGTGTGGGAGCAGCAGTGGGATGTGACGTGGCGGAACTATGTGCATGAACGCTTTCAGAACAAAAACAGCTCCAGCGACGCGCGGCAGCGTCATTTGGCGCTGGATCTAGGCATCGCCAAGGACTGGGTGGCGATTTCCGACATCACGGAGCTGACTCCGCGTCTCGCGAAGGCCTATGTGAGGAAGACCGCCAAAACCGTGCAGCGTGACCTGAACCAACTGGTCAGCGAGGGGCTGATCGTGCGCGACGGACGCAAGGTGCGAGCGCGGCGCGAGCTGATCTTTGCCTTTCTGCCGCTGAAAAAGCGCCTTTAATTCCTCAACACCATGCTGATTTCCGAGATCTTTTATTCAGTTCAAGGCGAGGGATCGCTTGTGGGCGTGCCTTCGGTGTTTGTGCGGACTTCGGGGTGCAACCTGCGCTGCGGGTGGTGTGACACGCCGTATGCGTCATGGAAGCCGGAGGGGACGGAGATGACGGTGGAGGCCATTATCGATGAAGTGAACAGGCATCCGACACGTTTTGTCGTCGTAACGGGCGGTGAGCCCATGATTGCGAAGGAGATGTCGGTTTTGCTGACCAAACTGCGTGAAGCAGGCAAGCACATCACCATTGAAACGGCGGCAACGATTGCGCCGGAAGGTGTGGCGTGTGATTTGGCGTCCATAAGCCCGAAACTAGCGCATTCGACACCGGATGAAGCACGGGCAGGGAAGGCTTGGGTGGAGAAGCATGAGCGCTTGCGGCTGCAGCCGGAGATTTTGCAGGCGTGGTGCTCAAGTTATGAGTTTCAGCTCAAGTTTGTGGTCGCGAGTGAAACGGATGTCGATGAAGTGCGCGCTGTGATCAGCTCCATCGGCATTGAGATCGCTCCTGAGAAGATATTGCTGATGCCGGAGGGCATCACGCAGGAAGCGCTCAAAGCACGGCAGGCGTGGTTGGTGGAGGTGTGCAAGCGTACCGGTTGGCGTTATTCGCCGCGGCTGCATATCGATCTGTTTGGCAATAAACGGGGGACATGAAGGCCTGGTTAACACCGACGCGCTGGCTTTGGCTGCTGCTCTTTGCGCTGGTGATGGCTTTGCAGGTGTGGGAGGCCAGCACGCGCGTCTCACAGCCTGAATTTAAGCCTGAGCAGAGCATCCTCTTCGACACACTGCGTCACGCGCGGTTGGTGGAGGATGTGGGTAATGATGGCGACAGTTTCAAGCTCGCGCATGAGGGCGGTGAGCATGTGTTTCGACTGCACTTTGTCGATTGTCCCGAAAAGAAGAGCTATCCACTGGTGGCCGGTCGTTTGAAGGACCAAGCCGCCTATTTTGGTGGCCTGAGTGTGACGCAGACGGTCAATGTGGGCCTTGAGGCCAAGGCTTTCACGGAGAAGCTACTGCGTGAGCGGCGCTTCCAATTGATGACGCGTTGGGAGCGTGTTTTTGATAGCCAGCGCTACTATGCACTGGTGCTTTTTGATGATCATGAGGACTTGGCCGAAAAGCTGGTGAAGGCCGGTTTCGCACGCATATACACCAAAGGCGTGCGCATGCCTTCTGGAGTCGACGAGTTCGACTTTGAGCGGCATCTAAGAGATCTCGAAAACGTGGCCAAAACAGCCAAAGTCGGTGCATGGGGCAAATCCAAGCGCGCCGTGCCCAAAACAACGACCAAGTAACTATTCCGCCGATGGTGGCGGTAATTCTGGTGTCATGATGCCTTTGCCAAGGCGGCCGCTGTAGAGGTCAATCGCGCGTTTGGCGATGATGTCGATGACGGCAGGCTGGAGTGTGCGCGTGGCGACGTTGGAGACAGCGACGCTGGCCCACATGACAGGAGATTTGAAACGCAGAACCTGCCAGACGGGTAGCAGCCGCTTGTACCATTTATTGACGTTCTGCACCGTGTCATGTGTGGCCAGTTTGTGGGTCATCTCCCATGTTTTAAGGGCGGTGCTGGCACTGACATCGACAAGCCGACCAATGGAGCGTGTTTGCAGGAAATCGGCGATGTCCATGGCCGCCAGATGCACGGCGCGTGAAAACTGACTTAGTCCGGGTGCGAGGAGTGCTTCTTGTTTTCCAGGATGATAAATGCTGGCGATTTCCCGCACGAGTTTTGGCACTTCATCGACCAGTGGTGGCAGCCATTCGGGATTGAAGCTTTTTTGCCAGCGCAGTCGTTTTTTGGATTCTTCAACGACGGCTCGCGCGCGTTCATCGGCCTCACTGGTGAGCAGCGCATCATAAGCACTGAGGGCGTGCTGGGCGGCGCGGATGTCGGCGGCGAATTGCAGGATCTTCCAGATGAGAACGACGCTGATGCCGATGATCAGGCCAGCGAAGAAGGTCCAAATGTGACTCCAAGGCATGCGGAATGTGGAATAGAGTTAGTCCTCGATGCGGGCAGGTTCACCGATGTTCCAAAGCAG
>JANOBP010000543.1:0-12728 GCA_031411715.1 Verrucomicrobiaceae bacterium | reverse complement strand
GCCGACCTCCTCGCCTGGCTGCGTGCGAAGTGAGATGAACTGGGCGAAGGCCATAAAGAATCCTTGCGCTGCAATGGCCGCTTCGGGTATGCCGTTGGTTTGCCATGAAGCTCACTCTCCTGCTCTCCCTCCTTGTTTTGTCATCCATGCCTGCTGCGGAGGTGTTTGAGGCGGCGCTGGGTCGGGAGAAGGAGCTACCGGGCGGCAAAGAGGCGGATGGGATCTTGGGGGATTTTGTTTTGCGTAGCGACAAGGTTGAGGCGGTGATCTCGCAGAATGCGCCGAACCGACGGGCGAATATGAGCACCTTCTATGGCGAGGACGGCGTGACTCCGGGCTGCATGTATGATTTGACTCTGCGTGGGGCGAACAATGACCAGTTGGTGGTCTATGGGCCATGTGGACACGGGCAAGTGAGCTATGTGCGCGCGGTGAATGTGAAGGAGGAAGGCAGCGCGGCGGTGGAGTCGGTGACGACGGCGGCGAAGAATGGCGGGGTCTTCAAACGGCACGAGTACCGCGTCAAAGACGGTGTGCAGGGCATCTTCATCACTACCGTGCTGCGCAACGAGTCCGACAAACCGCAGAAGACCTTCACCAAGTCCGACTTCACCCGCTTTGAATCCACAGGCACGACCAGCGACGGCATTTTCTGGGTCGATGCGATCAATCCCGCGCATAAGGGTGCCTACGCACTCGGCACGCTCGGCGTGACTGGCCTTGAGAAGCTGGAGGACACCATCGAGTTGCAGCCGAAGCAGGAAGTCGTCGTCGCGCGCTTCTTTGCTGTGGGGACATCACCCGGACAGGCTGTTGGCGAGGTGCGGGCCGTGAAGGGCACTCAAATGGGCACGTTGAGCGGACAAATCTTGGACTCGGCTGGCAAGGGCATCTCCACGGCCACGATCCACGTGCCCGATGGTAAGAAGTTGATTCCAGGCCACACGGACGCTCAAGGCAAGTTCAGCTTCAAGTTGCCACAGGGACCCATCGAGCTGGTGATCGAAGACCTAGGCCGCCCGCGTGCGATGCTTTCTATTTCAGTTGCCGAAGGCACGACGACCGCTCCCAAAGTGGCCTTGGCCAGTGCCGCAGGCATCCGCTTTGACATCACGGACGAATCCGGCAAGCCGATCCCGTGCAAGGTGCACTTCGCTCCACTCGACCAAGGCGCTCCGAAGCTCGATCTCGGCCCCAAACACCGTGCGCATGGCTGTGTGGATCAATACCACAGCGAGAACGGCCATTTCACGCAGCAGCTTCCGCCGGGCAAGTATCGCGTGGTGGTGGTGCGCGGGCCGGAATACTCGCATCTCGAAAAAGAAGTCACGGTGGAGCCGGCCAAGGAGTCTATCTTCAAAGGCACGCTGAAGCGTCTGGTCGATACCAAGGGCTGGATCAGCTCCGACTTCCACAATCACAGCACACCGAGTGGTGACAACGTCTGCGACACCGATGGCCGCATCATCAACATCGCCGCGGAGCATCTCGAATTCACGCCAACGACGGAGCACAATCGCCTTTACGATTGGGAGCCGACGATCAAGGCGCTGGGCCTCGAATCCTTCATCAAGACGGTCAAAGGCATGGAACTCACCGGCAGTCGCCAGCACTTCAATGCCTTCCCCTTTGAGCCTGATCCGCTCAAGCAGGATGGTGGTGCGCCCGTTTGGAATGACGACCCGCGCATCACGGCATTGACGCTGCGCCGCTGGCAGGGCGAGCGTGCGGACCGTTGGATTCAGTTCAATCACCCGGATCTCTCCAACATGTTTGTGGACCGTGACAGCGATGGCATCGCCGATGGCGGCTTCGTCGGCGTAGGTGGCATGATCGACGGCTCTGAGAGCGAAAACGGCCCAGGCACCGACATCCTGGCCGACTCGCCGTTTAAACTGAGCCGTCCCGCAGGATCGCTGGCCATGAAGGTCTCCACCGTGCGTGAGTTCATGTGGCGGCAGCTCTTGAATCAAGGCCACCGCATCACTGCCGTTGGTGTGGCGGATGCACACAGCGTGTATGGCAACGGCGTCGGCTGCTGGCGCATCTACATGCCAAGCAGCACCGATGAGCCGGCGAAAATCGACTGGGCGGAACTGGCCCCACACGCCAAAGGCGGCCACGTCATGCTCACCACCGGCCCCTTCCTCGAAGTGACCACACAAAACGGCAAAATCGCTGGTGATGATGACCGCAGCACGGGAGGCATCGACCTCAACGTGCGCGTGCAATGCACCGACTGGATGGACATCGACCGCGTGCAAGTGCTGGTGAACTCCAAGCCTGATCCGAAGTTCAATTTCACCCGCAAGACGCATCCGCAGATGTTTAAGTACGGCGTGGTGAAGTTTGCCGAGAAAATTCACATCTCACTACAAAGTGACGCGCACCTCATCGTTGTCGCCATGCATGAAACGATGGGGCAACAGACCTGCTACGGCACCAGCGACTACGCCAAAATGCGCCCCTGCGCCTACAACAACCCCATCTACGTCGATGCCGACGGCAACGGCTTCAAGCCCAACTACGACACCCTCGGCTTCGACATCCCAGTCGGCCGTCAGACAGCCGACAAGGCCAAGGCGGAGATGGAGAGAGCGGGATTGATGAAGGCAGAGGGAAAGTAGCGTTGTCTGCGCCCACGAATCATCAAAGAGCCTGAAAACACTTCAAACCAGCGCGCAAGTGCCGGTTGGCCCATCCATCATGCAACACAAAGCATGTCAGAGATCCTTGACCCATTTGTATGGCAAGGCAGCAAGGTTGCTGCTGCATGGTCCCGGCGTATCGACCCATAGCATACGGGCGGCGATTTTGTCGTAGGCGCGGCGATGGGCGACGGCGGCTTTCACGGCGACGATGGAGAGATTCTCCACCGCGATGCCCTGGCTGTGCCATTGGCCGAGATCGAATGGCGGGGTCTTGATGCTGGTGATGAGGATGGTGATGCCCGCGTGCTGCACGACGGCGCAGCGGCCCATGTCAAAGTGGTCGCCGCACATGCTGGCGAGGTGGCTGTTTTTGTCCTCCAACTCGAAGCGGCCATCGATGAGGGCTGTGAGTTCGATGTCGAGCTCGACAGGGCCTGCATCCAGTCGGCTGCCATTGCCGCCGAGATGAATGTGACGCGCTCCGGATTCGATTTCACGGACAGCTTGAGGGTCGCAGATGCAAATGGCGGCGTTTTGAATGCGGTGATGAATCAAGGCACGCAGCAGACCTGTACAGTCGCCAGGAGCACCGCCGCCGATGTTGTCAGATGGCTCGACAAGAACGGTGAGACCGGCTGGAAGAGGATTCAGCGAAGCAAGGACATCGTCGGCCGAGGGATCGGTGATTTGGCCAAGATTCGCGAGTTCATGGGCACGTGTCGCGAGTGATTCGAGCTGCGCGGAGGCATCGCTGGTGGTGCAGGCGAGGAAGCTGACACCGGTATCGGGTGTGTCGGCAAAGCTGAAGCCTGCGACGATGCTCATGGCCCAAAGAGATTCGTCGTCGCGCTCAAATTGCCGCGCCATGGCCTCAAGCGAGAGCATGGGATCATTAGCGGTGCCGGTACCCGTTGGCGGCCAGATGATGCCGGGCTGCTTGAGTTGCATGCGCGGACGCTGGCCCGTGGTAAGGCAGCGGTTGAGCAACTGCGCGGCGATCAGTGCCGCGTCGCGGGCATCGGTGTGTGGATTTTCTCGATAACCGACGAGGCAGTCAGCGAGAGCGGCCATTTGAGGTGAGGCGTTGGCGTGAAGATCGAAGACACCGAAGATGGGCACGCTGGTGTGCTGTCGGATGCGGCTAAAGAGATCGCCCTCAACATCCAGGATGGTCTGCGAGCACATCGCCCCATGCAGGACGAGATAAATGGCATCGAAGTCTGCTGCGGCCACAGCAGGAGCGATGTCCAGCCAGAAGGACTCGATAACTTCATCCGCCACGGTTGAGGAAGGCTGCGCGCGGTAGTCGGCAGTGGGAATGATGTCCCAACCATAGCGCGCGGCTTCTTCCAACACACCACCAAGCGGCGAGCTATCTCCCTGGCAGGCGAGAAGCTCGGCGCCACGCCGGATCTGGAAATCAGCGAGGGTGGTGAGGCCGTCGAGGAAGGTGTGGGTCTCGTGAAAAAGACCGGCGAGGAGGATGCGTGGCATGGCTGGCTGGCAGATGAAAAGTTCGAAGAATGCTGTGTCAAAGGCGGTTCATGGCCCAAACGTCATGCGGCGGCAAGCTCTGGCAATTTCACGATAGCGGCATACTCCGCGCTCTTCTTGGCACGAGCGAGACGCATGTCGTAATCGTGCTGGAGATTGAGCCATAGCACGGGACCGGTGCCAAAGGCGTTGCCGAGGCGGATGGCGGTGTCGGGCGTGATGCCTCGGCGGCCTTTGACGAGGTCATTGATGCGGCTGACACTGATACCGGTGGCTTGCGCGAGGCGATACTGGCTGATGCCCGTCGGCTCGAGGAATTCCAGCAGAAGGATTTCCCCAGGATGCGCGGGGCGGAGTGTGGCTGGCTTGGCTTTGGTTTTGGTGGTGCTCATTGTTTGGGTGTTGTGTCGTGTTTGAATTCTCCTCACGGACTAGTGGTAGTCGGTGAAATCAACGTTGCGAAGATCGAGTGGTGGCTCGGTGCAGGTGAAAGTGATACGCCATTGGTTATTAACGCGGACGCTCCACAGCTCTGGCTGATTCTTGCGCTGGCCACCGAGCTTTTTGCAATGCAGCCCCGGAACGGCGTGCAAAACAGCTATGGCAGAAGCAGCGTCCAATAACTGGAGCTTGCGTAAAGCCTGTTCCTGAACTGCCACTGGCACGCGCTTGACTGGCCTGCCATTGAAGATATCAGCGGTAGATTGGGTGGCGAAGTGAGTAATCACAGATCAAGCATACCAATACCGGAACAAGCGCAAGTATTCTTTCCGTTCTCGCGTATTGATTGACGCGCTTTAACGCACGATGACACGACTTCCTGGCCGGATGAGTTGAGGAAGACGAATGGCGTCCCAGTTGGCAAGGCGGACACAGCCCGCGCTGCGAGCGCGGCCGATGGTGCGCGGCTGCGCGGTGCCATGAAGGCCGATGCCGGATTTGCTGATGCCACACCAGATGATGCCGATGGGGCTGTTGGGGCCGGGTGGGAGCTGGTAGGCCTCATCGCCACGCACGCCTTCTTCGAGGAACTGCTTGTCATAGCGAAAGGTGGGCGTGGTCATCATGGTCTGCACTTTCCATTGCCCCACGGGGATGAATTGCGGCTTGCCCGGTGTGATGGGGAAGGCGGCGAGCATAGTTTCTTTGGCGCTATAGACTGCGGCCATGCGCTCGGTGGTATCGACGACGATGGTGTTGCCGCTGAGTGTGGAGTCTTGCTTGAAGCTCTGCATCGGTTTCACGGTTTCAATTTTGAAGGAGCTGACGTTGGGAACGACGACGATGTCACCGGCCTTGAGCGTATCGATCTTTTTGGTCGGATTGATGGCGTTGAGGAAGGTCTCGTCCGTGTGAAAGCGCTCGGCGATGAGCTCGGAAAGGCTGCGATAAGCCATATAGGGGAACTCGACCTGCTCCTCGGGTTTCTCGGGCAGCTCGCGGTTCACATACTTCATGTGCTCCGCTTTGATCTTGAAGGCAGCAAAGATGATGGGCACTTCTTTTTCAGCGGCGGCTTTGGCAAAGTCCCAATCATAAAGGTCACGGCGTCCGTGCGCGTAGTTGTAATTCACCACGGCCTTATAAGTGAACTCGCCCAGAGCGCCGTCGAGCTTGCCGGGGCCGAAGAAATGGGAGTCGAGGAAAATCTGAATGCGCAGGATCGTATCCCGCTCTTTGGGGACGGAAGGATCGGTTTTGGCAGGGCCAGTGTCCTGCGCGCGAGCAGAGATCGTGCTGAGGAGGATGAAGGCAATTAAAGTACGAAGCATGGTGTTTGAGAATCAGTTGTCTCGCAGAGAACGCCGCCATTGCTCGAGCATGGGAAGGAAGGTGGGTGGGGCATTGTCAGGCAGTGTGTCGATGAGGTGGGTGACGTCATCGTGTGCGGCTGCTTTCTGGCCGAGTGAGGTGCGCAAATTGGCGCGAAGGAAGCGGTGCTCACTGGATTTTGGATCGATGGCTAGGAAGAGATCCAAATAGGGCAACGATTCGCGCGTGACTAGGTCATCCTGGTCTTTGGTGAAGTTAAACAAGTTTCGCACCATGCGCTCGATGATGGCTTTCTTGGTGGTGGGTTGGAGATAATCCTCCGGGATGTTGCCGTCGCTGGTCATGGAGAGCGCCGCTTGCTCGACGGTGAGCGGTGTGCCGCGCTCGAAGACGTCAATGAGTTGAAGATCGCCCTCAGGTCCATCTCGATAGCCAACCATGAATTTTCCCGGCAAGCCGACACCAAAGACGCCGCTGATGTGGAGCTTGGCAGCGAGCTCGATGTACAGAACGGAAAGTGTGATGGGCAGGCCCTCGCGGTCGTCGAGCAACTCATTCATGTAACTGTTGCTGCGGTTGTTGAGGTCGTGCCGTGAGCCGTGAAAGCCGTTTTCTTCAAAGAGATAGCGATTGAGTCGTTTGACGGCTGGGATGGTGCCTTTTTGAATCTCGGGATCGTCCTTGAGATCGGCGACCATATCTTTGAAAGTGGTGAGAGGCGTGTTGATGTCGATCTCCGAATTATCGTGACGGGCGAGCAGGAGTGAGCAGCGCAGGAGATTGATTTCGGGTTCAGGTTTGTCGAGCTCCGCAAGGATTTCATGGGTCATGGCCCGGCGGTGAAGGTCACGCTCCAGTTCACGGAGCTTGGCGGTGTTTTGCTCAAGGATGAGGCGCTCCTCGGTGATGATGCGGCGTGCGGCAGCAGGCTCGGCAAGGAGGTTTTTGAGCGTTTGGTTGCTGGTGGAGTCTTTACCGATGAATGCCTCCACCTCACTCCGCAGTCGGCTGGCGAGCTCGGCATCCAGCGGTTTCTCGGCGAGGTCCGCACCGATGCGGAAGTTGCGATACTCAGCAGCAGGTGAGCGAAAGCGACAGAGGCCCGCGAAACCACTGCGCAGGCCAGTGTCATCACTTTGGATGACTTGCTTGCCATTGAGGAAGCAGGTGATGTTTTCAGCCGTGACACGGACGCGGAGATGATTCCAATCCTCCGGTTTGTAAGCATCACTGGCCACATCCGCGAGGACGGTCCAGGAATAGACATCCGGACCTTCAAAGCGCGTAAGCCGCAGGCGGCCATTGGTGGGATAGAAGCCGTAGTGGACATAGCCGCCGTCGGAACTGAACATGAGGCCTGCCGCGCCGGATTCCTCTTCAAGGCGGACATTGACGGCGACTTCAAAGGTGTCAGCGGGAACCTTCTGCGAGGAGATGCACAGCGTGCGGCCGCCGATGCCTGCGCCGATCATTTCGCTTTTGATGACACCCGCATGCTGTGTCCACTGACCACCGAAGTGCGGTGTCCAGATTTTAGGATTGAGCACGCCGATCGTGAGCCAGCGTGACATGGGCACTGGATTAGGCTTGTCGATGAGCGGCTTCAATTCATTCACGGGCATGGCAAAGCCGAGGTTGTCGGTCTTGGCGGATTTCAGCGTGACGACGCCGAGCACGCGGCCCTGGAGATCGAGCACCGGGCCGCCGCTGTTGCCTTTCTCGACCGGGAGCGCCAGCTGGAGCATGTCGATGCCTTCAAGCTCAGGTAAATCATCCTGCGTGGCCGAAAGGATGCCTTGGACGATGGAGAAGGCCAACCCCTCCGGCGCGCCCATGGCGACAATGGCGATGCCTTGGCGGACTTTGCTGGAATCGCCGAGTGGTAGCGCCTTGAGGCCTTTGGCGTCGATTTTGAGAAGCGCGAGATCGAGGTGGTTGTCGCTGGCGTGGATGGCCGTGACCTCGTGCTTTTTGCCATCATGCATCTCAACTTGAAGACGACGCGCTTCGCCGATGACGTGCAGATTGGTGGCGATGAGGCCATCCTCGCGCACGATGAAGCCAGAACCGATGCCGTCCGTGCCTTCGCGGCCGAGTTGGGTGATTTTGACCAGAGATGGCCGCAGTGACTCGGCGAGGTCCGCAATCGAGGGCGCTGGAGTCTTGGGTTTGGTGGCTGCGATCAAGTGGCCTACGGAACACAAGGAATACGCGGAAAGGAGCAGAAGGAGTGGCTTCATGGTGTGTTTAGGGAAAGGATTTCAGTCCAGCCAGTTTTCAAAGTGTAGTCCCGGGATTTTTTCAAAGTCGGCACGGTTGCGAGTCAGGAGGATGGCGTCGTATTCCAACGTGATGCAGGCGATTTTGAGGTCCATGGTGCCGACGCGAATGCCTTGTTGGCGAAATGCCTTGAGTCTCGCGGCCGCCTCATCATCCCAAGGAAGCCTCACCATCCCCGTTGTCACTGTGAGCATTTTTTCCAGCTCTCCATATGCCCAGACCTGCTGGCTGGGGTCGCGATAGGAGGCGATCTTCGCCAGCCAGCCTCGGCAAGCCTCCTCCACCGTGACGATCGTGGCCACCACAGACTCATTTTCTATTCGTGATCTCAAACGACGCCCTACTGGAGAGTCGTAACAGAGCTCCCGCAGGTGATTCGTGTCGAGAACGAACATGCTTATGGATAGGTTTGTGCTTTCCGCCAGGCTTCTCCCAGCGCCCATGCTTCACGGGCGTCAGGGGTGTCCTGCATGGTACCTAATGCCTGACGCCCGTTCCTGCCGGTCTTGCGGATCAGTTCGATCACGGCGGCTTTTTTCCGGCGGGCGCGGACGAGATCCTCGTCCATGGCTGGCGTTTTGGTGGTTTGCATGAGGCGGAGTGTATTCGTGGTGGAGATTTTGCCAACCGTCATTTGTGCGCTGGTTTGCAGGCCAGACTTTTGAACCGCTGATTGGACGCTAATGATGAAATGCATTTATCAGCGTCAGATTAGCGTCTAATCAGCGGTTTAAACTAGTTCTTTTCTCCCACCATGAGCATCCCTCGCGCCATTCTGCTGTTTCTTCTCGCCCTGCCGGCTTTCGCCGCCGACTTCCCGGCCATCTACGACACCGAAAAAGGCGCGCCCATGTCTGCCGAGGAAGCCGCAGCCAGCATGGAGCTGCCGCCGGGCTTCAAGTGCGTGGTCTTTGCCGCTGAGCCGGATGTGCGGCAGCCGATTGCGATGTCTTGGGATGCCAAAGGCCGCCTGTGGGTGGCGGAGAACTACACTTTTGCGGAAACGCCCATGCGCTGGGACACCAAGCTGCGGGACCGCATCATCATCCTCGAAGACAAAGACGGCGATGGCAAACACGACGGGCGGAAGGTCTTTTGGGAAGGCGGCAGTTACCTCACGAGTGTGGAGATCGGCTACGGCGGCGTGTGGGTGCTGCACAATGGCACGCTGAGCTTCATCGCCGATAAAAACGGCGACGACGTGCCCGATGGCGAGCCCGAGGTGCTGCTCGACGGCTTCAATGTGAAGACCATCGGCCACAACATCGTCAACGGCCTGCGCTGGGGCCCGGACGGCTGGCTGTATGGCCGCCACGGCATCACCGACACCTCCAGCGTCGGCGCACCCGGCACGCCGCAGGACAAGCGCACGAAGCTGAACTGCGCCATGTGGCGCTTTCATCCGACGCGGAAGGTTTTCGAAGTCGTCGCCCACGGCGGCACCAACTCCTGGGGGCATGATTGGAACGCGGAAGGTGAACTGTTCATGATCAACACCGTCATCGGCCATCTCTGGCACATCATCCCCGGCGCGTATTACCGCCGCATGTTCGGCACGCACCTCAATCCGCATGTGTACGAAGTCATCGAGCAAACCGCCGATCATTTCCACTGGGACACCGGCGCGGAAAGCTGGAGCGACATCCGCAAGCTTGGTGTCACTGGCAAGACCAGCGAACTCGGCGGCGGCCACGCCCACGTCGGCATGCTCATCTATCAAGGCGGCACCTGGCCCAAGGAATACCACGGCGCCGTCCTCACCTGCAACTTGCACGGCAACCGCATCAACGTGGACAAGCTGGAGCGCCAGGGCTGCGGCTACGTCGGCAAGCACGCGCCCGACTTCATGAAGGCCAAAGACAAATGGTTCCGCGGCATCGACCTCCTCACCGGCCCCGA
The DNA here is from genome assembly GCA_031411715.1 of Verrucomicrobiaceae bacterium. GTDB lineage: Bacteria > Verrucomicrobiota > Verrucomicrobiia > Verrucomicrobiales > Verrucomicrobiaceae > Prosthecobacter. Next base: position 2,631 of record JANOBP010000543.1, on the reverse strand, counting down.
CGGCAACGTCTTCGTCTCCGACTGGAGTGATTCCGGCGAGTGCCACGACAACGACGGCGTCCATCGCAGCAGCGGGCGGATTTATAAGATCGTGTATGGTGAGCCGAAGAAGGCGGAGCCGATCAATGTGGCGACGATGAAGGATGAGGAGTTGGTGAATGAAATACTTCCTTCGAGCAAAGCTCAGAACAACTGGTGGTCGAAAATGGCTTTTCGAGTTCAAAATGAGCGGGCCACTGATCCCGAAGACCGCGAAGTCACCACTTCATTTCCGCTAGCCAATCGAATTAGAGCTATAAAGAATCTGGTCATCGAACTGAAGGCCGGCGGTGCGGAATTTCAAACTCAAATGCTGGAGGTTTGGAGAGATATTCCAAATCTGTCTAAGCTACCCGTTAGAGCAGATCACGAAGCGTTTTACGAAGTCGTTAAAGAATGGGGAGATTCGAAAGATGGTTTAGTCCGATGCCATGTGGCATCATTGCTTCAACGTCTCCCGCTCGAAGCCCGCTGGCCCATCGCCACGGCGCTCTCTAAACACGAAGAAGACGCCAACGACCGGCAGCAGCCGCTCATGATCTGGTATGGCATCGAACCGGCGGTGGCGGCGGAGCCGATGAAGGGCGTGGAGCTCATCCGCGAGTCGAAGATCCCCACCGTGCGCCGCCTCGTCGCCCGCCGAATCGCCGAGATGATCGAGGACAAGCCCGAGGCCGTCGATGCGCTCGTGGCACTCATGGCCACTGGGAGTGACGGCTTCCAGCCGTCACGTGATGGCAAGATGCCATCACTCCTTGATGACGTGCTCGCGGGCATGGCGGCGGGCTTGGATGGCTTTAGCACGGCGAAGAAGCCGAAGGGCTGGGATGATCTGGTGAAGAAGATCGAAACGAAAGCTGATGGCAGGATGCCATCACTCCTTGAAACGACCAAGACGCTCTCCGCTCTCTTCGGCAGCGGGCGGGCCATCGAAGACCTCATCGTCCTCGTCAAAAACAACGATGGCGATGCCAACGCCCGCTTGAACGCCTTCAAGAGTCTCACTCGCACGACGAAGCCGGAAATCCTCGCAGTCATTCGCACGCTCACCAACGACAAGGTGCTCGGCACCGTCGCACGCAGCGCGTTGGCGGCATATGATGATCCCAGCATCCCGAAACAGCTCACCGGCTCATGGCCAGAGCGCAGTCAGGAGCAGCAGGCGGCCACCGTGGCCACGCTGACCTCCCGCGCCTCCTACGCGAAGGTTTTGCTCGAAGCCGTGAAGGCCAAGAAGGTGCCTGCTGCGGCCATTTCGCCTTTCCAGGCGCGACAGATTCGCAACCTCGGCGATGAAGCATTGACCAAGCTCCTCACCGAAGCCTGGGGCGAGATCCGTGAGACGCCGGAGGCCAAGAAAGCCGAGTTTGCGAATTGGGAGGGCATCTTGAAGCCCGAAACGCTCGCGAAGGCCGACAAGTCGAAGGGGCGCATGATGTTCACGGCCGCGTGCAGTTCCTGTCACAAGATGTACGGTCAGGGCGGAGCCATCGCTCCGGAATTGACCGGCAGTGACCGTCGGAACCTCAAGTATCTGCTGGAGAACATACTCGATCCAAACGCCGTCGTGCCCGCCGATTTCCGCGTGAGTGTCTTCCAACTCAAAGACGGCCGCATTCTCAGCGGTGTGATCCCGGAGCAAACCGAACGCACTCTCACCGTGCAGACACCCGCGGAGCGCTTGGTGATCGAGCGGACACAAATCGTGAAGCAGGAGCAGCAAACGGCCAGTTTGATGCCGGAAGGACTGCTCGGTGCTCTTGGCGAAGAAAATGTCATCAACCTCATCGCCTACCTGATGGGCGAAGGGCAGGTGGAGATGCCGAAATGACGGAGCGCGAGTATGGCGCAGCCTACTCGCCATTCTTTCTTTTCGCGGTGGTCGTCAACCAAAGTGGCGAGTGTTCTTCGACACACTCGCGCCCCGTGTGGCGGCGCTTGCGCAAACTCGGTCGTTCGACATTCTCCCAACATGACTTCAATTTTCGACTGGATCGCCGCCGCACGCCCGAAAACCCTCGGGGCCGCCATCGCGCCTGTGGCGGTGGGTTGTGCGCTGGCGGAGAAGATTGGCGGGAAGTTGGATTGGCGGTTGGCTTGGTTCACGCTGGGCAGTTGCATCGCATTGCAGGTGGCGACGAATTTTTTCAATGATGCGCTGGATTCCATCAAGGGGGCCGACACCAAGGCGCGGCTGGGACCGAGACGGATGACCGCCAGTGGTGCGGCGTCCGCACAGCGCATGAAGCTAGCCGCGTGGATCATGCTGGGAGTCGCGATCGTGCTGGCGATGCCGTTGTTTGAGCTGCGTGGGCTGCCCATTTTGTTTATTGGCGTGCCGTCGCTTTATTTTTGCTTTGGATACACCGGTGGGCCGATGCCGCTGGCGTATCGGGGGCTGGGCGAGCTGTTTGTGATTTTATTCTTCGGTTTTGTCGCCGTGGCGGGCACGGTGTTTGTGCAGATCGGGGAATGGCCTCATGCGGGCTTCGTGGCGGGCTTTCAAATCGGTTGCCTGAGCACGGTACTCATTGCCATCAACAATCTACGGGATGTGAGTGAAGACACGCGCAGCGGGAAGCGCACGCTGGC
>JANOBP010000542.1:0-2699 GCA_031411715.1 Verrucomicrobiaceae bacterium | reverse complement strand
GTGCTGGTTTGCCCTGGTGGTGGCTATGGCATCCTCGCCTATGAGCATGAAGGCTCCCAAGTGTGTGACTTCCTGAATCAACACGGCGTGACGGGCATCCTGTTGAAATACCGCGTGCCGAAGCGTGATCCGAAAGATCCAAGCCGCGAGGCTCTCCAGGATGCGCAGCGCGCCATGGGCATGATCCGTCATCACGCCGCTGAGTGGGGTATCAAAGCTGACCGCATTGGCATTCTAGGCTTCTCCGCCGGTGGCCATCTCACCGTGATGACCACGCTGCATGCCAACGACCGCACATACACGACCGATCCCACGCTGGATGTCGAAGACGCGACGCCGAACTTCTCCATCCCAATTTATGCCGCTTATCTTGTGAGCAAAGAAGATCCGTATCATCTGCTTCCAGGCTTTGAGATCACTGCCAAGTCGCCCCCAATGTGCCTTGTGCATGCGCATGATGACAGTTGGTCCGCCAGTGCCAGCGCCTTGCTCTACATCGAGTACAAGAAGCTCAATCTGCCCTGCGAACTCCACATTTACGCCAAAGGCGGCCATGGCTTCGGTATGCGCAAGAGCGGCGGCCCCGTCAACGACTGGCCCAATCGCGTAATCGAGTGGATGGATTCGATGGGGTATCTCAAATAGTTCGCAGTTACTTCTCGGCCTTGGTGACGACGAACTCGATGGTGAGCTTTTGATCCGAGTCCTGAGGTTCCTCCCAGGCGCGGCGGTAGAGCAGATCGAGACCGGTCTTGCCTTCAGCCACGGCCATGAATCTCCAGTGCTCCTTTCCTCCCGCTCCGACTAGCAACGTGGATTCCGGGCCTTGATAGGCGTGGTGCGTTTGCTTGACGACTTTTTGCTCCGGCAGGCGCAGGCTGCTCCAGGAGTAGCCGGTGGTGGGATTGGACTCGAGGTGGAGGTCAACCGTTTCACCCACGACGAGTAGGACAGTCTTACCATGGTCCAAGTCCGTGAGCAGAGGCTGAGGCGGGCGTGGCTTCGGCGGTGGCTCACTGGCACAGGTGGCAAGCAGGAGCATGGCAAGACTGGAGAAGAGAAGCTTCATGCGCGGTAATGTGCGCCGGAGTGGTTGCCCCGCAAGGACTCGAACCTTGTCAAACAGAATCAAAATCTGTTGTGCTACCATTACACCACGGGGCAGTGGGTGCTTTGCCGAGCCGATCGTAGCGCGAAGAGACGACTTGGCAAGTTGAAGGATCGCAAGAAAGTGCGCCTGCCAAAATCGCCCCCCCGTTGCTGTGCAATCTGTATCGCGGTAATGCCGCCAGCCCTTCGCGGCGAGGAGCGCAAACTCGCGGGAATCCGCTGCGCGGGTTTGCAGCATCTTGTCGGCGAGTGTTGGCACGCGCCAGCGCGTGGTGGAAACGACATCGGTATTGTCAGCAAAGTTGAGCGTCACATCCGCAGGTTCGTCGTCGAGGAAGACGGCAAACGTGATGGGAATGACTGGCATGGCCTTGGGCATGACGGCGAATGAATATGTCAGACATCGCGATTTGCTGCTTCATACTCCTGCAACGCCCGCATTTGCACTTCTCTGCCATCTAGTGACTTGATCGCCCGCAAAATGGGCAGCGCCTGTCACCCATTAAATAGGACACAGCGAGGAAAACAAACTCACCGCCCCCTCCTGTCCCGCTGCCTTGCACGAAACTCCGACGGACCGCAGCCGACTTGGCGGGCGAACATGCGGCTGAAGTAGTGGCGATTGGGGAAGCCGTGTTCGATGGCGATCTGGTCGATGGTTTTGTCATTGAGGGCGAGGGCTTCGCCAGCAAGACGAAGGCGCGTGGCGAGGACGTAGGCGGCGGGTGTTTGGCCGGTGTGCTCTCGGAAGCTGCGGATGAAACGCTCGATGCTCATGCCGGCACGCTCGGCGAGGAAGGCGTTGGAGAGCTTGCTGTGCGGTGCGCGGGCGATGAGGGCGAGGACTTCGACGATGCGCTCGGGCAAGGCGTGTGGTGAGTCGATCTCGAGTGTGGCGAAGACGCAGTGGAGCAGCGCGGCGCTAAGATGATGCAGGCGATGGTCACGCAGCGGTGTCGGGCGTTGGCGATGCGTGGCGATGAGTTGGGTGAGCATCGGTCGCAGGGAGTCATCGACTGAAATGACGATGGGTGCCGCAGGAATGGACACACCCGGACGTGCGGTGGTGAAGTGCAGCCAGAAGTGGCAGGCCTGCACCGGGCCGCAGCAGTCGAAAACGGTGTCTGCGGGGATGAGGACGGCTTTTTTGGGTTCCAGCGGGATTTTGCGGCCTTGGAAGAGAAGGTGGCATCCGGGCTTGGGATTGTAGTAGAAGCGCCAGAACGGTGAATCGACGCCGCTATGGTTCCAATCCTCCAAAGCATGCTGGTAGCCGCTTTCGTGGATCAAAAAGGGCGTCCAGCCAGATTTGGCTACGCGGGCGAGATCCACGCCCCAGGGGGTGGTGTAGTTGAGGTATTTGCGGCTGGATGCCATGATAAGACACAACTAAGGCATGAAACGGCACAGTCATCCAGCGTATGATGTGGGTGATGCGATTCCTGTTCTTCATTCTCAGCACCTCTGCCTTCGCCCTGCCCGCCGATCATGCTCAGCGCATGGAGCGTGGCCTGAAGTCGTTTCAGCAAGACGTGGCGGGCATTCTCAAAGAGAACTGCCTGCGCTGTCATGGCGGCGAACGAGTGAAG
>JANOBP010000541.1:0-7751 GCA_031411715.1 Verrucomicrobiaceae bacterium | reverse complement strand
TCGCTGCAGGTGCCGACTGCGTCATGCTAGGTTCATTACTCGCCGGGACTTCTGAAAGTCCAGGTAACATGGTCAAATGGCAGGGACGCACCTTTAAAGAATACCGTGGCATGGGCAGCCTCAAAGCCATGCGCAAAGGCGCTGGTGACCGCTACGGCCAAAACTCCTCCGGCAAGCTCGTCCCCGAAGGCGTCGAAGCCCGCGTGCCCTTCAAAGGCCCGCTCGCCGATGTCGTCTTCCAGCTCATCGGTGGCCTGCGCTCCGGTATGGGCTACGTCGGTGCGAATACCCTCGACGAACTCCGCTCCAAAGCCCGCTTCGTCCGCATCACCGCCGGCGGCCTCAAAGAAAGCCATCCGCATGATGTCGTCATCACCGAAGAACCGGTCAACTACGAGCCCCATTGATACCACGTTCATTCGACATTTGTCATTCACATCCCATGACCGCCCAAGAAGTCGCCGTACTCGATTACGGCTCCCAGTATTCTCAACTCATCGTCCGCCGCGTCCGCGAACTAGGCTTCACCTCACACCTCTATCCGCCCGCTGAGCTTGCCAATTTGCAGTCTCCCGGTGCCATCATCCTCTCAGGTGGCCCGCGCAGCACTTCAGAGGCAGATGCACCTGATGTGGACTTTGAAAAACTCATGTCCTTTGGCGTGCCGGTGCTCGGCGTGTGCTACGGCATGCAGCTTCTCAACATCAAGCACGGCGGCACCGTCAAGCCCGGCGTCACCCGCGAGTATGGACCCGCCAAACTCGTCGTCACCGATCACACTGACCTCTTCAGCGGCATCTCGCACGAGTCCCAGGTCTGGATGAGCCACAGCGACACCTGTGCAAACCTTGCCAGCACGGCGCAGATCATCGCCACCAACGAAGACGCCGTTCCCGTGGCCCTAAAGTGGTCCGACCGCTGCTGGGGTATCCAGTTTCACCCTGAGGTCACGCATTCACACGAAGGCACGGCCATCTTGAAAAACTTCCTCACCAAAAGTGGTGCCACGCTCGCCAAATTCGACATCCTCGCCTTCAAGGAGCAGATGATCGAGCGCATCAAGGCCGAGGTCGGCACGCGCGAGGTCATCTGCGGCGTCTCCGGCGGCGTGGACAGCACCGTGCTCGCGGTGCTCCTCGCACGTGCAGGTGTGAAAGTGCGCTGCATTTACATCGACACCGGTTTGATGCGCCTCAATGAAACCGCCGACGTCAAACAGCTCTTCAGCGAAGTCGGTGTGCCCATCGAGCAAATCGATGCCAGTGCCATCTTCCTCGGTGCTCTCAAAGGAGTCACGGATCCCGAGAAAAAGCGCGTCATTATTGGCACACTCTTCGTCGAAGAGTTTTGGAAACTCGCCGACAACGTCGAGCTCCTCGCCCAGGGCACGCTTTATCCCGACGTCATCGAAAGTGCCACCAGCGGAAGCATCGCCAGCAAGATCAAAACGCATCACAACCGCGTGGATCGCATCATGGAACTCAAAGCCCAGGGTAAAGTTCTCGAACCTCTCGCTGAGCTCTTCAAAGACGAAGTCCGCGCCCTCGGAGCCAGTCTCGGCATTCCGCATCGTGCCCTATGGCGTCATCCCTTCCCTGGTCCAGGTCTTGCCGTGCGCATTCCTGGCGAGATCACTCCTGAGCGCATCCTCAGTACCCAGCAGGCCGACGCCATCTTCATCGCCGAGTTGCGCCGCACCGGCTGGTATGACCGCGTCTGGCAGGCCTACGCCGCGTTGCTTCCCGTCAAAACGGTCGGCGTTAAAGGTGACGAGCGCAGCTATGAGCAGGCCATCTCACTCCGCGCCGTCATCAGTGAGGACGCCATGACCGCCGACTGGGTCGAGCTGCCATACGAAGTCCTGCGCAACACCTCCAACAAGATCCTCAATAGCGTCAAAGGCGTCAACCGCGTCCTCTACGACATCAGCACCAAGCCGCCTGCGAGCATTGAGTGGGAGTAAAAATTCGTCCTCGATTCTCCCGCTTCTCAATCACCCAGAGAGCCAAGCCACAGAACCGCACCTCCGCAGATTCTTCCCCTCGAAAATCAAAAATCGAATGTTCATCAATCGTCAATCAATCCGCTCCCAACACTCTTGGGCATGCTCGATTAACGATTGATGAACAACGACTGCTGATTGTGAAGTTCTCTCCGTTGCCCATGTCACCATCCACACACACCGGTTTCCTCCTATCCTTCGAAGGCTCCGAAGGTTGCGGTAAATCCACGCAGATTCGCCTCTTGAAGGAGCGGCTCGAAAGCACCGGTTGCAAAGTCGAGGTGCTGCGCGAGCCCGGTGGCACCGAGATTGGTGAGAGCATCCGCCATCTCCTTCAGCACGCCAAAGAAGGCCACAGCATGACTCCTGAGGCCGAGTTGCTCCTCTTCGCCGCCAGCCGCGCGCAGATCGTTCGTGAAAAAATCCGCCCATTGCTCGAAAGCGGCATTTTTGTCATCCTGGACCGCTTCCTCGACTCCACCACCGTCTATCAGGGCATCGCGCGTGGTCTTCCGCTTGAAAGCGTTCGCGCCATCAACGCCTTCGCTATTGGTGGCACCTTGCCACAGCTCACGCTCGTCCTCGATATGGATAGCGCCGCTGCCTGGAAGCGCATCCATCAGGCTGGCCGCACCCTCGACCGTATCGAAAGCCAGCCCCAGTCCTTCTTTGAAAAAGTCCGCCAAGGCTACCTCGAAGTGGCCCGTGCCGAGCCACTGCGCATCCGCATCATCGACGCTTCTACCACGCCCGAGGCCGTGCATGCGCAGATTTGGGCGCTCGTTGAGGGGAAAGCATCGAGCGAAGAGCCCAAGGCTCCGTAATCAAGGCGCAGTTGGTTCGATGAGTCGGAAAAAGGTGGGTGGCTGACCGATGGTGCTGGCTGAGTAGCTATGCGCGCCGGAAGTGGCAGTCAGATCGAACCATTGAATCAGGTTGGTGCTGTATTGCAGGATGCGACCGGTGCTGGCTGCCCATTGGAACGTCATGGCACCCGCATTGAAGTTATACTGCATTCCAAAATCGACAAAGCCAGGCAGATTGGGCGCTTTAGTGAGAATCAAAAGCTCCTGTGTTCCAGCGCTGCTCAAGGTGCTGATCATGGTGTTTTTTGCCGCGTTGATTCGAAAGGCAATGTTTTGCAGCGGTTCACCTGTTTGGGAGATGGTGAGGTTGATGATGCCATTAGCTCCTGAAGCAAATGTGCCCGTGGCGGCATTGGGAATCTGCCCGGTTAGGTGTCCGTCATTGCCAAAAACGAGGGACTCTTGGGCCGTATCGAAGTTGTCCTTTCCATCGAGTGCGATCAGATCGCCGTTCAGGTTGTATTGCGCGCTGAGGTTGCTCGGCGTGCCGAGTTGGTTGACCTTCCATGAGCCTGCAAGCTCCGCTGCGGTCACACTGGTGGGGATTTTGAGCATCACGATTACCTCCTGGAAATTATCCTGTGCCGTGCTTTGCTCGTTGACGTTTACCATCGCATCCTTGCTGGCATTGATGTAAAACGTGAGCGGAAACACACCATCAATGACGGTGGCCACTCGACCGCCGCCCTCATAGGACCAGGTGCCCGTGAATGCGTTGTCCGCTAGACCTGAAAGGCTTCCGTCTGTGTTAAGAGTCATGGTGCCGGTGGTGCTGGAGTACCCGCCTGTGGGTGATACTTGCTTCACGACATTGAAAGGGCCGCCGAGGGTCTGCATGATTTCTGCAGGTGTGTCGAATATGCTAAGGCTCCATGTGCCTGCTACATCTGCGGGTAAAACACTTGTTGGTGCTTTGACCAGAAAATTGAGTTCGTGGGAGGTTTGCGGGGCAGGACTCTTGCTCGCGGCAATCATTACATCCTGAGCCACGTTCACCCGAAAGGATATGCTGTCGCCGTTGCTAGGCACGGCAAGAACGACACCTTGCGCGCCTATGCTGAAATTGCCGGAGCCACCACTCATCGAAAAGCTGCCGTCGGATTGAACGGTCAGTAGCTCCGTGCCGATCTCAAAGCGATTTCGTTCCGGGATATTCACCACTCGTTGTTGGGCGTCTCGTTCCAACGTCAACTGGGATGGCGTGGCGAAGTAAGCATTATTCCAAGTGCCCGCCAGAGCAGGGAGCGTCTGGGCTCGGAGAGCCACTGCGTTCAGCAAAGCGACGGCCGACATACAGGTTAGGAAAGCAAATCGACCGAAGGTTTTCATGGGGCAGTTGAAGTCCTGCGCAGAAGGATTGCCATCGGAATTTTGGGGCCGAAATTGCTCTCGCAATAGCCCAATCATGCTAACTCACCTAGGCCTGCTTAGGACTCTGGGGGATCGTGGCAAAAGAGGCGGGTGAGGCGCTCCATGCCTAGTGATCATCTCGGTGGCATAGCTGCCAGTTGCACCGGGGCCGATGTCGAGTAGGACGATTAGACCCTACACTCGTCCTCCCTTTCGCCCCATGCCTTTCAAATCCGATCACGCACTCAGTCTCCTCACCCGTGCTCGTGACAACGGCCGCCTCGGCCACGCCTATCTCATCACCGGTCCCAAAGAGGCCAGGCATGAGCATTTCGCGGCCAGCGTCCTCGACATGGTCACTGGCACCACGCTGCGCACTCTGGAGGCATGGGAAGGGCAGGGGGCCATCGTCCTGCGCCCACAGTCCAAGTCACGCCGCATCACCATCGGCGACGACGGCGACGAGCCAGGCACGATCCGCTTCCTGGAGAAGATGATTCACCGCACCGCCGCCCCCAACGGCTGGAAGCTCGCCATCATCGTCGATGCCGAGCGCATGAACGTGCAGGCGCAGAATGCCTTCCTCAAAACCCTTGAGGAGCCACCTCCCAATACACTCCTGCTCCTCCTCACCACACAGCCCCAGCAGTTGCTGCCCACCATTCAGTCCCGCGTCATCGAGATAGCCCTCATGGCACCCGCTGGAGACCGCATCTTCAGTGATCACGAGAGCAAGCTGCTCATCGTCCTCAGCAAGCTCGCCACCCGCAATGCTGGCACACTCTCTGGAGCACTCGCACTCAAAGCCGACTTCGAAAACATTCTCGAAGAACTCCACGAGGACATCAAAAAGCTCCTCGAAGCCGACTTCGAGCGCGAGCAGGAGCACTACGGCAAGACAACCGACGGCGCCTGGCTCAAGCAGCGTGAAGAGCAAGTCGAGGCCCTCATCGAGGCCCAATACATCCAGCAGCGCACCGCCCTCATGGACTTGCTCCTCTCATGGATCGGCGACGTCGCCCGTCACCAAGCCGGTGCCGAGCACCTGGATCTCCCGGCCTATTCCAAAGCCACCGCCGCCCTTGCCGAGCGCTGGCAACCCGCGGAGGTCGCCCGCCGCATCCACCACCTCCGCCAGCTCGACAGCCACCTCCACACCAACGTCAGCGAAACCCTCGCCCTGGAGGTCTCCTTCATCCAGGCCTTCGGCGCGTAAAGTTGGCCGACATGATCTTCCCTGCTCAAGACTTCACGTCGTGTGAAATTTTGCGCTCTAGTTCATGAACTGCCGACCGCTTAAAAATGTCAGTTCAGCAAATGACAGATTTATCAACTGGCTTTAGGACTGCGCTTATGATGACTAAGACCACCTGCATCACAGCCCTTCTTGTGGGCACCTTCGTGCTAAGCTCCTGTACGAAGCATCGGCAGCTCGAGGCCGAGAAGGCAGAACTTCAAGCCAAGCACGCGGAGCTCGTCGTTCAGTTAAGCGAGGTGGATTTGAAGCTTAAAGGCCTGCCTGATTTGGCTGACGCTGCCAGCATCCTGCAGGAAGCGGAACAGAAGCGCAAAGAGGCCGCCGAGCGTGTTGCGGATGCCACGGCAAGATTAACCAAATGGAATGTGGCCGAGGATACCTTGAAGGGACTCCAACAACGCGCGCGCGCCTACTCCACATCCACGAACTGATTTGACTCGCCTATTTATGGAGCACATAAAGATTTGGTCTTCCTTGATGAGCCTGTTTACCGTCGTGGCGATGTGCCTTTGCTGGATGCATTTTGAGCGTGTTGATACCGCCAATGCCAGCTTACAAGAGGCCCGACTCCAGTTTGAGCATACACGCAGCGAGCTCAGCTCGAAGAAGCAACGCATCGACTCCCGGGCAGCCAAGCAGCAGGAGAATGAAGCTGCCAATGCCGCCCTGAAAGAGGCTGCCGCCAGTGTGTCCGCCATTGAGACGATGATCAAAGACGCTGAGATCAAAGAAGCATTCGTACGTGCAGGAATCAAAAGCGCACTGGAGACGATGGACATTGCCGTCGAAGACAAGCGTTCTCAAGCCATGAGCAAGAATTACCCGGAGCTTCTTTTGCGCAACGGCAAGAACTACATGGCTGTGAAAATTCACAAGTTCGATGAGGACTCCATTCGGTTCACCCATTCAGCAGGCACTGTCACCGCTGAGGCCGCGCTGCTGCCAGAAGAGATCCAACGTGATTTCGATTTAGGTCCCAATGCCATCACGGCTCAGCTCAAAGAACTGGCAACCAGCATCGAGGACAAGCCAGATTCGGAACCCACCCAGCTTTCAATCTCGAATGCCCCATCGCCGAAAGCACTCACCGAACACGAAAAACAAAATCTCATCGTGATGACGGCTGAACTGGCAGGCATGGAGGCTAAAATCCGCACCGCAGTCGCCAATCGCAGTCACTATGCGGAAACAGCATCTCGGTCTGCCATGGACGCCTCCAATGCCATGACTCGCGGAGTCCCCAGCACCAATTTCCGTATCGCCGCCCAAAGTGCCAGCGCGTCAGCTGCCCAATGCACCTCTTACATCAATAACACCGAAGCCGAATGTCGTAAATTGCGCGAGAGGATTTACATCCTCCAGAGCATGGCACGTTGAATTGAAGTTGTGAGACGCCAGCCACCTTGCCCGCAACTTCCTCGACGACGGGTTTCGTGATGCTGCTGATTCCAAGAGCGTGGAATCGGGCATTGAGTCAGCGCCAAAAAGTCATCACAATCCACCAGACGACGAAGCAAGCCGAGAGCCAAAGACCAGCCTGTGCGATATTGGCGGCCGGTGTGCGCCTGGAAAAGCGATTTCCGCAGCCACGACATTCAAAGTCATGGGGCGTTGATTCACGATGCACCCATGCGAGTGGAAGAGCGAAGATCGTGAGGCAGCCTGCTGGATAGAGTGCATATCGTTTACCATGATTGATGATTTGTTCACTCAGGCACTTGGGGCATCTAAGCTGGTGAAACGACGGTTGTTTCATAGGAGATTTGGAAACCGAGAATCAATGCGCCTGCAGCCAGTTCAAACCTGTGCCAGCCTCGACCTCCACCGGCACGCCTTCGAGCGGCAATGCGTTCTTCATGGCATCGAGAATGATCGCACGAGCTTGATCGGCCTCGCTTTCGGGCATTTCGAAGAGGAGTTCGTCGTGGACTTGGAGGAGCATGCGGGTTTGGAGGCCTGCTTGCTTCAAAGCGGTGGCGACGTGGATCATGGCGAGCTTGATCATGTCGGCGGCGGTGCCTTGGATGGGGGTGTTCATGGCGACGCGTTCGGCGGCGGCGCGGATGGTGCCGTTGCCGCTGGTGATGTCGCGGATGATGCGACGGCGGCCGGTGAGGGTTTCGACGTAGCCGCGGGTTTTGGCGTCTTCGACGATCTGCTCCATGAAGCGCTTCACGCCGGGGAACTGCTTGAAGTAGTTGTCGATGATGGTGGCGGCCTCTCCGCGTGGAATGCCGAGGCGCTGGCTCAGGCCGAAGGCAGAGATGCCGTAGAT
>JANOBP010000540.1:0-3272 GCA_031411715.1 Verrucomicrobiaceae bacterium | reverse complement strand
GCCCAAGAACGATGCTCCGACTAATTTCCCAACCTCAAGTAACTCAGGCTCGTTCCTCAAAGGCAAGAAGACCACCAAACCTGGCCGAGTCATCAGCCCTTATCCACCTTACAAAGAACTCGACGTCAACGGTCTCGATAGTGGCTCACTCGCTCTTGATCCGACAACCCAAAAGGTCTTCGAAGTGCCTTGATACGCTAACGTTGTTCTCTTCTCAGAAACGCCCCGGATCATCTCTGGGGCGTTTTGCTGTGTGCCAATTGCGCTTTTGTTTTCGATTTCAGAATAAAACTGGCACTTGGCTTGATCATTGCTTGGTAGTAACGCAAGCTGCCTTTCGGAGTCAGCGTACCAACCATGGCAGGACAAGGATTTCAGCAGATACAGACACAAAAACTCGCCATCGGGCCGCAAATGCAGCAAAGCCTGCAAATTTTGCAGGCTCCGGCTCTTGAGTTGCGTCAAATCATTCAGCAGGAGATTGAGATCAATCCGGTGCTCGAAATCGAAACGCCTGAAACTTCTCTTCAGGATGCCGTTCCAGATGATCCAGATGATCGCAACGGAGAGGCTGACGATATTGCCAACCTCACGCAAATGGATGAAGAATGGCGTGAGTACTGGCAGCAGAGTCGCCAGCAGTCACCACGCAACAGCGACGACCAGGAACGCTGGCAGTTCCTCATGGATTCCATTGTCGTGCCCACCACACTGCAGGAGCACCTCATCTCTCAACTGCACACCACTGACGTCAAAAACCTGAATGTTCGCAAGCATGTCGAGTTCCTCATCGGTAATCTCGATGACCGAGGATACCTGAACGAGCGTATTGAGGACATTAGCCTGCATCAAGCCATTCCAATCGACGAACTCATAGCTGCCAAAAGGCTATTACAGAGCTTTGACCCGATTGGAGTTGGCGCAGAGGATTTGCGTGAGTGCCTCATGGTTCAGATGAGACGTATCGGGAAAGAGGGCAGCCTGGCCTACCGCATCATTGAGCAGCACCTCGACGATCTCGCCGCCAAACGCTATCCCATCATTGCACGCAAGCTAGCCATGCCGTTGGACCAAATATCGCGTGCTGCCGATTTCATCAGCACTCTCGACCCAAGACCCGCTCAGCGATTCTCCACCTCCTCCAATAACTACGTTACACCGGATGTTATCGTTGAGCGTCAAAACGGTGAATGGGTCGCGACGATGACCAACGATGACCTTCCACAGCTCCGCATTAGCAATACGTACAAAGACATGCTCAGCCAACCCAGCAGCAATGCTGAGGTGCGCGATTATGTGCGCGATAAAATTCGTGGTGGCAAATTTCTCATACGCTCCATCCATCAGCGCCAGCAGACCATTCACAAGATAGCCACCGAAATCTTGCGCCACCAACCTGGCTTCCTTGCTAGCGGCTCGGGTCATTTGCGTTCGCTCAACATGGCCACCGTTGCTGCTGAAGTCGGAGTTCATGAGACCACCGTCAGCCGTGCCATCTCCGGAAAATACATCGCCACACCGCATGGTGTCTTTGAATTGAAGTACTTCTTCACCCACGGCGTCAAGACAGAGTCCGGCGAGGATATGAGCAACACCAGCGTCAAGAGCGCCATCAGTGAGCTCATTAAAAACGAAGCCAAACACAAGCCACTCAGCGACGACAAGCTTACCAAGTTGCTTGATCAGCAAGGCATTAAAGTTGCCCGACGCACCGTCGCCAAATACCGGGAAGCTCTTGGTGTGCTTCCAAGTCACCTGCGCAAGACCTTTAGTTCATCGCCACCGAAGGCGGTCAAAGTCTCCGCTCCAGTGGAATAGACTTGGTTGTCTTGGTTTACTCAAACTGCTTCACCACCTCGCTGTAGAAGTGTTGTGCTTCTTCAACCTGCGTGCATTCAACATATTCGACAGCCGCGTGTGCTTGATCGATGCTGCCCGGGCCAAATAAGATCGTGGGAATGCCAAGTCGGGCAAATTTGCTGGCATCGCTGCAAAAAGGCACGCCGCTGACGCCGTTATCGCGTCCCATGCCGTGCAGCACGTCGCGGGAAAGTTGCACGAGGCTGGAATTGGCATCCGTTTGAAATGGCCAATCTTGAAGCATCGGTGGCTCCATCTCGGCGATGACCTCTGCATGCTGACGTGAAAGCTCACTGAGGATGCTTTGATAGTGTGCGAGCACGTCTTCTACTTCCTCTCCGGGGAGTAAACGGCGGTCGATCTCGATCACAGCTTCATCGGGCACAAAGTTGACCTGCACGCCGCCTTTGATCACGCCTACGTTGCAGGTGCCGGGTCCGAGAAGGGGATGCGCAGCGGATTTGAGCCGTTGGTGGTCGTCATCCAGCGCAAGCACGATGCGGGACATCGCGGTGATGGCATTGATGCCTAGATGAGGTTTGGCGCTGTGGGCTGCTTTGCCGCGTGTGCGGATGCGCCAGCGGACGCAGCCTTTACTGGCCACGACGCACTTCATTTCCGTCGGTTCGGCCACGATGGCTGCATCGGCCTTTAAATCGGCACATAACTTCACCACGCCACGAAAAGAGAACTCTTCATCCACCACCGCTGCGAGCCACACCTCACATGGAGGCTGTCGCAGGCCTGCTACAGCATGCATCATGGCCGCGAGGCCTGCTTTATCATCCACCGAGCCGCGCCCGTGGATTTTGCCATCAAGGATGACCGGATCGAATGGATCTATCGTCATGCCCTTGATCGAAACGGTGTCCATATGCGCTTCCAGGATGATTTTCCTGCGCGAATCACGGCCCGGAACGCGCGCGATGACGTTATTGCGCCCCGGGAATACCTCTTGCTCCCATACCTCGATTCCACGCTGCTCAAAGAACTTACGCACATAGGCTGCAACTGCTGCCTCGCCCGGCCCGCCTACATAAGAGCTATTGATGCTATTGATGCGGACAAGATCGGCGAGTGTGGCGATGACAGGGGACATGTCTGAGCTTATAGCAACTTCATCGCAGACGGCAAGATGCCCCGTCAAGAGACGTATTTTGCGTGGTGATGAAACTCTTGGCCGTATTCGCTCTTGTACTCGGTAGCACCGCATTTGCGGTGGAGCCGACGGCTTTCTTTGAAAAAAGCATTCGTCCTATTTTGATTGATCGTTGCTATGAATGTCACTCGGTCGAGTCTGGGAAGAGCAAGGGGGGGCTGCGTCTCGATTCACGCGCTGCGGTGCTTAAGGGCGGCGACAATGGTCCGGCTCTCATTGCAGGGGATCCTGACAAAAGCCGCCTCATTGAAGC
>JANOBP010000539.1:0-1981 GCA_031411715.1 Verrucomicrobiaceae bacterium | reverse complement strand
CTTTGTCTGATGAACTGGATGGCGACTTGTAGTCCGCCATGATCATTTTTGGCTCAAACGCGCGCACGCGATGCGATTTGGCTTTTGGTGGTGACGGCAGACTCTCAGACGTATCCTGAAAGGGTATGCTCGCTGGACTGGCTTGATTCGCAAGGGGTTCGCCCGACTGTTTTTTTGTCGTTGGCAGGTTGATTGACCTCTCGGCATCCACCGTTGGTGTCCCGCCTCCCATAAGCAATGCCCGGCGTTTGGTTTTATTGCCCTTCTCGGCAACTTGCAACATCAACATCTCCCCGCACTCAGGGCAGGGGCGTGAGCGCGTCACGCCCGATACCTGCAATTTAACAGGTTTTTCGCAGTGAGGACATACGAGCGAAGTAACGGCCATGGGGGTCAGACACCTTGCCTATTCATGCCCTTATCGCAACTGGCGTCATGCAAAATGGGAGTCGAAGCATCGCTCACATTACCAATTGAAGGCTACTCCTCCGCCGCTGCGCAGCTTTTGCAGTCCATAGGTCATCATGATCCGTGCATCATCCCAGATGTACTTCGTTTTGGTGCCCAGTTGAACTAAGATGACGTCTCGGCCGCCACTAGCGGCAGTCGAGATCAGGCAGCGACCACTGGCTACTGTGTAGCCGGTCTTTAGGCCATTGCATTCAGGCATTTTACCCAGCAAGTCGTTTGTGCTCTCGAGAGTGATTGTTCGGCCATCTGCCCGCTGAAACGCTAGATATTTCCGCCTGACGATGTCACGGATCGTTGTGTTACGATAAGCTACCATTGCAATGCGGCCCATATCCCGAGCTGTCGAGTACTGCCCGGAAACCGTTAAGCCATGAGGGTTGCGAAAGTTTGAGTGAGTGCAGCCCAGTGATTGTGCCTTCGCATTCATTTTTACGGCAAAGGCACCGATGCTGCCTGCATTATCGCGAGCCAGCACATTGGCCACATCATTCGCGCTCTTCACCAGGAAGGCATAAAGCAGCGCTCGCCTTGTGTAGACCTCACCAGGCCGGAGCCCAAGTCGAGTCGGCTCCACTGCCACATCTGACGCCGTTACCATCACCCGCTTGTCTAAATTCCCTGCATCCAGAACGACAAGCGCAGTCACGAGTTTCTGAGTGCTCGCCACGGCTCGTGGTGTCTCAGCATTGCGTGAGGCGATATGTCTTCCCGTCCGCGCATCCATGAGAAGATAAGACTCCGCACGGATACTTGGCCCTGTGGATACCGCGAACATTGGCTCCACGTCCATCACGCGACTTACCGCCGGCACGATTTGCATGTCGCCACCGCTATTGACGGTATAGCTCCCGTCTGCCTGGGCATAAACGGGTAGCGCGACTGGTGGACGCGAGCTGTTCGTTGAGGTGCCGCTGCACGCTGCCAATAACATCAGCATGGCTGTGCACGCGCTGCGGGAAATCAGGGGGATTGCTTTCTTCATAGCGATACTGCCAAGTAGGCCACCCAACATGCATTGTCAAACCTTGCGCCCCTCGCCGCCACGTTCCATAGATCCGCCCCTATGGCACTCATCATCAACGACGAAAACATCGACGACGAAATCATCGAGGCGGAATTTCGCCAAATCAAAAGCCACTTCGAGCGCACACTCCAGGTCTCTTGCTGCGAGCGTGATCCTGAATTTCGTGGCATGGCCAAAGACAATATCACCTCGAGGGCTCTATTAGGGCAGGAAGCTCGCCGTCGCTATCCAGAGATACCCGAAGCCGAAATCGATGCTCGTCTTGCCAAGCTGATTGACGAGGCCGGTGGCGAAACGCAGTTTTACCTCAACATCGGCGTCCCTGCCAAAAACAAGGAACTCATACGCGACAATCTCGCTGGTGGAGTCCGGCTCGATAAAATGCTTGTCCCTGGGCCACCTACACCGACCCCGAACTGGCGCAGATCGGGCCGACCGAGGCCGCGGCGCGTCAGGCCCACGGCGCCGCGCTGACCGTGCTGCGGG
>JANOBP010000538.1:0-18975 GCA_031411715.1 Verrucomicrobiaceae bacterium | reverse complement strand
GCCTTGCGGCCACCTTCGAGCAGCGCGACTGCGTCGCGCTTGAACTGCTCGTCAAAGGTGCGTTTTTTCGTGGTTGTCGTGTTCATGTCGGTTTGGGTTGTTACCCAACTTTTGCTGTCCGCATTAACGAAGTAGGCTCAGAGCTCGGGGAAGTGCTTCTTCCACGAGTCACCCCACTGGATGGTGATGCTGTCGCCCACGAGCAACACATCGAGCGGGACTTGATTGGCCTGAACGGACTTCACATGCGTCTCGTGCAGCTTAAGCCATGAATCGCCGCCGAAATGGCCCGCCGTCGGAACTTGAGGCCAAAGCTGGGGCAGATGCTTGTTCGACTCGCGTCCGGGGCGGCGGTCGTATTCCGGCTTATCGACGACATAGGCCCGTTCTTCCGCCGTCAGCGGCCAGCCGGTTTTTTGAGGCTCGGCGGTGACGTGGGGGTAGTCGAGAGCGGCTGCGGTGGAGACAAAAAGGAGGAAGAAGGTGAAGCGGATCATCTGGGTAAATACGGGGAGGTGTGCCGACACTCGACAAAGCAATTTAGGCAAGAGAATGGGGGCAAAAGAATAGAAAAACAGACGGCACAGTCAGGACATGGACTCATTCTCTTGCCCCCATTCTTTTGCCTACATGCTTCACCGCTGCACAATGCGAACTGGCAAGCTTGGCTGGGTTTTGAGCGTGAGTTTTACGTCATCGGCAAAGAGGCTTACGAGTTTGGCCGGGCGTAAATTGGGCCGTGCGGCAATCTGGATGACGGCGAAGTCGGCCTCGGCGGGGACAAGGCACTTGGCGGTGAGGGTCCGCGTCCCTTTGGCATCGGTGCCGAGCGTGGTGACTTGGGCGTTGCCGCTGGCGAGAGTGTCGGTGATGCTGTGTGGCCAGCTTTGCTGCAGAGCGGCGGGGTCGCCCTGGAAGAGGTGGAGCTGACAGAAAAAGGTGACGGAAGGCTTCGTGTTGCGAGGGCGGGCATCGAGGAAATCGGCACTGAGTTCCAGCACCGAGTCACCGTCGGGGCTGAGCGTGTGACGCAGCGGGCGGAGATCGACGAGCTGGAAGACATCGCACGAGATGGCACGTGCACTGGGATCGCCCGAATCACTGCCCGGGGCGATGAAGCGAAGTTTGCCATCAGCGATGGAAGCTTCATCGCCGCTCCAGACGCCGGTTTGGCCAGGGAAGCCCGTTTCGAGTCTGCGTTCATCGAAGCTGCCGTTGATGAGCGAGAATAAGCGCTCCGTGGTGGCCTTCGGTGATGAGATGGCCCACACGACGGAGGCGCTGAAGAGGCCGATCACGAGCCCGGCGGCCATCGCCGCGACGGGGCGAGTGATCCAGGTGATGCGCTTCTTTGGCGCGGGTTCGACGCGGAAAGCCTCCTGGCGGAAGCGATCATGGATAGCCATCGAGCGCAGCTGAGTTTCAGCGAAGAGCTGTCGTTTCGTGGGATCATCACGCATCACGACTTCGAGCGCGGCGATCTCATCGGACGTGAGGACGCCGTCCTGATGACGCATGAGCATGTGGAGAAAGTCGGTGTCGTTCATGAGACGGACTGGGTTTGAAGGCGGGTGCGGATGCAGTCACCTAGGGTTTTGTGGAGGCGGGCGAGCGCTTGATAGACGGTTTCGATCTTGCGGCCCATGATGGCGGCTACGTCGGTGCAGTTGCGACGCTCGAAGTAGCGCAGGCGAAGCAGTTCGCGGTTGTTCGGCGTGATCTGCTCGATGCACTGCCCCAACGCCTCCTGCATGGCGTCCACGCTTGATGACTCCGGCCACTCTGCTGCCAGCAGGTCGAGCATTTCATCGCTGAGGCCAACATAGCGACCATCACGCGCCCGCAGGATGTCGATCGCGCGATTCTTGCCTGCGAGCCGGGCCCAGTTCATGACATGAGCAGGCGTTTCAAAGGTCTCCGCTCTCCCTACTGCCTTCACACACACTTCCTGAAACACATCCTCCGCCAGATGAAAATCCCGCGTCACGCTGGCGATGAATGCCGTGAGCGGTAGGCGCTCGGCGAGCAAAGTAGCGGCAATGGTTTCAGGCGGGAGCATTGTTTTGCTGAGACTACGATCTGCCGCTGAAAACTCGACACGACATCTGCCATAGCCATTTTCCGAGTCGTGCGCACAGTCTACGAGATCACTGATGGTGCATCGCTTTCATGCCAGCGAATAGGGCGCGGCAGGCATGAACTTGATCACGTCAATTCGCGAATTGGCAATGCGCCGTCTTCGACGAGGTAATGCGGGCGGCCTTTGGTATCGGTGACGGTGGTGGTGGCCACGTCGATGCCGAGATTGCGATACAGTGTGGCAAAGACTTCCGCGAAGGTTACGGGACGACTGTCGGCTTCGCCACCGAGACGGTCCGTAGAGCCGATGACCTGACCCATCGGCATTCCGCCGCCGGCGAGCAGGGCCATGGCCACACGCGGCCAGTGATCGCGGCCAACTTGTTTGCTGATGATCGGTGTGCGGCCAAATTCACCCCACACCAGCACCGTGACGTCTTTATCGAGACCACGCTGATGCAGATCTTCGACGAGAGCGGTGATGCCTTTGTCAAAGATCGGGAAATCCTCACGCTCCCGAGAAAAAATGTCGTTACCGGCTCCGCCATGCCAATCCCACTTGCTGTAGTTCACAGTGACAACGCGCGCACCTGCCTCAACGAGCCGGCGTGCGGTGAGAAAGCTCTGTGGCACACGCGGTGCACCGTTTTCGTCGATGCGCTTCACGGTATCGCCCGTGCCGTAGCGTTCGACGAGACGCGGGTCTTCTTTGGAGAGGTCGAGCGCATGCGCGAGCTTCGACGACGTGAGCACGCCCATGGCCTGCTGTGTGAAGGTGTCCATCGCGCTCATTTTCCCACTGGAATCGACATCGCGGCGGAAATTATCAAAGCTCGTTAGCAAGCGTGAGCGATCTGCAAGACGATCCGTGGTGATGCCTTGCAGCGTCAGGTCGGAGCGTCCGGGGCCAAGATGGCGGAAGGCCGCGCTGGCCGCACCGAGCATGCCGGGGCCGGGCTCATTGTAGGGACCATGCGTGCAGTCATAGCACATGCTGACAAACGGCGGCACCGCAGGATCAAAGGCGCCTTGCAGCTTACCCACGACACTGCCGAACTGTGGCCAGCCTCCTGGCGGCACCACTCCACCACGCGGCGGATGACCCGTGAAGCACTGCGCGGCATCGTGATCTGCCTGTGCGCCGACGAGCGAGCGGATGATGGTGAATTTGTCCATCATCTTTGCCATGCGCGGGAACAGCTCACAGATTTGAATGCCATCCACATTCGTGCCGATGGGCTTGTGCGGTCCGGCGATCTCGCGCGGTGCATTCGGCTTCAAATCAAACATGTCCTGATGGGGAGGACCACCGACGAGGTAAATCAAGATGACCGACTTCTTGGAGTTGCGAATGCCCGCCTGATTCTCAAGTGCCAGCAGCTTCGGCAACGAGAGCCCAATCGATCCCAGACCACCGATCTTGATGAAATTACGACGCGAAACCCCATCGCAGAAGGCACTGCGTTTTTCGGCGGGGGCGAGGATCTTGAGCATGGCGAGTTCGACGATTGGCGACTCACAAGTATGGATCTAGAGGCCCAATTCTTTCGCCAGCGGGAGAGAACGCTACTTCCAAAACTCGCGCACGACTCGTTCCCACTCATCTGCGAGCACCTGATGGCCTGAATAGGTTGGATGAACGTCATCCCAGATCCAGTGGAGAGCCGGGGCACGCTTGCAGGCTTCGTCCAGTGCCTTCTGGAAATGCACAAGAGCCGCGCCGTGTTTCTTCGCCAGCTTGGCAACGATTTGTTGCCGCTGCACGATGTCGGCGTTCGGGCTGCCGTTCGGTGGCGTTTTGGCGAGATGATTCACGACGAAGGGTTCGCAAAGCACGAGCTTGATCTTCGGATTTGCGGTCTTGGCGTCGGTGAGGAGCTTGTCATAGACCTGCTCGTATTGATCCATAGGCACGCCACGGCCTTTGTCGTTCACACCGATGAGAATGCTGAGAATGTCCGGCTTCAAATCGAGCGCGTCCTTTTGCCAGCGTTTCTCCAGATCGAGCACCGTGTTGCCGCTGATGCCACGGTTGATAAAGATGAGACCGCTCGCCGCCATCGCATCACCAAACTTTGCGGCGATGATGAAAGCGTAGCCGTGACCGAGGATGTGATTTGGGTCGGCACTACGGCCGCGATTGCCATCCGTGATCGAGTCACCTTGGAACAAGATGCGCGCTTTCGGTGTGAATGCTGTGATGGGTTCGACGGCGTTAAGGCAGGTCGAAAGGAGAAGTGTCGTGAGGATGGATTTCATGAAAGGTCTTTGGTTTGGGTGTCTGGTGCCCACCAGATGACGATGAAGCCGAGGGCATAAATGGAAGCGCAGATACTGCCAACGCGTGGGTAATCTCCGCCAAGGGCAGTGAAAAGAACACCAGCGGCGAGAACGCCGAAAGCGGTGGCGAATCGACCTGAGTTATAGGCGAGACCGCTGCCGGTGGCACGTACACGTGTGGGAAAGAGCTCGGGCAAATAAAGTGCGAGCCAGCCGAAGAACAGTGTGGCGACGAATCCTTGTGCGAAGACGATGAGATGAAACGACGGCTGCAAAGGTGCGGTAAGTTGAAACATCGCTAAGGTGATCGTGACGGTAGCGATGCTGATAAGGCTGTAACTGAGGCGGCGACCGAGCCAGCTAGCGAGCTGAGCACCCGCAAAACTGCCGAGTGTGGCACCGAGTGCCCACCAGCCCTGCGTGGCGGCTTTGTAGCCGATATTGCTGGTTCCAGCGACTTTATCGGACCACGGAATCATCCACTTACTTGCTGACCAAGCACCGATCATTGGAATCGCACTCAACAGGATGCCCACAAGCGTCAAACGAATGAGCGCTGGCTGAAACAGCTCGCGCAGCGGGGCGCCTTGCTGCATCACGCCACGCGAGGCGAGCCATTTGGGCGATTCAGGCAAGGCGATGAGCACAAAAATGCCGAGAAGCGCAGGTGCGCCGGCGAATTGAAACAACCAACGCCAAGAATCCGGTGTGATGGGCCATGCGCGGGCGAGTTGGGATAGCAGTAGGATGCCTGCGTTAAGCCCGGCCATCATCGCTCCGGAAACAAGTGGGCGTGAGGCACCGGACCAACATTCGGAGACGAGCGCGATGCCATTGGGCCACAAACCTCCGACACCAAGGCCGACGAGGAAACGCAGCGCGAGCATTTGCCACTGATCCTGCGCATAGGCACCCATGGCAGCAAAGATGGAATAGAATAAGATGGACACGCCCATCGCCCGCGTGCGGCCAATGCGGTCACCCAGACTACCAAGTGCGATGCCACCGATGGCTGCTCCGAGCATTAAAGCAGCGGTGAATCGTGCAAACCACGCACCACCGAGTTCGGCCGTGAAATCGGTTCCGAGCAGGCTTTTGGAAACCGAAAGCGATGCGATGGGCATGAGGCCGAGTTCGACGCCATCGAAGACAAGCGCGAGAAAAGCGGTGACGAGCACCAAATAGCGCTGAGAGGCACTCATGGCTCCAGAAGGACTTTGATGATCGCACTGTTGTCTAGATCGCCAAAACCGCGTGCAACGGCCTTTTCGAGCAATTCGCGATGTGTTTCACTCAGCGGCAGTTTCATTTCTGTGGCGGCGAGCATGAGTTGCACGTCCTTCAAGTGCTGGGCCAGCTTGGCCTGTGGCTTGAAGTCTTGGGTGATCATTTTCTCGCCCTTGGTGTCCATGATGCGCGAGTAGGCCATGCTGCGACGCATGATGTCGAGCGTCTGTGCCGGATTGAGATCGAGATCCCATGCGAAAGCCAGGCCTTCTGCCAAAGCGGCTCGATTCAGGCCGAGCACGAGGTTGGTGACGAGCTTCATTTTTGCACCGCCACCACAAGGGCCGACGTGAACGGTTTCGCGGGCGAAAGTGGCGAACAAATCTCGGCAACGCTCGAATATGGCCGCTGCGCCACCAACCATGAGGAGCACGTCACGTTTCAAAATCTGCGCGCTGCTGCCAGAGATCGACGCATCAAGGTAGTTCACACTCCGCATGGCCAAGTCAGCTCCCAGCGCTGCCATTTCACGTGGATCGCCAGTGCTGGTGTCGATGATGATCTGTCCAGCGCGCAGATTGGCGTCACGCAACACGCTGCGGACGATGTCGGAGTTGGGCAGGCATAGGATGATGCGCTCGCATTGCTCGAAGGCCTCGTTGGCTGTCGCCGCATTCACGCATCGTCTCGCATCGATATCCCAGCCGTGACTTGCTCCTGTCATCTGCATTAGGGCTGATCCCATCAGGCCCATGCCGATGATGCCGGTGGTTGTGTCGGTTGCGTGGTTCATAGATGTTTGATGAGAAACTGCTCTGGCGTGGGGGTATCGCTGGGTTGTGCTTCGATGCGGAGAATGCAGGTCGCGCCGAGGGTCTTGGCTTGCTCGGCGAACTTAATGCCGAGCACCGCGTGGTGGATGCCACTGCCCGCACTGGTGGCTGGAAGAGGATCGACTCTTGGGTTTGAGATCAACATGGGCGGGTCGTCTTTGGAGAGATGAGTGATCGGGGAGAACTCGTGCAGCAGTTTGATCCATTCTGCCTTCGGTTTGCGCACGTCCTCACCTTTTTTCATGCCGACGGCTCTGCCGATCATCGCGTGATGCATGATTTGATCGCCAACCCATCCCACAACGATGTCAGGCTCCAAACACGTCTGTGGCGACATTCCGACTGCGACTTGAAGGCGACTTGAATGATGTGCGATCGGGTCGGCGCTGCTTGGATCAGCGAGATCATCGTGTGTGGCCAGCCAGAGCGTGGTGCATCCACCGGCGGAGATGCCGTAGGCTCCGAAACGTTTTGCATCAAGCTGCCACGCGGTCGCTTCGCTACGCAGAAATTGAACGGCACGTGCTGCATCATGCACGGGCGCTGGCAGAGGATCAGTGGTGGAGTATCGATAGTTGATGGAGGCGACGGAGATGCCTTTGGCGAGCATGGCGGCCACGAGTTTTGCAGGCACGTCTGCTTTGTCGCCACCAGCCCAGCCGCCGCCGTGGATGAAGATGAGTAGTGGCGTGGGCTTGTCGGATTTTGTCAGCCAGAGATCGAGTACATGACGCTCATGCGGACCGTAGCTGATGCCTGAATGCGTTTGCGCTAACGAAGCGATCGCGAGGAGCAGGAAAGCGATGAGTTTCATGATCAGTGGAGCGTGATGGCGTAGGCGGTGGCGCTTTGAAGATGCAGGCGAAGGTGATACTTCCCAGCAGGTAGATCGGCGAGCTTCTTATCCTTCCAGGCAAAGCGATAGCGTGTGGTATCTTTCTTCAAGGGCACACTGGTTTCTTTGTTGAAGCCGGGGACACGGAATCCGTTTTCATCGAGCACCTCACACCAAACGGCTCCACCAGTGGCGTTGGCATTGATATAGATCTCAGTGCGGCCCTTGAGGTCGAGAGGTTTCAGGGTGATCTGTCCTATGTCGGGAGGTGACTTGATCTTTGTGGTGGGTGCGCCGGGTTGACTGCGAAGACCGGCGAAGCGATCCAGCGGCAGCGTGACGAGGCCGACGCCGCTCTTTTGCTCGTCGCTGGTGATGTTACTGCCGCCACCGATCGCGCCGCTGCCATACGCGCCGTAGTAGAAGCGCATCTCGCGGCCTTCGATGATCATGTCGGGATTCGTGACGAGGGTGCCGCTATCGAAGTTGTCACCCACACTGCGCTGGAGCCAAAGTGTGTCGCGAAAGGGTCGTTCCCATTCGATGCCGTCGCGACTGAGCATGAGTTCGATGTCCATGACGCCACCGCCAGCGCGATTGAGGATTTGATTGAGGCACAGGAAGCGCTCGTGGCGGTAGAACACCGGTGAGGTGTGAAACTCAAGCGCGCCGTCTTTTTCATCGGGCGTGCAGACGAGTTGTGGTGCAGACCAATGAATGAAGTCCGTGCTCTCGACGCGGCCCATGCCGTGCTTCCACGCAAGTCCGCCATCCGGGCCGTGAATCCACATTTTGCCGAAGATGACCCAGAGTTTGCGCTTCGGATCAAACACCGGGTCAGCGGCATCGGACATCGTCATGGGCAGCAGCATCTGCGCCCGCGTACGGCCATCGGGAAGCTTGGTTGTTTGAAAGGGATTCTCGCCAGCAAACGGTGGCTGCATCTTCTTCCCACCAAAGGACGTGCGGTAAAGGGGTGCCCCAGGGTGCTTTTGCCAATGCACGCCATCGGGTGAAAACGCGAGATGCAGCCCGGCCCAAAACTCACCATTCGGCATGGCTGCCCAGTCGTAGTAGAGCATCTTGTAGCGCTTCGCGGCATCGGTCTCACGTGGATCGACGATGACACTGTTACCATAGCGATCTCCATACACGCCGCTGCCGATGAGGACGATGTTGGTGTCCTTCTCGCCATTGAACTCGAACAGCCCAAGGCTCGGTTTCGTGAAGCTGATGCCATCTGTGGATTCCGCATAGCACACCACGCACTCATGTGTCTTCAACTGCGCACGCTTGCCCGCATAGGCCTGATACCAGAGTTGATATTTGCCCGTCACTTTGTCGCGATGCACGCTGGTCCAAGCAATGGCCAGTTCCCACGGCTTATCCTCAGTGATCAACGGGTTTTTGGCATGACGCACTGGTTTTTCAAGTACACGGCGCGTTCCAGCGCTGTAAAGAATCTCATGATCATCGACGAACAAGATGGTGCGGTCCGCAGCGTGCAGATTCAGGCCAACGAGGGTGGCGAGGAGGAGTTTTTTCATCGGCGATGGCAAACATACGATTCATTTGCCCTCCGTCTTCGCGTGGAAGCCACGCAACGACTCTATTTGAGATAGATGGCGCTGAAGCGAATGTCGGTGTTGCGTTTGCCTTCAAAGGTGACGCGAAGATGAATGCGACTTGGTAGATCTACGGAGGCGTTCTTCCACAGAATTGGAGTTTGAAATCCACTCTGGCGAACAGTCGTCGTATAACCGGATAGCGGCCTCTCCTTGTCATCGAGCACCTCGATCTTCAAGGCCGCATCCGGTCCGAGACCATCCGCGTTCAGGTAGAAGCGTGGAGCTTTTTTGACGTCGATGACGCTTGTGACGAACTCGCTGACAATCTCGGGCAACTGGTAATCGCCTGGGCCTTTGCCGATGGTTTCGACGACGAGATCGCCAAAGCGATCACGTGGCAGCACTGCGATGCCGACGCCACCACGCTCGGGCGTATCCGTCCAGTGCCGTGGGTCCCATGCGCCGTAGTAGATGAATGTCTCCTCGCCGATGTTTTCAAAGCCCTGGCCTTGCAGGAGGCCTCCTTGATCCCACTGGCCGTCCTCACCTCTCTTCAGGAAGGTCCACTCGTTCATGGGCTCGCGGAAGTTCACGCCGTCGTTGCTCATCACGAAGCCGAGATCGACCCTCACGTCTTTCCACTCCGCCGCTCCATGCCAGCGGCCAGCAATGCCTAGAAGGATGTTGTTTCGTTTCCACACGCTGATGCCTTCATGGTTCTGCTCACCTTCACGACTATGACCTGGAATCATCGCCACATGTTGTGGTGTGCGCACAAAGCCGATGCTGCTTGTTGAGGACCAGTTCACAAAGTCAGCGGAGCGATACATGCGCACCACGCGGCCATTGAAGGGGCGCGTGGCGTTCATCGCGTTTTGGCCACAGATGTAATACATGCCCTCCCATTGATACAATCCGCCACAAGGCTCGAAATGGACGCCTGGGAGGAACAGGTCTTCTTGACGCAACTCCGCTTTCAACGGTTTCACATCCTTGACTGGCTTCCAGGTGAGTCCATCCGCGCTCACAAACGGCAGCAGCGTCCCAAGCCGCGTGTTGTGCCGGAAATAGACATGCGTGGTCATTTTGTAGCGGCGTGTTGGATCAGCATCCGCTTCATCCTTGATCACTTTCAGGTTCACAAAGCCCCAGGCCTCATCTCCCATGTTCAGGAGGTTGTTGTCCGTGTTCCCGGCGAATTTAGTGAGCCCTAGATTCGGTTTCGTCCACTTCACGCCATCCGTGCTCTCGGCGTAGGCAGCACGCCAGCGCGCTGAGGCCACCTTGCTCTTCACATCATCGTCAAAGGCCACATACCACATGCGATACTTGCCCTGATCCTTGATGATGCTGCCATAGAACTGCACGCCAAGTGCGTCAGGTGTCCCTGGCGCACCACGCCGCAATACGGGGTTGCCAGCGCGCCGCTGCGGTTGCCTCATTTCAAGCCGCAGGTTCTGCGAATGTGGAATGGAGACGCTATCGAAGGCAAAGAGCGTCGTGGCTTTGGCCTCGTCGAAAAAATCCGCTGCACTGGCGATGGATGTGGTCATCCAAACGCCAGCCAGCAGCTTTCCGAGCCGTCTCATACGTGCATCAACCGTCGATGTTCCAACCGTCGCGGTAGTCCTTCTTCATGAAGGCATTCGCTTCGGGGGTGTCGGGGCTGGTGCCGGTTTTGCCGTCGTATTGGATCTTCTTGCCGGTGCGGTATGCCACGAGGCCGAGAAGCATCATCTCGATCATGTTGGCGCTGTAGCCGAAGTCGCAGGCGGTCTTCTTGCTGGGGTCTTTGCAGGCGTCGAACCACTGCTTTTGGAAGTGGCCGAGCGGAGGCAGCATTTCACCTTTGTTCCGTGGCTTGTAGTAGCTCATGTCGGCGTCGTCGCCGTAGGGAACGATGAGGCGTGAATCGAAATCAGCGATGAGGAAGCCCTTCGTGCCTTTGAACATGGCACCGTGACCGATCTGAGTCAGATCGATGTGCTTCTTTGGCGAGGTCGGCATCGCGCCGCCTTGATACCATCCGACGGAGATAGGGCCACGCCAGTCATTGGCTGGAAGCTCAAAGTGTGATTCGCACTTCACGGGAGTCACATCTGAGTTGTAGGCGTCTCCTTTTGCCTCTGCAGAGGTCGGCAGGCCGCCATCGACCGCGTTCCAAAGCAGATCCATCGTGTGGCTGCCCATGTCGCCGATCTGTCCGGCTCCAAAGTCCCAGAACATGTTCCAAGAAAGGCAGTTGGCACCGGCTCCACCGGAAAAATAGGCTGGATTGTACGGATGGAAGGGCGAAGGGCCGAGCCACAGGTCGTAATGGAAGGTTGCTGGAGGTGTTCCTTCCTCTGGGAAGTAGCCTGGCTTCGGAATCTGGCGATTGCCCCATGCATAGGCCGCTTTCAGCTCGCCAATGGCACCGTCGCGGATGAGCTCGCGCACGCGGTTGAAATTCGGCTGCGCATGGCGCTGCATGCCGACTTGGGTGGCCAGCTTGCCCTTTTTGCTTTCCCATGTCGCACGCACGGTGCGCGCCTCATTGACTGTGATGGCGAGCGGCTTTTCGCAATAGACGTGCAAGTCACGCTTGAGCGCCCAGTTGGCGATGAAGGCATGCGTGTGGTCGGGTGTGCAGATGACAATGGCGTCGAGGTCTTTGTGATCGAGGCATTTGCGCCAGTCGATGTAGGTCGTGGCATTCGGGAAACGCTTCAGTGCTTCTGGGAAGCGCGCTTCATTCACATCACAAAGCGCAACGACGTTTTCCTCCGCGATGGAGTCATAATGAGCAAGGCCGCGGCCCCAAACGCCGATGAGGGCAACGTTGAGCTTGTTGCTGGCGGCGTTTTGGCCAAACAGCGGGCGGGTGATCATACTTCCGGCGACAAGACCGGCAGCACCGACGAAGCGGCGGCGAGATAGGGGTGTTGGTTGGGTATTCATGGTGGGAAAGGAAACGCTCGTGCGAGGATGAATTCTTTATCCTATTTCTTACGCTTCACCACTTGCTGGGTCTGGCGGGTCTTGATCATCAGGTCGGCGCCGAGCACACCGGCGAAGTGGGTAAGCGGATACAAAATACTGCGGCGACCAATGAGCGTGCCAGGACTGAGCACGCTGTTGCAGCCGATTTCAGCATGGTCGCCGATGATGGCACCAAATTTCCGCAGACCCGTGGGAACCACGTCCGTATCGCTGCGGACGGTGACCTCCAGACGGTCAAGCCGGACGTTGGAGAGCACGACTCCGGCTGCGAGATGGGCTTTGTGACCGAGGATGGAGTCACCGACGTAGTTGTAGTGTGGGACTTCACAGTCGTCGAAGAGCACGCTGTTTTTGAACTCACAGGAGTTCCCGAGCACACAACCATCTCCGATGATGACATTCTCACGGATGTAGCAGCCGGCGCGGATCTGGCAGTTGCGGCCGATCCAGGCAGGGCCACGGATCACGCAGCCGGGCTCCAGCACCGTGCCTTCATCAATGAACACATCTTCACCGATGAACGCACCCACAGGCACCTGACAGCGCACCTCACGCTGAAGTCGGAACTCTAGATACTGCTCGATACGTGAGAGCGCAGCCCAAACGGGCGCGTCCTCCGGAAAGAGAATGCCGTGCTTGGTGCGGGAGAGATCGAGGTAGTCGGTGGCGGGGAACATCAGAATTCAAATGGTGCCTCCGGTTCGGGCATTTCGCCGTACAATTCAAGCCATTTACCCAATGCTGACAGTTCAAGCAGGATCAGCAATAGAGTGAACCACAGTTGTGACCCGAATGTCCAGGCAGTAAATAGATGGTCGCAGGCACTGCACATAAAACTCTTTGGTTTAGCTAAGGACCAAAGCAGGCTGAAAATAAAGCCACCAAGAAGCCAAAATAGGAAATTGCCTCCATTAAAATTTCGCGCCAGTACACCGGCTCTTTGATGGGAATCAAGGCATCCACACTTCGTGCACTTAGCTTGATGTAGGGCGGCCATTCGGACGATGGTTTGACTATACGGTAAGGATCTCCTTCTCCTTTGAGACGACATGCTGGTCGATCTCACCGATTTTTTTGTCTGTCAGAGTTTGGATCTCTTTTTCCAGGCGGTGGAGGTCATCTTCGGTGATGGAGCCGTCTTTTTCGCCTTTCTTGAGGGTTTCAATGCCCTCGCGGCGGGCGCTGCGGACGCGGACACGGGCTTCCTCACCGAGTTGTTTGCACATTTTCACCATCTGCTCACGGCGCTCTTGTGAGAGCGAGGGGATGGGCAGGCGGATGACTTTGCCTTCAATGCTGCCGTTGAGCCCGAGTCGGGACTCGCGGATGGCACGGTCGATGTCTTGAATGGTGGCAGGATCAAACGGCTCGATGCGGATGAGGCGCGCATCCGGCGTGGTGATCATGGCCAACTGCTTGAGCTTCATGTGGCTGCCGTAGCTGTGAACGTGGACATCCAGGTTCTCGACGAGCGTGGGGTTGGCTTTACCGGTGCGCACGGTGGCGAATTCGTGGATGGCGTGCTCGACAGCCTTCGTCATGGCTTCATCGCACTCCAGCATGGTCATTTCAGGGTCCATAGGGATCAGTGGGTTGGGGAATTTAGCCTTGGGCATCGACCAAAGTGCCGATGTGCTCTCCGATGAGGGCGCGGCGGATGTTGTCGGGCTCGTTCATGCTGAAGACGCCGATGGGCATGTTGTTCTCCATGCAGAGAGAGAAAGCCGTGGCGTCCATGACCTTGAGCTGGCGCGTGAGGCACTCGTGGAAGGTGATGCGGTCGAATTTGACGGCGTCGGGGTTTTTATTCGGATCTGAGTCGTAGATGCCGTCCACCTTGGTGGCTTTGAGCACGATTTCGGCGCTGATCTCGCTGGCGCGGAGTGCGGCGGTGGTATCGGTCGAAAAGAAAGGATTCCCCGTGCCGGCGGCGAAAATGACGACGCGGCCAAGCTCCAGGTGCCGCATGGCCACACGGCGAATGAACGGTTCAGCGACGTTATCCATCTTGATGGCGCTCTGCACACGAGTGGGCACGTCCATGGCCTCCAGCATGCTTTGCACGGCCAGGGCATTCATCACGGTGGCCAGCATGCCCATGTAATCAGCCGTGGCGCGTTCCATACCTTTGTTGCTGGCGCTCACACCGCGCCAGAAATTGCCGCCACCCACGACCAGGGCGATTTCCAGGCCGGTTTGATGCGCGGCTTTGATCTGCGCGGCCATATCTTCGACGATGGGCGGGGAGATGTTGTCCGTACTACCGGGCTGCCGCAGGGCCTCACCGCTAAGTTTGAGGAGAACACGACGAAATTTACGAGGAACAGTGGAGTCAGGCATGAACGGAACGGAGTTGAACCATAAAGCATGACGGGCGCGGCCTTGCAAAGCTAAATCTGCTGCGGCATTCATGACGACGATGAAGGATGACCCAACTATTCCAGCCAACGCTCACTTTGAAACCCGTGCCATCCACGTAGGGCAAGACTACCGCAGTGAAACTGGCGCGGTGATCCCGCCCATCTACATGACCTCGACATTTGAGACGGGCAACCCTGGCGGCTTTGACTACACACGCAGCGGCAACCCCAACTTCCGCAATCTCCAGGCCACGCTCGCGAGCTTGGAGAATGCACAATACTGCACCGCCTTCGCCAGCGGCATCAGCTCGATCAGTGCCATCATGTTCTCGCTCAAAGCGGGTGATACCATCGTCTCCGAGCAGCAGATTTACGGCGCGACCTATCGTCTGTTTGAAAAAGTGCTGCGTCGCTTTGGCATCAGCATCAAATACGTCAATCTCGCCAATCCGGAGAATTACGATGTCATCACGCAGATCAAACCTGCGCTGGTCTGGCTGGAGTCGCCGACAAATCCGCTTCTCAAAATCCTCGACATCAAAGCCATCTCTCAGACCGCACACGCGGTGGGCAGTATCGTTGCCGTGGACAATACCTTTGCCTCCAGTTGGCTTCAGCAACCTCTCGACCTTGGCGCGGACCTCTCCCAGCTCAGCACCACCAAATACACCAACGGCCACAGCGACTGCCTTGGTGGTGCGGTTTGCACCAACAATGCTGAATGGCAGGAGAAAATGATCTTCGCGCAAAAGGCACTCGGTTTGCAGCCATCGCCATTTGATAGCTGGCTCGTATCACGCGGTGCGAAGACTGAAGCGATCCGTCTAGAACGCCACAGTGCCAACGCGCTCGACCTCGCCAAGCGGCTTGAAGGTCGTAAAGGCGTGAAGAGCGTGAAGTACCCCTTCCTCCCGAGTCATCCGCAGTTCAAGCTGGCCAAAAAGCAGATGAAAGCCGGCAGTGGCATGATGCTGGCCGACTTTGGCATGAGCTACGCCAAGACTCTCGACTTCATCCGCCGCCTGCGCCTCTTCACTCAAGCGGAAAGTCTCGGCGGCATCGAAAGCCTCGTCGCGCATCCTGCGAGCATGACGCATGCATCGATCCCAAAGGAAATTCGCGTGGCAGCCGGTGTGACAGACGGCCTTGTGCGCTTCTCCGTTGGCATTGAAAACGTCGAAGACCTCTGGGAGGACATCGACCGAGCACTGAAGGGGAAGTGAGAGCATGCTAACCAAGGCGGGCCGCCATGCACCACCATCTGCGATGGCGACTGGAAACTCATCGAGTGGCACGAAGATGGCGCGTTGGAACTCTACAACATCGCCCAAGACATCAGCGAGAAGACCAATCTCGTCGTGCAACAACCTGACAAGGTGAAGGAGTTGCACGCCAAGGTCATCGCCTGGCGCAAAGAAGTCGGTGCCCTGATGCCGACGCCGAATCCCAACTTTGACCCCAAGGCTAAAGCGCCGACCGAGTCATCCAAGAAGGCGAAGAAGAAAGCACCCAAAAAAGGCGATTCCGGCAACGTGAAATAGTTTGGCTGACGGGACATAGCAACGGCGCGACAAATCGGCCCGTGAGGTGTTTACTCACGGATCATGAAGCGCCTCGCTAAAATTATATTCTTCAGTGTAATCGGGATTCTCACGTTTCTCGTTCTCACCAGGCCATTTCGAGCGTATGCGGGAAAGGCGGCAGACAGTGACGGCAAGTTGTCTGCCGGGGATTACACGCGCGCTGTTTCAGTCGGCGACCTCCAGC
The DNA here is from genome assembly GCA_031411715.1 of Verrucomicrobiaceae bacterium. Classification (GTDB taxonomy): domain Bacteria; phylum Verrucomicrobiota; class Verrucomicrobiia; order Verrucomicrobiales; family Verrucomicrobiaceae; genus Prosthecobacter. The sequence continues at coordinate 3,044 of JANOBP010000538.1, read as the reverse complement.
GTCGCTACCGTGTCCATGTGCCTGCGAAGTACGACGCCTCCAAACCGACAGCGGTGATCATCGCGTATCACGGTGGTGGTGGGAACCCTGAGAGCATGGTTCGGCTCAGCGGACTCAACGAGAAATCGGAGCAAGCGGGTTTCATGGTCGTGTATCCCTTTGGCACCGGACGATTGGAGGATCACATGCTCACCTTCAACGGTGGTGAGTGCTGCGGGTATGCCATGCAAAACAAAATCGACGATGTGGCCTTCACGCGTGCTCTGCTGGATGATCTGGCGGCAGTAACAAACCTTGATGCAAGCCGTGTCTTCGCTACGGGCCTTTCCAATGGCGGCATCATGTCGCACTACGTTGCTTCCGAGTTGTCGGATCGCATCGCCGCCATCGCGCCAGTCGGCGGACCTTCAATGATGGAAGCACCAAGCGCGAAACGCCCCGTTTCCGTCATCCATTTCCACGGCACGAACGACGAGTTCGCGCCATTTAAAGGCGGCTTTGGCAAAGGTGCGCTGGGGCGTGCAGGCATTACAGAGTTCCGCTCAGTCGAGCACACGATTCAAAGCTGGATCAAAGCAAACGGTTGCAAGCCCGAACCCGAAGTCATCGATCTGCCCAACAAAGCCGACGACGGCATGAAATGCACACGCAAAACCTGGAGCGGCGGCAAGGGCGGCAGCGAAGTGGTGCTCATCGAAATCGAAAACGGTGGCCATACCTGGCCCGGCAAGGAACCCATCGTGGCTCTGCTCGGCAAATCGACAAAAGACATCTCCGCCAATGATTTGATGTGGGAGTTCTTCAGGAAGCATCCGATGAAGCCTCCCTTATCCGCAAAGGCGGAATCAAAACCGTGAAAACCAGTCTTGCTCTCCTGTTTCTAAGCGCGTCCACGATTTCAATCGTGCAGGCGCAGAGTACAGTGTTCGTGACGCCTGCAGTGCGTGCGGCACGCGTCGAGTTTAACACATTCAAGAGCAAATCGGCGAAGGCGAAGGTCAGCTATCACATATACACGCCGGAGGTTTATGACACGGAAAACGAGCGGCGGTTTCCGGTGCTGTATTGGCTGCATGGCAGCGGCGGTGGCTTGCAGGGCATCGTGCCGGTGTCGGCGTGGTTTGATGCGGCGATTCGCGACGGGAAGATTCCGCCGATGCTCATGGTCTTTCCCAACGGACTGGCGTCGGGCATGTGGTGTGACTCGAAGGACGGCGCGGTGCCGATGGAAACCATCTTCATCAAGGAACTGCTGCCGCACATCGACGAGACGTTTCGCACCATCGCAGCGCGCGATGGGCGAATCGTGGAAGGTTTTAGCATGGGTGGCTACGGCGCGGCGCGGTTGGGATTCAAGTATCCGCATCTCTTTGGTGCGGTCTCCATCCTCGCGGGTGGGCCGCTGGATTTGGATTTTACGGGACCGCGTGCCACCGGTAATCCCGCCGAACGAGAGCGTATCCTGAACGGCACCTTCGGTGGCGATCTCGATTACTACCGCTCGCAGAATCCCATCACAATCGCGCAGCAACAGGCCGATGCGGTGCGCGACAAAGTGCGCGTGAGAATGGCAGTCGGGTCGCGGGACAATACTGGACCGCTGAATCGCGCTTACTCCGAAGTGCTGACCAAGATCAATATCACTCACGAATTCACCATCGTGCCCGGCGTGGGCCATGACGCGCTGGCGCTGCTCAAAGGTCTGGGTGAAGCGAACTGGGAATTCTATCGCGCGGTGTTTGCCACCAATCCCTCAGCCTCGAAGCCATAAGCTCAGTCCCGATTGCCTCAGCAAGCAGTCCATCGCCGAAAAACCTACCTTACCGAAACCGGCAGCCAAAGGCTCCAAAGTCACCCCAGAAGTCCGAGCCAAAGCCTTCACCCGCTGGGATACCAACAAGGACGACATCCTCACGCTCGACGAATACAAAACGGGACTCAAAGGCCAAGACAACCTCGAAGCTCGCTTCAAGAGTCTCGACAAAGATGGAGACAACAAGCTTACTCGTGAGGAATATACCGGCTCTCCAGCCAGGTAAGTCTTGCGTTTTGTAGCGACTATGGGCTGTTCATTGTTGCCCAAGAGATCGAAGACTGCGTCAATTGACGAAGAAGACTCGCGCGCCAACTTTAAGCGATGAAAGAAACCTTGCTTCCGCTTCTCTTAGTCCTCGCCAGTTGTGCCGGGTCTCAACCCGGCAGCACTCCGGGGAGTTTAGCTCCTTCATCCTTCGGCATGCCGCAGATCATCAATGTGTCGGCTTATGATCCGAAGGAGCGGCAGCGTGAGGGGCGTGGGTTCTCGGAGCATGATGTGTCTGCCCTGCGAGCGAATGGAGCCAGTGCGTTGATTGCGCGTGCTGGCAAAGGTGGAAATCTTGATGAGAAGTGCGCGAGCTTTGTGGCGTCGGCGGATCGGGCGGGCATGCTGCCTGGCGTGTATTATCGAGTGCAGCGGCATGTGGATGCCGTGGCGCAGGCGGATCAGTTGGTGAATCGAGCGCTGGCTTTGGCGCGCGGACGCTCTTGGAACGCGCCTTCGTTGCTGCTGTGCGGTGATTTTGATGGTGATCTGCCGCTTTCGGCGATTTTGCGATTCATGGATCGCGTGGAAGCACGCACGGGCATCGTTCCCGTCGCGTATCTGGAGAACAGCACTCAGCTCAAGCAGACACTCAGCAATGCCGATGCGGCAACGAAGGCCAAACTGCGTCGCATGCCGTATTGGTTGGCTTTGTATGCTCATGATAGCGGCGCGGGGCCAGTCTATCCAGCGCCAGGAAATCCACGTGGTTTGGTAAATCAATACGGCGTCTGGTCAAATTGGACGATGTGGCAATACGGCGGTGTGGATTGGCAACATGGTCGCTCACGACCAAAGGTTTATAACCATGGTTCGTATCGCTTCAGTCCCTACTTCGGCAATCTCGACCGCCCCACCGAGCGGAATGTCTTCAATGGCTCACAGGCAGGCTTGCAGTCGTTCTGGCAACAACATGGCCTGCCGCTTCGTTGAGAGGCGGTGTATGAAATCGACAGCGGCG
>JANOBP010000537.1:0-1714 GCA_031411715.1 Verrucomicrobiaceae bacterium | reverse complement strand
GCTAGGTCTGTTGAGGCGATGGATGACCTCAATGGCAAAAAAGGTGATTACTGCGAGCCAGGCAGTCACGAGTGCCCGGGTGTAGGGCTTGTTGGCAACGGTGATGGGCCAATTTTGAGTTGCCGCGCGGGCGAGTGCTTGATCAATGAGCCGCTCGTGAAGGAAGGTGGTCGGGGTTTCGGCATCAGGCTCGTGATCGATGGCAGTCAGGAGCAGCGAGTCGAGAATGGGGTGCTTTTGCTCAATAAGACGAGCGATCTCGCGGTCACTCCAGATGCTGCGACTCCCTTTGAAGTAGGCAATCACGCCAAGCCCGATGATCGCAAGGATGGACAAGCGGTCGATGTCCGGTGGGATGGCGTGGCCATTGAGTGTGGCCATCAGAAAGCTACCGCGAATGAGGATGCCGACGGCAAAGACAACGGCGAGGTGGCGGAGCAGTCGCGCACGACGCAGGGCCTCGCGGACTTCTGAGATGCGGGCAGTGAGAATGGTGCGTGCGATCATGGTGCGGTGGAAGTGGCGGACTTTAGAACCGCTCATCTGACGATGAGTTGTCGAAAATGAATACGCAGGATATTGCGTGGGCTGTCAGCGGGATGTCACGAAGATTTTAATCCGAATGTTAAGTGAGGAGAATGGGACTGAGGCAGGAGCACCCAATTTGGGTCAGCATGTTGCAGACCAATTGCCGATTTCAGTTGTCCCATGACCTGCACAGCCCCCTTGCAAACCCGCGCACTCTCAACGAAGAGAGCGCTTCCACTCCACCACTCGTGAACTCCAAACCAACCTCGAAAATCATGTCCACCTGGCTCATTTATGCCCTGATCACCGTCTTCTCATGGGGCGTCTATGCCGTCATCCTACACAAAGGCCGCGGCCTCATGCCGATGGGTGCCGAGACCCCTCACGCTGGACTTAAAGCCTTCCTTCTCGTCTGCGTAGCCTACGCGGCTGTCGGTGTCATCGCGGCGGTGTTGCTGAAGTTTCGAGGCTCTGACTTTAGCTTCAGTAAAGATGGCCTGACCTGGAGCTTCATCGCTGGTTTTGCTGGTGCCCTTGGAGCCTTCGCGCTCATCCTTGCCCTCGGTGCTGCGGCCATGCCCATCGCCAAAGGCGGCGGCGGATTCGGCCTTGCTGCAGCTGCTGCAGTCGCTCCCATCGTCTTTGCCGGTGCTCCCATTGTGAATACCATCACGGCCATGCTTCTCCATCCACCCGAGGGTGGTCTCAAGTCCATCCCATGGCCCTTTTTCCTCGGCTGCGTCCTCGCCGCCTGCGGTGCCTTCCTCGTGGCAAAATTTGCGCCTTCGAACTCTGGCGGTGGCCACAAGCCTGTCACCGCAGAAACCAAGTCGCATTAAGATGGCCAAACTGCTACTCTTCGACATCGACGGCACTCTCATCGACAGCCACGGCGCAGGTGGCGCAGCCATACTCGATGCCGCAGAGGAGTATTTTGGCGTTCAGCGTGGCCAATTGCCGCCGCTGCAGTTAGCTGGCTCCACAGATCCCGCCATCGCCATGGATGTTTTTGCCATGGTGAAACGCTCGCACACGCCGGAAGCCATCTCCGCCTTCCTCGGCCTCTATTTGGCCCATTTACAGCGCAGGCTGCATCAGGAGGACTTCAGTGGCTTCATGCTGCCAGGAGTCGTTCCGCTGCTGGATTCCCTGCGCGACGAAAATGACGCCCATCTTGCCCTCCTCA
>JANOBP010000536.1:0-16135 GCA_031411715.1 Verrucomicrobiaceae bacterium | reverse complement strand
AACCGAGGCCGAAGAGGTAGCTATCGCGGAAGACGGGCGTGTCTCGGAAGAGGGTGTTGTGATAGACGTGCATGACGGACCATATCGGGCCGCCGTGGTCGCCAACGAAGTGCCCTTCATGGTGCAGGAAAGCACCAGTGGCATCCGGTTCGGTCGGAGTGGTGTAATAGACACCACCGCGCATGTCGAAGACGTTGCGATAGATGAACACGCCCTTGGTGGCATCGTGATCGAGTGGGGAAGTGTCCTTGTCGATCTCATGCTGAGTGAAAACCGACAGGATCCGGCCGATTCGATTCTCGTGAATGAAGATCATGTGGTCGCGCATTTTGGGGCCGCACTCGAGGCCGTCGTCGTTGAAGTTGTCCACGTAGTTGTGGTGGAACTGCAGGTTTTTGGCAAAGCGCAGAAAGGCGCAGTCGTGATCGTCGGTGAACTCGCACCAACCGAACTCGATGTATTCATTCAATGGCTGCAGGTCGTGCAGGATGACCTGATAACTGGCGGTGCCGAGGTATTTCATATGAGAGCGGCCTGTCCAAGGTGCCGCGAGACCGCGAAAGGCCGTGTGGGTGACATGGAGGTCCTTGGCCGCGCTTATGAGAAGTGACGGGAAGCCGCCGAAAAGAGTGCAGTGGTCGATCACGACATTTTCCGAGCCATAAAGATGCAGCAGCGGACTCCCAGTGGCACCGCGCAGGACGATGCGCTCAATGCGCACATGCTTCACGCCATTCACGCGCAGCACCGCATGACCGAAGCCAGCCGCGACGATAAGCGGCAGCTTGCGCGGATCTGTCTCGCCACGATAGGCATTGTCACCGAGACCTGCCAGCTGGGTATGAGCAAGTCGAATGTGGATGCGTCCGGTGTCCCGATTAAACCACAGGCCCGGCCCGCAGTACATGCCGCCTCCCATCTCCTTCTTGCCACCTTTGGACCACAGCTCATTCGTCGCACGTAAATCAGCGAGGTTCCTGTAGCCGTGCAGCGGCACCATGGAGTCGGCGAAGTGACCCAGAGCAAGTGGCCGCTCATCCTCGATGCCCCACATCGGTTCCCAGCAACTCGGAATGAACTGAGTGGGTGCCTGACGGTCATCTAGTTCTAGAAAGCTATGTGTGGAGACAAATTCGCCCGGCGCGCCGCCTTCGAGTGTCTGCCAGCTATTCGCGGGAGCATCAAGGAATTCACGAAGACCACCGTCGATGGTTGCGAGCTCACCTGGATAAGATGCGATGGTGATGGGAGCCTCCTGAGTGCCTGACTTCGTCAACGAAGCATGCTCATGATAAACTCCACCGCGTAAGTACAATGTGTCTCCTGGTTTTAATTGGCGCAGGGCGTGACGCAGGGTTTGCCAGGGTGCCGCCATGGTTCCTGCTTGCGAGTCCTTGCCTTTGGCCGCATCGACAAAATGCTTTGGACCGACGGTCAACGGCGAATCGGTTGCCTTTGGCAGCAGGCGCATCGCTGGATGCGTCGCTGCAAACGCTGTGGCAACACTGGTGAACAGGGTGATGAGTGTCAGGCGGTAAGCATTCATGGCATTGGCCAATACGCTTGCCGAAATACCGCTATCGCATTTGAGGTAGCTACTTCTTCTTGGCTTTGAGCATAGACTGCACACGCGCATTCTCTTTCATTAAGGCAGCCTGTGGGATGGGCATGGGAGTGAAGTCGGAGCGTGTGAGTTGTTCATGGGCTGGAATCACGCGCATGCGAAGATTGCGGAACCAAACGTCGGCACCATGATCCTGCAGCCAGAGCTTGCCACCGCGAGCGGAGAGGTCCGCGCCGCGGATGCGCAGCAGTTCGACCTCCTTTGCCCATTTCGCGTCGGTATAGTCAAAATCGATGACTTTTTCGCCATTGAGCCAGTGTTGAATGACGCTGCCTTTGCAGATCACGCGTCCTTCATTCCATTCGCCCAGAGGTTTGGTCGCATCTTTGGACGGAGCCATGCAGAAGAAGAGAGATGCGGCGGCCTGGCGTGGATTTTCACCGTAAGGGCTGTTTACGTTGTCGAGCACTTGGTATTCATATTGAGCTGGCCGGTAGTACACGCCGCTGTTGCAGCCTTTGGATACTTTCCATTCAAAACGAAGCTCGAAGTCATCAGGGACGGTTTGTACGGTGTAGGTGAGGTTTCCGCCTTTAGCCTTGCGATAAAAAGCGCCATCCTCGATGACCCAATTGCCATTGTGCTCCCACCCATTGAATGTTTTGCCATCAAACAAGGTTATCCAATCCTCAGCAGAGACCGAGAGGGCAAAGCAACTGGCGATGACGCAAAGAAAGGTGGTCTTCATGGCAAAAAAATCACTTTCCAGCGAGTTTAAAAATATCAGGATGGGCGAGCACAAGTTTTTTCAGCGTTTCGAACGGATACTGATGCGAAGGCACGTTACCGGATCAAAGGCGGAGCCGGGACAATATGCCTAGATTGCTCTAGCACACGCAGCAAGGGCCTTGTTGCGTGCAGAGAGAGCGTGGTGAGCAGCCAGTCGCGCCGGTTCAACATCATGGGTGCTTCAGTCTTCACCGCTCGCTGCGAGTTGCGCGATGACGTTGATGTCTTCGAGTGTCGTGGTGTCTCCTTTGATGAGTTCGCCAGCGGCGACCTGCTTCAGAAGGCGGCGCATGATCTTACCGGAGCGTGTTTTTGGCAGCGCAGCGGCAAAGCGGATTTCGTCAGGGGTGGCGACGGGGCCGATGACTTTGCGGACGTGCTTTTTGAGTTCGTCGGCGAGTTCGCGGCCGGTTTTGATGCCTTCCTTCACAGTGACAAAGCAGACGATGCCCTGGCCCTTCATTTCATCTGGACGGCCAACCACGGCGGCCTCAGCGACAGATGGATGTGAAACGAGCGCGCTTTCGACTTCGGCGGTGCCGAGGCGGTGCCCGGCGACGTTGAGAACGTCGTCGATGCGGCCTATGATCCAGATGTAGCCGTCTTTGTCACGACGCGCTCCGTCTCCGGCGAAGTACCAGCCTTTGAAGTCATTCCAGTAGGCTTCTTGGTAGCGTTTCTTGTCACCCCAGATGCCACGCAGCATGGATGGCCATGGTTTGCGGATGACGAGCTTGCCTTGCTCATTAACGCCGACTTCTTTGCCAAGGTCATCGACGATAGCGACATCGACACCGAAGAAGGGCAGGGTGGCGGTGCCGGGCTTTGTCGGGATGGCACCGGGGATGGGGGTGATCATGTGGCCGCCGGTTTCAGTCTGCCACCAGGTATCGACGATGGGGCAGTTGCCGCCGCCGACTTTGTTGTGATACCACATCCAGGCTTCGGGATTGATGGGCTCGCCAACGGTGCCGAGAAGGCGCAGGGAGCTGAGGTCGTGCTTTTTCAGCCACTGGTCGCCCCATTTCATGAAGGCGCGGATCGCGGTGGGCGCAGTGTAGAAGATGGTGACGGCGTATTCCTCGATGATGCGCCAGAAGCGATCATTCTCAGGCCAGTTGGGTGCGCCTTCATACATCAACGAGGTCGCGCCCATGGCGAGTGGGCCATAGACCATGTAGCTGTGGCCGGTGACCCAACCGACATCGGCGGTGCACCAGTACACGTCATCGTCACGCAGATCGAAGACGTATTTGCAGGTCATCTGCGCGTGCAAAAGATAACCAGCCGTGCTGTGGAGGATGCCCTTGGGTTTCCCGGTGCTGCCGCTGGTGTAGAGGATGAACAGATCAGCTTCGCTGTCCATGGCCACCGGCGGGCAGTGTGCATCGACGTACTCGAGTTCGCGGTTCCACCACACGTCGCGGCCTTCTTCGATGTGTACCTCCTGACCGGTGCGCTTGAAGACGATAACGGTTTTCACTGGTGTATCGCCGCCTTTGAGGGCGTCATCGACGTTCTTCTTCAAAGGAACGACGGAGCCGCGGCGGTAGCCGCCATCCGCAGTGATGACGATGGACGCACCACAGTCGAGCGCACGGTCCTTGATGGATTCAGCACTGAAACCGCCAAAGATCACGCTGTGAACGGCACCGATGCGAGTGCAGGCCAGCATGGCGATGGCGGACTCAGGGATCATCGGCATGTAGATGATGACACGGTCACCTTTTTTGACCTTGTGGCGCTTCAGCACGTTGGCGAAGCGGCAAACCTCGCGGTGTAGTTGCTGGTAGGTCAGCACACGTTTCTCTCCGGGCTCGCCTTCCCAAATGAGAGCCGCCTTGGTCTTGCGCGGGCCGTTGATGTGACGATCGAGGCAGTTTTCACTGACATTGAGCTTGCCGCCGGTGAACCACTTGGCGTTTGGGCACTTCCAGTCGAGCACCTTGGTGAAAGGCTTGGTCCAGGTGATTTCTTTGGCCTCACGCGCAAAGAATTTATCCGGATTCTTCAGCGACTCGGCGTGCATTTTCTTGTACTGCGCCATGGAGTTGACGCGCGCTTTTTTGACGAACGCCGCGCTGGGCTTAAAGAGGCGATTCTCGGTGAGGAGTGACTTGGAATTGCTGGATGGCTTGGCGGCGGCTTTTTTGCTCATGGCTGGGATGGAATTGAAAGAGCATGTTAAACGCGGGGAAAGGCCGCTGGCAATCATGGAGCTGTGTTTTCAGTCTGGACAGGCAGACAAGGAGTGGCCGTATTCTACTGCGTATGGATGTGATCAGGTTCTGGCTGTCATGTTCTCGCGAGGTTGACAGGGCATTCTGTCAAGGAGTTGCAGCCTGACGTCATTTTCCCTGACGTCATTTTCCCCTATGTGCCAAAAGAGTCGATAGGACCGCTGGCACTCTTGCCCGCCTGATTCCAGCGGCGGACAGGAGTATCTGCGCTCCTCTTGTCGTCTCTAGCAGAGACAAAGAGGGCGGCGCTCAACGCATAGGCGGGCGTGGGGATCAGCGGATGACTCTGCCGGGCACTTCTGAACAAGCCAGTGAAGCCCAGGCTCTCCACTCCCCGGGCTAAAATACCATTTTCTTCAGCCACTTCATCAGCCAAGCCAATCCTAACAGCATCGAGCAAAACATTAGCAGGCAGCCCATGCTGACGGCCAAATGCGGCCACAGGCTTCCCTTCGCATGAGCGTTGAGTGCCTCGGGTGAAGCCGTCGGATCGAATCCATCTTCGGTGAGATCGCTGCTCATATCCCGCACGAACTCGATCACCCAATCGTCGAAGATCACTTTTTCGTAGCCCTTGGCGTTCTCGAGGTGGCAGCGATCCACCCACCAAACGAGCGGTTCCGACGTGTTCAGGTCCATCGCCATGGTGCAGCCGCCATGATCGAGTCCGAGGGAAAAAAGATGCGCAGGCCAGGGTTTCACCCCGCCGCTCATGCCCTGACGCAGTTCCTGATTCAGCTTGATGAGAGCATCAGCATTGTCCCAGAGCTCGCGGTCCTTGTTTCCTGCCAGCAAAGGGATCGGATAGCTCTGCATGCGGTGTTTGTACGCATCCGGCAGTTGAATGCGCAAGCTGACTTCGATGTGTAGTAGGTCTTCTTCAGTCATTAAAACGTCTCATCCTTCTTCGGTGTGGCGTCTTTGGTTTGTCTTCGAGCTTGTTTACTTTTTAGCACCAGTCTTGGCAGGCTTCGGTGGTGGAGGCTCGACGTAGGGTGGGTTGGTGTAGGCGGCGGGAGCGACTTCTTTGATGTTGGGGTAGATGTCGGCTTTGATGTCGCCGTTGGCCCAGTTCAGGGCACCGATGAGGATGTTTTGGAAGGTGGGGTTGGTCCAGACGTCTTCACGGTGGCCCATGGCGGTGTAGAAGACGCGGCCGTCTCCTTCCTTGCGCGCCCATGTGCTGGGGTAGGCGGGGCGCTCGTATTCTTTGCCCTTCATGGCTGGGGCGTCGATGACACTGAGGACGTGGATGTCGGGGGTGAAGTCTTTGAGCGAGTACCACTCTTCCATGAAGCCGTATTCTTTGCCGACGTTTTCAAAGCCGGGGAATTTGGGATTCACGACGGTGTTTTTGGCCTCTTGCTGTGCGCCGTGCTTGATGAACTCGCCACCGATGAATTTGACGTAGGAGTCGGCTTTGTCGCCGTGGTTGAGGTAGCGCTCCGGGCCTTTTTTGGACTCGTTGTCGGTGTGGAAGGTGTCGCTGGCGCTGTGGGTGCCGACGAAGCCTTTGCCGCTCTTAATGTGGTCAAAGAGTGCCTGCTTTCCTTCAGCGCTCATGGGTGGCTGGCCGTCGGTGCCGGGGCTGCAGAGGTCGCCCGTGGTGTAGAACATGACGGTGTCGAACTGAGCGAGGTAGTCTTTGCTGAATTTGCTGCCGTCTTTGGAGAAGGTGAACTCCCAGTTGTTCTTGGCACCGAGCTCGAGCAGGACTTTTTCGGCGTGGCTTGGCTGACCCTGCTTCCAGGAGATGACGCTGTGCTCGAAGCCGCTGGATTTGGTGAAGAAGAGGATCTTGCGCTTGGCGGCGGCTGGCGCTGCCATGGTGGCGACGCTAACGACGGCAGCGAGTAGGAGAAGTGGGGCGAGGAGTCTGCGTTTCATGGGTGGGTGCCCATGAACGTTCCAACACCGGCTTTCTGCCAGTGTTTTTTATGGCTTGGGCTCGGGAGCTTTCTTGATGCCCTCGGAGGCAGCGCGCTCATCGCGGATTTTGGCAAATTCCTCGCCAGCGATCTGGCGATAAAGCTCACGGAGTTTGCGGAAGGCTTCCATGCGGGCCTCGGGCGAGGTTTGATCCAGCTTGATGAAGGCTTCCTTGATGCGCGGGAGCTGCATGATGCGGTCATGGAAGCGGCGGCTGTCTTCATGCTTGCCGGGGCGCGCGACGGACATCATTTCGGCACCGAGGCGTGCACTGGCGATTTTGGCAAACTCGGGTGAGTCGGGCTTGGGGAGCTCTGGGAAGCCTTGTTGATCGATGGGGAAGGGGGGCTTCATTTTCTCGAGCACGGCAGCGATTTTGGGGTCGCTCTGCTTCATGGCATCATGGAGGACGCGACGCATTTCTTCATTGGCATGGAGAGCTCTTTCACGCGCAGCGGCGACTTCAGGGAGGCTCCAGGCTTTGGAGAAAGCCTCGCGCATGAGCTTCTTCTCGTCCTCAGAGAGTTTTTCCATGCCGTATGGTGGGCGCATCATGTTGCCGCCGCCTCCGCCCATCATGCCGGAGGGAGGGCCACCACGGTGCTCGCCATCACCACGGCGTTCACCATCACGATGGGGAGGCTCGCCGTTTTTGGGCGGTAGAGGTCGCTCGTCGGTTTGTGCGGCGGCGGAGAGGGTGAATGCAGAGAGGATGGCCAGGAGGCGCATGGCGCTGAGTTTCCCATGCATGGGGCATTTGGCAACCTCGGAGCTGATTGGACGGATCATGCGGTTTAAAACCATGAAGCGGGGATAAAGTTGCTGCTGAGAGTCACTTCACGCGTGCCAGTTTCAGCAAAGGGGCTGCGGGTGAGGAGAATTGGGCGACGAAGAGGTTCCCTTCCGCATCGACGGCGACGCCATGAGGATGGATGAATGTCTTACCGTCGCTCTTCATGGGCTGGAGGACTCCGTTTTCATACACAGCGGCTGGTGCGCCGATGTTGGAGACGATTTTCCACTGTGCATCGAGGATGGAGATGAAGCCGGGCGAGTTTTTGTCTTTCGGCCATTGGTCGCCGAGATGCGGGATGATGGTGTGTGTGCCAAAAAGCACGATGTCTCGCGGATTGCCGCCAGGGAAGGGCATTTGATCGATGAAATGGCCCTCTGGAGTGAAGCGGCGGATTTCCTGCTGATCACTCATGCCGATGACGATGCGCGCGGTGCCATCGCGGTCGTCGAATGCGCCGCCGTGAGGTCCCCAGTGCTTCAATTGATCCGCTGGTGCTCCGACGTTGCCGCCCCACCAGCGGAGGAGCGTGCCATCGGCCTGGTAATGGAAGATGTAGTCCTTACCATAGCCGTCGAAGGTGGCGAAGTCGCCATTCGGGAAGTGGATGGTCTTGGATGGGCGGTACTCTTTGGCATCCGCATGCAGCGCGGCTTTTTCGGGCCATGGGAAGACGGCGAGTTCCTGGCCATCGAGCGTGAGCTTGCGCACCTCATGGAGCTGCGTGTCGGTGATGTAGAGCACCTCGCGGCCGCCTTCTTTGACCAGGCTCATGCCGTGGGCACCGGGCATGCGCGCGGTCCAGTGCTGGATGAGCGCGCCGGTTTTGGCGTCGAGAATGATGACGTTGTTCTTCACGTCGTCGGTGAGGAAGAAAAGGCGGCCTTGTGAGTCGATGGCAGCGGCGTGGCCGTTTTTGACACTGACTTGGGCGAGAGCCTCGCGGCCCCAGTCGGGGACGACGCGGTAACGATAGTCGCCTTGGCCGAGGATGTCGTCAGCGGTGGCGAGTGTGGTGAAAGCAAGGAGGGCGAGAAGGAAGCGCATGGAATTGGATCATTACGCTATCGCGCAGGCTGTCATTCGCGCTAAAACATGTTGGATGACTTCTTCTCAACCAATACCTGCCGGGCAAGCTGGCTGGCGTCTCGAGCACTCGTATGCACAACTGCCGCAGTCATTGCATGCGCAGGTCGATCCGACACCCGTGCGTGAGCCCAAGATGGTGGTGCTGAATCGACCGCTGGCCAGTGCGTTGGGGCTTGAGGCGGACTTACTGGACAATGCGGCGATCTTTGCGGGCAATGAACTGACGCATGGGGCACAACCGCTGGCGCAGGCGTATGCAGGGCATCAATACGGCCACTTCACCATGCTGGGTGATGGCCGTGCGATCTTGCTGGGAGAGCAGATCACACCCAGAGGCGAGCGTTTTGACATCCAGCTCAAAGGACCGGGTCCCACGCCGTTTTCGCGTCGTGGGGATGGCCGCGCAGCACTCGGGCCGATGCTGCGGGAATACATCATCAGCGAGGCCATGCACGCGCTCGGCATCCCCACGACTCGCAGTCTGGCGGTGGTGACGACCGGCGAGACGGTCTTCCGTCAGGAGCGACTGCCCGGCGCAGTGCTGACGCGTGTGGCAGCCAGTCACATCCGCGTGGGCACCTTTGAGTATGCTGCGGCGCGCGGTGAGAAAGAGATGCTCAAGGCGTTGGCGGATCACACGATGCAGCGTCATTACCCGCATCTTGTCGGAGCAGATAGGTCTTACGCCGCCTTTCTCGAAGCGGTGATGGAGCGCCAAGCCACGCTGATGGCCCAGTGGCTGCACGTGGGCTTCATCCACGGTGTGATGAACACTGACAACATGGCGCTCTCGGGGGAAACAATCGACTACGGCCCCTGTGCCTTCATGGATACGTATGATCCGGACACCGTGTTCAGCTCCATTGATCGCAATGGTCGCTACGCATATGGCCATCAGCCAAAGATCGCGCAGTGGAACCTCGCGCGTTTGGCAGAGGCTCTGCTGCCACTCTTGCATGAGGATGAAAAGTTCGCTGTGGAGGCCGCTAACGAGTCGATTGATGGCTTTGAGGCCCGATTCAAGCATCACTGGCTTGTGGGCATGCGCGCCAAGCTAGGACTCTTCAACGCTGCCAGCGACGACGCGCTCTTGATTCAAGCCTTGCTCGACTGGATGCAGCAAACACGTGCGGACTTCACCAACACCTTCCGCGCACTCAGCGCGGAGTCAGCGGAGCCGCTTTCGCAAGACGAGGCCTTCCTCAGTTGGCATCAGCGCTGGCAGTCACGCCTGAGCCAGCAGCCGCAATCCGCCAGCGAAGTCGGCACGCTCATGCGCCAACACAATCCGGCCTTCATTCCACGCAATCACAAGGTCGAGGAAGCCCTGACCGCCGCATCTGAAAACGGTGACCTCAGCGTCATGCAGCGACTGCTCGCTGTTTTAGAGAAGCCTTATGACCACAGCGTCGAAATGCCTGAATACAGCCAGCCATCGGCAGCGGAGGCGTATCAGACGTATTGCGGGACGTGAGGGGCGACAGCATCCATCACTGACTTGATGAATGCTGATTTCTACCGAAGAGGGATGCCCGCCATGAGCACATCTTCCGCCCCAGTTCCTCCGTCCGCACCGCAGAGCTTTCTCCAGCAGTGCGCGCATCTGCGGCAGGTGCTGGCGCGTGGGCGTGTGATGTTCCCAGCGGAGGCGGAATTCAAGCCCAACTTCGACCTGCATGAGCAGCGGCTGGATGAAATCGAGCGCCTCTTCCGCACCGGCAATCCAGACAACGCTACGCAGATCCAGCAGCTCAACAGCGCCTTCCTCACCGACTTCAACGCGGACATCGCCGCCACCCTCGGAGAAACTCAGGAGGGCATGGCCCGCTTCAGCCAGCAAGTGACCCAAAAGCTCGCCGAAAAGGAAAACGAGCATGCCGCCGTGGTCGCCGATGAGGCTGAGGCCGCTGGGTGAGTCTTTTGGGTTCATATGGGAAGTTGGTGCCTTGGTAGAGGTCGGGAGGTGTTGAGTCACCGACAGATCAAAAAAGTCACCAGCACGTTGAAGGGCTTGAAAGGCCCTTGGGAATCTAGCCCAGGCTCGTAGAGCCTGGGTTCGTGCGGCGCATGCTCGGGGCACTCTGAAAGAGTGCGGGAGAGCTTGCGCAGCCTTTCCCGCGCTCTTTCAGAGCGCACGGCTCACCTTTAGCCTACCCAGGGTTTGCGCGGCTTCGCCGCTTCAACCCTGGGCTGGAATTCTTGAGGCTTTCAGCCTCATCTCCTCCAACGACCTCCGTGTTGGTCAGAGTTTCTGCACGAACTTCCGGGAGGAACCCTAACCAGGTGTCATTCGTGGCTGGTCTAAAACTTCACCGTCGCGCCGAGATTGACACCGAGGCCGGCTTCGTTACTGCCGGAGCCGTGGTAGCGGTAGGTTTCGTTGAGGAGGTTCTCGATGCCGGCGGTGAGGATGAGGTGATCATTGACCTGGCAGCCGCCGCGCAGGCTGAGGAGGAAGAAGGACGGCGTGCCGTTGGGCGGGATGCGCTGCGTGTCCTGCTGGTCGGCCACGTTCATGCGCGCGGCCTCGCCGTAGGTCAGGCAGACCAGCTCGGTCCAGAGGCGCTTGCTGGTGCTCTGCCAGCGCACGCCACCGTAGCCGATCAATGGGGCGACCTTCCCCAGCGGCTCACGGCGTGTGCTGCTGCTCACGCCGATGAACTGGTCCGCCTCGCCCTCAACCCAGGTCGCATGACCAAACACACTCCAATACGGATTCACCTGCCAGTTGGCGGCAAACTCCACGCCCTGCATGTAACCGCTGCCGCCATTGGCCTTGGTGACCTCCGCATTGCCACCGATGAGACGGCCGGTGGGGCGGCGCACGATCAGGTCGTCGATCTGCGTGTAGAAATAGGACAGGCTGGCCGTGATGGTCTCCGTCTGGGCCTTGAGGCCGACTTCATACGTCAGATACGTCTCTGGATTGAGTCCGGGGGATGGCGTCTCCGCCTGACCAGAGAGCGCGATGTCAGAGCGCGAGAGATCAGAGAGGTTCGGCGCGCGGAAGCTCTGCGAAATGCCGCCAAAGAACTGGTAGCGGTCTTGGTCATCGAGATCGACCATGAAGCGCGCGCTGCCGGAGAAGTTGTCCCATTCATCCGAGTAGGACTGCTGCGCGCCGCTGCGTGGATCACGGAATTTGCCCAGATCCGCCCGCACATGCGTGTAGCGACCGCCAAGGATGAAATGGAGCCGCTCTCCCACATCGATCTGGTCCTGGATGAAGATGCCGAGCAGGTCGTAGCTGGCATCATCCGCCACCGCGCCCTGAAAGGGATTGTCGCTGGCGTCGGACTCGACCCAGTCGTGATAATAGTCCACGCCATAGACCAGACGGCCGATGCAGGTGCTGCTCTCGAACTGCAAGTCGGCGCCCAGCGTGCTGAGATC
This sequence comes from Verrucomicrobiaceae bacterium, assembly GCA_031411715.1. Lineage (GTDB taxonomy): Bacteria > Verrucomicrobiota > Verrucomicrobiia > Verrucomicrobiales > Verrucomicrobiaceae > Prosthecobacter. The sequence continues at coordinate 4,338 of JANOBP010000536.1, read as the reverse complement.
GACATCGTTGAGCGATTTGACGTTGGTGTTGGTGACGCGGAGCTGCTCCTCACCGGCGGTTTGCAGAGAGATGGTGAGGCTGGCCGCGTCGATGATGCCGTGGAGGTCTTTGCCAGCCAGACGCACGTACGAAAGGCTGCGCTCTTGGTCAAACAACCGCACACGATCCGTGCCGATCTGCGTGCCCTCATATGAAACGCCTGAGACAGTGGCGTGCGTGCGCCACACGTCATTTTGGCGCGACTGCTGATGCACGGCGGTGAACTGCCATTTTACATCCAGCGCCACATCCAGGCGCATATCAAAGGCCCACTGGTCGTAGCCGGTTTTTGGCTGGCGGTAGCCGTCGCCGTCCACCACGTCACCGAACTGGCTGATCGTGCCGCCGATGCGCAGGCCCCACTTTTGCCTCTGGCCGATGCTGGCCTCCACATGCTCGACGTGGCTGTGCTCCGCGCTGCTCCAGCGGTAGCTGGCCAGGCCGTGGGTAAAGAAACCGCCCTCCGCCTCACTGAGGAAGCCGGAGTCCTTGGTGAAGGCATTCACCGTGCCGCCGATGGCGTCGCTGCCATACAACACGGAGCCTTGGGACGGGATGACCTCCAGGCGGTCGATGCCCAGCGGGTCAATCAGCGACCAGTATTGATTCGGCCCATCGCGCAAGGTGGAGTTGTTGAAACGGATGCCGTCGATGAGCATCAGCGTGCGGAAACCGGTGAAACCGCGGATGAAGGGCGAGCCCTGGCCATTGGATGTCTTCTGCACGCTCACGCCCGGTGTCTCACGCAGCGCCTCCGGGAAGGTGCGCGGCATGCGCTCACCGATCTGCTTCTGGTCGAGCTTCTTGACGACCGTGGGCAGCTTTTTCGGATCATTTTCCGAGCGCGTTGAGGTGATGACCACTTCCGGCAGCTCTGCGGCCTGCGTGGCCGCGGTGAGGATGATCCAAGTGAGTGTGGTGCGTGAGAGAGTCTCCAAATTCATAGCAAGCCGCAACGTAAGCAGCCTCACAGAGTCCAGTCACGTCTTCAGCACACCAAATCCGACCATGGGACACGGAATGCCCCACGCGTGCAGCGGTGGGATAAAAATGGACCCGAGGGCGATAAGCTTACCGTAAGCTGGTCGGCTTGCGCAGACTCCGATCCACGATGTCCAGCAGGCAGCGCGCGAGAGGAGCCGCGAGGTAAAGGTGGACGTTCTCTTTGCACTTCACACCACCCATGGCTCCTCCTGGCATCATCGGCATGCCGGGCATATTCGGCATTTTGGCCATTCTGCTTATGGCACCCAGGCCAGTGTTGGTTTGCAGCACGGTTTTAATGAGCTTCACACCACTTCCAGCATCGACGATCTGGTAGGCCACTTCCTGTGCACCACTGCCATTGTTGGTCAGCGTGAGGAAGTTGTAATACGGCTCGCGTGCACCATCCGGCACGGGAAACCACCGCACCTTGCCGGGATCAGGCGTCTGCTCCACGAACTGCACGCCTACGACCTGGCGCTTCAAGTCCAGGATGAGATGCAGCAGGTTAAACGGCTGCTCTTTGTCGATGAAGCTCTTGAACTGAAAGCTCGCTAGCGTCAGCGAGGCCTGTGGAAAGCACGTCAGGCTCACCGGACGCTCACCGATCTTGTTCATGCGCTCTGGCAGCACGCGCACGGCCTCATCAAACGGCATCAGCCAACGAATCGGCGCCACGATGGTTCCTGGCACCGGCTCCTTTCCGCGCGCCGCATTGCCCACCACCGCGCTGGCGTACATTTGCAGGCTCTCCAGCAGCTCACGCTTCGTTTCCAGCCGGTCAGGGATCCAATTCGGTGCCAATACCATGCCGCCGTGCTCCGAAGGATTTGACGTAGCTGCTGGTGCCAGGTTTGCGGCAGGAGCCGCAGCCCCCTGTGATCTGATCCACTGCTGATCCGCCGCGCTCAGCGTGGAGATGTTAAGTACATGCTGCTGCCCATTTTCCAGCCGCAGCGTGACCTGCCCATTCTGCACTGAGACAAATGTAGCGCGGAGACTACGCCCTTTGGCATCCGTGAAGAGGCGCATCTGTTCAGCACTTAGTGCCAGCAGTGGGAAGGAGACGAGTAAGAGGAGGGTGAGACGGAGTTTTGAGTTCATGGTGGATGAGCGATATGAGTTGATAATTGTTTCTTCACCTCGGCGGGCCACCGCCGCCCGCTCCGCCGGGAGTGCGGTCGATGAAGTAGCCGGGGATGGGCTGCCTGGATGGTGTATAGCCGGGAATGGGCATGCCTGGCATGCGCTGGCCAGGCAAGGGAGTACCGGTGGGGCGGATGATCTGGGGCGGTGCGGAGCTGGGAGGAGCTTCGCCCTCTTCGACGGCATGGCTGGCGGCGAGATCCTCGGTGAACTCCCCGAGGCCATTTTTGGCGAGGTAATCGATGCCGCTTTGCAGAGCGGTGAAGGCGTCCCGTGTCTCCACCTTCTCGCCCTGCGCGGTGGTCACATAGCGAATGCCGCCGATCCATAGCTCACCACGCCAGAGCTGCTGGCCGACTAGAGACTGCGGGAGGCCGAAGACCTTGAGGCGACCGATGTCACGCTCCTTTTCGATGTATTCGACGCGCTGGGTGTCCACCTTCACGTCGCCGGTGAGCCGACTCAAGCGTGGATTCACCGCCACATCGGCCTCTTTCTTCTTCACGATCTTGGCCTGACCGATGATGGCCCCATCCTCCCACTGGGCGATACGTAGCTCGATGAAGTGCTTGTGCCGTTCTAGGATGGACTGCGCAGTGAGGCGCTGGTTTTGCTTCTCCTTGGCTTCGGCGAGCATTTGCTTCTGCTCGTCGGCTGCTTTGGCGACACCATCGGCATTCATGCCAAGGTGAGCCGTGAGTGCTGGAGGCAGTCTGTCGAAGGGAAGGCGCAACACGGCTCCGTCATTGACGAGTTTGAGGCCGGTGGGCTCGATGGCGGTGACATTCCGTGTGTCATGGGTTTTGCCGTTGCGGTCGCGGAAGGTCGGAAAGGCGGCACGCAGCGCGGCAATCTGCTGTGTCTGCTGATCCGCCGCCGCAGCCTGCGTCATGACCGCTGCGGGCACGCTGACGTCACATTTGGCAAGAAAGTCACGCGGCACCTGCGCCTTGGGGAACCAGCCCATGCCGCTTTCATGACTGAGCTTCACGCGGTCGGCCTCATCGGTGATGAATTCAACTTTCAGGAGTACTTTGCCGGTGGTGAGCGTGATGTTCTCGGCGCGGAGAGGCGTAAGCAGGGTGAGGCAGACGAGAGCGAGTGTGGTGATGGGTTTCATGGCGGGAGGAGGTGGGAACAGCGGACTTTGAACATCGAACGTTCAACGCTGAGCCTTGAACATGGCGGACAAAAGGTGATTCGTGAAACGTGGCGGCGGTTGCAGGCGATTAGCGTTTTTTTTCAGCGAGGGCTTTGGCGACAGTTGTTTCGATTCCAGAACCATGAAAACCAATGGCGAGAATCTTGCCGGAATCGCCGTCGATGAGGACATTGTTTACCGAATTAATTCGGAAGAGCTTTAGAATGGAATTCGCAGAAGATTTGAGTGCCTGAGGCCACGACATCTGTCGCTCCTTCAAGAAAGCCCTGAGTCTATCAGGCCCTTCCTGGCTCCAGCATTCACCCAGCAACTCAAGCCCGGATTTGTGATGCTTCTCATACACGAGTTTGATGACGGACAAATCTTGATGAGCACGTGTTCCTTCAAATCCCCAAAAATGAACAAGCACAATCTTGCGGCTATAACTTCCTGGCATTGAGATTTTTTCTCCATCAATTGTAGATGTTTGAAAGGAAGGAGCCGACTGGCCGACGAGTGACTTGCTCGGAGTAAGCTGGAAGGACGCGCCACTGGGAGTTAGGCCTGCTAATTCGTAGATTGTTCCATCCACGTTGAAATGGTCGCCGACGAAAATGATTTCTCCATCCTGGTTTCTGAACTTTCCATCTCCATTGAGATCAAGACCAAAGTTACATGTTGGGTGGCTGAAGTCACCCGTGCAGCGATCATCCAACATCAGCGCACCAATCTCCTTGCCCTGAAATCGCACACTGCCCTTCCTTGCATACCAACCCATCAAGTAGAGGTGATCCGGTGAACTTCCCTTCTTGCACGGGATAAAGCATTCAATTTTTGCCTGAAACTCTGTCCCCATGTTTTTCAACTCCACATGAGCGTCAATGAGTATGTCTCGAGAACCGTCTTTTCGATAATCAGGCGCGAATTCAATGCGGCAGACGGGATCATCGGTCAGATCGCCATTAGCGTTGCAATCCAAGTAGCCTTTGGGGTTGGGCGTGACGATGCCGTCGATAAGTAAGCAATT
>JANOBP010000535.1:0-12230 GCA_031411715.1 Verrucomicrobiaceae bacterium | reverse complement strand
CTCGTCTGGCCACGCGCGGTCAGCATGATGACGGGAACAGTCCGAGTGCGCGTATCTGAGCGTAGAAGGCGGTAAACCTGCGTGCCATCAAGGCCAGGCAACATGATGTCCAGCACGATGAGTTCGGGCTTAAGCTCGACGGCTAAAGGCATGACGCTCAGACCATTGCCAGCCGAAAGTACTTCATGACCTTCCCGTTGAAGGTGAAGACTCACCAGTTCAACGATGTCACTCTCGTCATCGACAACTAAAATACGTCCCATGATTAATGGTGACTGAATTGACACGGAAGAGCCCAAGCCCAAGACAACTTTAGTTACAATGTCGTCGCAATGGGCTCGCCGCATGACACAAAAGGTGCCTCTGCTTCGGATTTGCTCCATGGACAGGCGTGGCTAGGGTGAAACATGATCGAAATCACCCAGCGCCCCTTTGGCACGCTCACGGATGGGCGTGAGGCGAAGCTTTACACCCTGAAGGTGCCTCAGGGCATGAGTGTGGCCCTATGTGACTTTGGCGCGGCGATTGTGAAGATCGAGGTGCCGGATCGGCGGGGCGTTTTGTCGGATGTGACGTTGGGATACGATGATGTTCGGGGGTATGAGGCGGGGCGCTCGCACTTTGGCTGCGCGGTGGGCCGCTATGGCAACCGCATCGCCAATGGCAGTTTCAAAATCGACACGTATCGCTACCAACTGCCGCAGAATGATGGTGAGCAGCATCTCCACGGCGGAGAGCAGGGTTTTGGCAAGCACTGGTGGGATGCTCAAGTGGTGGCAGATGGCGTGTGCTTCACGCGCGTGAGCCCGCATGGTGAGGAAGGCTACCCCGGCACGCTGACCGTTAAGATCACCTACACCCTCAATCCCGCACACGAGCTGAGCATCCGCTATGAGGCGACGACGGATGCCGCCACGCATGTGAATCTGACCAACCATGCTTATTTCAACCTCGCCGGCCATGCGGCGGGCTCCATCGTGAATCACAAGCTGCTTCTCAATGCCAAGCAGTTCACGCCCGTGAATGAGGTGCTCATCCCGACGGGTGAATGTCAGTCCGTTGAGGGAACTTCTCTGGATTTTCGCGAGGTAACAAGAATCGGCGACCGTATCGACACGGATGAAATCCAAATGGTGCGCGGGCGCGGCTATGACCACAATTTCGTCGTGCGCGGTGAGTCAGGGACGTTGCGCATGGCAGCTGCGGTGACGGATCCACGCAGTGGTCGGCTCATGGAGGTGCTGACGACGGAGCCGGGAATGCAGTTTTACTCCGGCAACTTTTTGAATGGCACGGAGATCGGTAAAGGTGGCGTGAAGTATGAGCACAGAGGCGGATTGTGCCTGGAGACGCAGCATTTCCCGGATTCACCGAATCAGCCGGAGTTTCCAAGCACGCTGCTGCTGCCGGGTCAGCGATATGAGTCTGAGACGATTTACCGCTTCACCGTGGTGCCGTAATGGCTACTTGAGGCGCACCTTGGAGTAATAAATCGAGGCCTTGCCGCCTTCGTGACTGGAGTAGTAGGTCACGTGCAGGAAGTCGTCGTGCCAAAACAAACCTGCATGGCTGCAATCTCCGCCGCTGGGCAGCTCGATGAGCGGCTCGATGCTGGTGGGAGTCATTTTGTAGAGTACCATGTGCGGACCCGGGGTGGCACCGAAACCACGTGATGCAGCGATGAGGCGGCCGTCTGGCAACTCGATAAAATTTGGCCCGCCGAGTGGCTGCTTGAGCGCGGTCCATGTCCAGTCGCGATAAGGTGCTTTAGAAGTGCCGAGAGCACCAAGGCGGTTGCCACCTTCACGATTGACTATGGCCAGCGCGCTGCCGTCTTTGAGAAAGCGCAGGGTGGTCTCCGTGGGCTGTCCTGGCACGTTCATGATCGACGAGAGCTGCCAAACGGAGCCATCTTCACTGGCGTAAGTTTTGAGCGAGTATTCTTTCTCCGGAGCAGGACCGCCAGAATTCGGGTGGATGTTGGAACTGACGCCATAGAAGCGCTTGTCGCTGGGATTGATGGTGATGCGCCAGAGCGTGTCACCTTTGGCCAGCAGCTTCTGCATCGGTGTCCAAACCTTGCCGTCCGTTGAGGTGGCATAGCGTGATTGGCGGCCTCCAGCAGCGGAATGACCGGCACACATGAGGTAGAGGCGTTTGCCATCCGGCGTGACGATCAATTTGGGGTCACGGAGGTCCGTGCCGGCCTCGGCGATGGTGACGTGGTCGATCCAGTTCTCACCGCTGGCGGAGAGCATGATGCGAATGAGGCCCTCGCCCGTGGTGGCGGTGTCACCTTCACGGAAGCAGGTGTAAAACAGATTCTGGAAGCGTGTGAGGTCCGTGTAGGCATGGTGCTTGCCTTTGTCCCAAATCTTCTGCGTGGAGACGATCTCCGCCTGCTGGGCTGGCAGAGCGGTTGTGGCGATGAGGAGAGCTAGAAGCAGGCGTGTGATCATGGCGGCAGGTGGATACATACTTGGCGTGCGCTGCTAATTCTGCATTTCCGACTGGATGATCTTCATGATTTGCGGCGTGACATCCGACATGAGTTTGACCGTCACTCCGGCGAAGTCGTGGACCATCGCCGTTTGCTTTTTCACGTACAACTTGCCCGCCGGTGTTTGCAGTAGCGCGATGACCTCGGTGGCCTCTGTTTCACTGAAGTGCTTGGCATAAATCTCGATGGCCATGGGCTTCACTTTTTCCCAAGAGGTGAGCTCAGCCATGCTTGCTTTCACTTTGGCCACTGCAGCGGCGAATTTCTGTTGCTGCTCCTTTGGCAAGGCTTTGACCTGATCTCCATTGGCGTTCAGCGTGGCCTCAATGCTCTCCACAAAGCTAGCGGTGATCTGCTGGTCCATCTGGGACTCTACGATCAGTTTTTCGACCGCAGCTTTGTGCGAGGCCGTGAGCTCTGCTGAGGCCGTGGAGAGTGAAATACACAGGGCGGCGAGGATGAGGAGGGTCTTCATAGGTGGTCTAAGATATGCACAGGAAGGAGGCCTGCTCGCAAGGGGCATTTTTAAAGCAGCGTGTTCGGAGGCGGTATTCTGGCTAGCCAGACTGACGAGGGCGCAAAAGTTAGCGAGGACCAGATTGATTGACGATTGATGAACAAGGATTGCTGATTGTTGAGGTGATTCCCTTCATAGAACGCGCCTCATCCCTCGAAAATCAAAATTCGATTGCTCATCAATGCAAGAGGCTCTCGCTGACTTTTTTGCGCTCACGACAAGCTACCCACCCTGCACCGGCGGCATCAGCGCGACCTCCGCGCCGTCATGCAGTGCCGCGTCTCGTTTGGCGTAGGTTTGATCGATGGCTAGGAGGAGACTGCGGTCCCACTCGCGGAGCTTGGGCCAGCGCTGGAAGAGCGTTTCGAGCAGATCAGCCAGCGTGGCGGCCTGCGCGCATTCCAGGGCTAGCTCATCCGTCGCGGTGATGTCGCGGAGGACGGAAAAAAACAGCACGCGAACCTTCATGATGCTGCGCCGGGATTGAGAATGCCAATGCAGGGCAGATTGCGGAAGCGCCCCTGATAATCCATGCCGTAGCCGACCACGAATTCGTCCTCGATCTCGAAACCGATGTCATCTGCAGGCACCTCGCGGAGACGCTCGCGCTTTTTGGCCAGGAGGACACAGGTGCGCAGGCTCGCAGGCTGCTGCGCGAGGATTCGCTCCCGCATGGCTCCGAGAGTGAGACCGGTGTCGAGGATGTCATCGAGCAGGAGCACATCCTGGTCGCGGAAGTCGAGGTCAGCAGGCCAGTTGATTTTCACCTCGCCGGTGGTGGTGGTGCCACCGTTGTAACTGCTGGCGCTGAGTGTGTGGAGACGCATCGGCAGGTCGATGCGGCGCAGGAGGTCCGCCACAAAGAACAGCGCTCCATCCATGAGGATGACCACGCTGACAACGCGGCCATTGAGCTCCGCATTAAGCCGCGCGGCCATTTCATCGACGCGGGCATGAATCTGCTCCGCACTGAGGAGAACGCGTTCGAGATCCTGAAGGACACCAGAGAATGGAGCGGGCATGGCAAGGGGAAGGCAGTAGTTCACAAACTCCGCAGTAGCGCGAGAGCCTGTCATGCGTTCCCTGTAAAACAGATGACCCCAACTGACAAACCCTACCTGCGTGACCTGAGAGTCAGCTACGATCTCGGCGAGCTCGATGAGCTAACGGCACCTGCCGACCCTGTGCAGCTTTTCCACCTGTGGATCGAGGACGCGCTGACGCACAAGGTGCCGGAGCCCAATGCCATGCAACTGGCCACCGCCAGCCCCGATGGCATCCCCAACGTGCGCACCGTGCTGCTCAAAGGCATCGACGAGCGCGGCTTTCACTTCTTCACCAACTACGAGAGCCAGAAGGGCCGCGAACTGGCTGCCAACAACCGCGCCGCCGCCTGCTTCCTGTGGACAGATCGACATCACCAGGTGGTAGTGCGCGGCACGGTGAGCAAGCTGCCGCACGCAGACGCGGAGAGCTATTTCGCCAGCCGGCCCGCAGGACATCAGATCGGCGCCTGGGCCTCCGCGCAGAGTGACGTGATCCCCAACCGCGAGTGGCTGGACCAGCGCGCCGCCGAAGTGCAGGCACGCTACGCCGACGGCCCCATCCCCTGCCCTCCCCACTGGGGCGGCTACACGCTGCTGCCGCATGAAATCGAGTTCTGGCAAGGCCGCGTCAGCCGCCTGCATGACCGTATCGTGTATCGACGCGAGAACGGGGTATGGGTGAAGAAGCGGCTGAGTCCGTGATGAGGCAGGCAGAGGCTCACTTCTTCCTTCCCTTGAATTTCAGACCTCCAGCCACACACTTGACATTCATAATCTTGACGTGGCGATCGGCGAAGTCGGTCCAGTAGTAGATGAGCCAGCCAGCGTGGGAGGCGATATCGATGCGGCGACCACGATCATCGCGCTCGTCGGCGGAGGCGTAATGCTCAGGGTAGGAGCGTAGTTTCTCGAAAAAGAGCAGGAGGCGACTTCGGTCGCGTTTGGAAAGGCTGTCGAGTTCGACCACCGCTTCCAAATCCACAAGCAGGCGATACTTGATCATCTGGATCAGTTGGCCCAGCGCTTCTGGAGGTCATTCAAATCCACCCAGTTGGCGGGGTTGGTGTCGTCGATCTTGCGGGTCAGTTCGGCGCGAAGATCATCGTCCTCAGCGACTTGGATCGAGGCAAGAAAAGCAATCAACTCGCCCTGCTCGGCGGGCGAGAGTTCCACGGCTTCTTGTTTGAGTTGGACGAGTGACATGACTCTGGGAGAGTATCGAATTCGTGACAAGTCGTCAATAGGCAGGATTCGGCGTCACTTGGCAGCCTCCAACACATTCTTCGTGATGAGGACAGCTGTGCATACTTGCCTACATGCCCCAAAAATGCGCCCCGCAGCTGCCGGACATCTATTTGCCTGAATGGCCAGCTGATCGTTCCCGACGATGTCCACGTCCTTCGTGCCGACGGTGACGGTCAAAGGTCTCCTCCCACTTCGGCTGCACCGCCATTTCGCCGCTCGTCTGGCGCTGGACTGTGACCACAGGCCGCTCCGCTGCGAAAAGCGAGGAAGTGGGCGCGAGGAGGAGCAGCGCGGGTTTCATGCGGGGACTACGGCCAGCCTTGCTGGGACCTTACCACGGCAGCGGTTCGCCGTAGAATCGCAAGTAGAAGGCACGGCGGCGTTCGTCCTCGGGCAGGTCGGCGGGGATCGAGCTCCAAACCATCGCCCGGGCCGTCGCGCTCATGTCGAAGCCCATGAGGAGGCGCTCCGCAGGCGTCTTGCGCATCATCGCGGTGAACAGCATCGCGTTCACCTCCGGCGGGGTGTCTTTCACGGCAAAACCCGTGTCAGCATATCTGTCAGGTTCAATTTTGCTGACCATGTCTTCAAATACTCGACGTCGCAGCCGCTCGCAATCAGGTTCTCGACATCGGACAACTGCCGCGCGGAAAGCGATTCCCTAGCCCAGTCCAGTTTGGAGAGGATCAGGTCTTCCTTGCTCACCACCCAGACGTCAAACTCGGACAGTCGATGGCGCACCCGGCGCGCAAACTCATGCAGGCGGTAGTCCTCCCGTTTCCGAATCATGAAGTCCACTTTGAGGAGTGTAGGCTGGTGGATCGCGTTGAAGCTAGACTGATGCATCACCGCGTCGTGGGCAGCTTCGGTAGAAACATAGTAATCCGGTCCAAGAACATCAGCGATACGAGCCACATCTTTGAGGTAGAAAGCGACCACGAGGTCGATGTCACGCGTCATCCTCGGCTGGGCGTGGCAGTTGAGCGCCACAGAGCCGGTCAGCATGTAGTCGATGCCCGCTGTTTCCAGCCGGTTGGAGATGTCATGCAGGACTTGCAGTTCCTCGGTCATTGAGGTCAGCGTGGCATTGCTTGGGGCAATACTCCAGCATGTAGTTTTGGGAACCATCTTTAGCGACATGATCCGCCGCCGTCTGGATGGCCCTCTGGTCATTCCCAACGATGTCCGCGTCCTTTGTGCCAATTGTGATCGTCAAAGACTCCTCCTACCTCGGCTGCACCACCGCATCGCCGCTCGTTTGCCGAGGAGCCGTGACCGCAAGCCGCTCCGCGGCGAAAAGCGAGGACGTGAACGCGAGGAGGAGCAGCGCGGGTTTCATGTGGAACCAACGGGTGGGCACGCGAGAGGCTTTCGGAGGCATCTGGTTGGTTGCATTGCTCGCCGAGTGAGCGCAAAATCGCACCATGAGCACTGCGGCCCTTCAAATCTCGAATCTCATCCCCAAGCTGCGCCCGGCCGATCGTGTCGCTGTGCGCAAGTTGTTGGATGAAGCCGATTACAAGACCTGGCGGGAGGACACCACGAAGTTCCGCCAGCTCATGCGTGGCAAAGCTCGTGATAAACGTCCTGCCAGCGAAGTCGTCAGCAGCCTGCGCCGATGAATCTGGTCGTCGATGCCTGTGTGTTTGTGGCGGAGCAGATCGAGGATCAGCGGGAGTTTGCGGCGGCGGATGCGTTTTTCGATCACTGCGTCAGAAATGGCATCCGGCTGTATGCTCCGGCCATTGTTCTCGCTGAGGTTGCGGGAGCGGTCGCCCGCATCACGGGTGATTCGGCCATGGGCGGAGTTTCAACCAACCGGTTGAGCCATTTCCCGAAGCTCTACCTCCGGCAGGTGGATTTGTCCTTGGCCGAGGCCGCTGCGAGGGTGGCTGCTCGATTCTCGCTTCGCGGCGCGGACTCGCACTACGTCGCGCTGGCACGTGAACTGAAGTGCCCGCTGATCACCAATGACGACGAGGTCATCCAACGCTGCCCGCCGACTATGAAAGTGCTGCGGCCGGGCAAGTGGCTCGATATGCAGCCGGATCGGTGAAAGCTAGCCCACAGGTTTATGCTGAGTGCATGATTGATGGCGAACCAGCCTGCCGAATAGCAGTGCTTGGTGCCACGCCAAGATCACGAAGCACCTCGCGAATGAGTATGAGGCCCCTTTCGGGGTCCGTGACTTCCACGTCGATGTTTGAAATGCCCATCCCACTGCCTCCACCAGTGACCTCACCAAGGCCTTCGCGGTGCAGGGCTTCATCCAGTGGGTCTTCAATCTCGTCTCTTCCTCCAAAATGGAAGTCTGCTGACTGCAAAATGATCTCGAAGAAGGTGGTCTCTTGCATGAGTTCCGTGAGGTTCAGCCCCAGAATTTCACTTCCCCAGCCTCTCCAGCACATTCTTCGTGATGCGCACCACATGCGCGTCGTTGCCCTGCAGCCCATGCGCCCAATCGGTGGTGGCGGCGGTGAAGACGGTGCCGGTGTTGGTGTAGAGGCCGAGGCAGGCGGCGCCGGTGCGGCCGATTTCCCATTTCTCATACCATTCGACGTCGTCGGGGTGCCAGCGCACGGGGCAGGTGCCGAGGACTTCGAAGGTCTTCGGCGTGCCGTCTTTGTGCGTGGCGAAGGGCAGGCCGTCGCGCCACTCGAGCTCGCAGCCATCGCATTCGTAGCCGACGATGGTGTCCTTCGCGCCAAAGCGGTCGCCGCGCTTCAGGCCGGTGCCTTCGTAGATCCAGTGGTCGGGGCGATGCACGATGAAGGAAGCGTCGCCGTCCATAAACTGGCCGTGGCTGCGCATGTAGCCGCCCCAGAGGAAGCCGACGCCGGTGAGACTGTTCTCTGGACGGCCTAACAAGTGATGGCTCCACGCGGTGCTGAGCGTCTTGAAGTTACGGGTCTGGAAGACAGGGTCGAGATGGTAGTTCTGCTTGCAGCAGGTGAAGGCGCGGCCCCCAGCCTCGCTGCGGACCTGCCAGCAGCAGGTGTTGCCGCTGAAGAAGGCCACGTTGCCGCCTTTGGCGATCCACGCTTCGAGATTGTCCCGCATCGGCGTGCTCCAGTACTCGTCGTGGCCGACGCTGAGGACGAGTTTGTAACTTGCGAGCATCTCGGGACGGAATTCGAGGTCGTCATTGGCGGCGAATTCGAGCGCGTAGCCGTTTTTCTCCGCCCAGATGACGAAGGGCAGCTCCCAGCGGCTGAATTGCGACGGACCGGGCCGCTCGAAGCTCACGCGATGACCCTGGTTGTTCGACACGCTGTTGTAAGCATACACGGAGAAGCCACCCCAGTTGTTGTAAGCGTTGTAGGTGTTGGTGCAGAGCTGCAAAAGGATCTTCGAGGTGCTGCCTGGCTTCGCAGCGCGCACGATGAAGAAGGAACTGCTGGTGGCGGTGCGTGCGCCGCGATGGGTCCACTTACCGCCGGCATCCGCCGCGCGGAAGACGACCTCGTAGTAACCGCTCTTCCAATCCGCACCCACAGGCACGCGCACGCTCTCCGGCCAGCGACAGCCCATCGCGCTGGCATCTTCCGGCACAGGATGAGCCACACCGGGCACGTCGGACTTCTTCCACATCACTTCACGCGTGGCACCGAGGCGGGCGACCTCGATCTCAAACTTCGCAGCCGTGGTGCTGGCGTGAATCGGGATCTCCTCGCCCTGGGCGACGCTGCGCTGGCCGGCGTAGCCTTCGATGTAAAGCGGGACAGGATCAGCAGCTTGGAGTGCTGAGATGGCGAGGAGTGAGAGGAGGAAGCGATGCATGCAGAGGCTACGCGTCCGCGCAGGCATGGCTTTCACATTCACTTCTTCTCCACCGCCGCAGGCTTCTGCTGTGCCGCCTCTTTCTTATCGTTCATATCCAGAGTGATCTCGAGTTCCCAGGCCTTGTTACGCACGATCCACATCGTGAGCAGGGTGAGCACTCCGCCGAGCAAGACGAGGTGGAGCAAACAGGCACCCTTGCAGCCGTTGGATTCAGGCAAGGTGTCGTAGCTGAGAGGTGGTGGTGGGTCTTCTTCCACGTGGACATGCTGTGGCAGCATTCATTGTCCGGCTAGCGAATGTCTTGAATTTTCACTCGCCTCGGGGGGGCATTGTCCGCTAGACTCCGGCCACCCTCAAAAACACTCGCATGGCAAGACGCGCTCAATCTGGCATTAGCCCCCTCTATCTCGTTGGTCTCGTGGCTGTTCTCGTGGCAGTTGGTGGAGGTGGCTACGCGCTGCTCAATCGCACCACGGACCCCATGACCGGCATCGCGGAGCTCAGCACCTCCGAGTTCATGGAAAACGCCACCGCACTCAGCGGGAATATTTATAAGCTGGAAGGTGTCGTGGATGACCGACTGGACTCATGGCGCAGCGCGGATGGCCGCCTCTTCAGTGTGCAGGTCAGCGAAGGCTCCGGAAGTAACTTTGTTCCCTTGTGGGTGCCGTCGGATTACAAAGGAGCCAACATCCAGCGCGGTCAGCGCTACACCTTCAAAGTGCGCGTCCAGGAGTCTGGCGTGCTCGAAGTGCTCGAACTACTCAAAGTCTAACTGCCCATCCCATTATGAAACGCCTCACCCTCCTCGCGCTTCTTCCGTTGTCAGTCCTCAAAGCCCAGGTGCTGCCCGGCATGCCCGGTGGTGCGCCCGCTGGCGGCGGTGGTGCCCCGACGACCACCAACTCGAATAACAATTACAACGTCGTGCCCGGCAGCGCCTCAGACCGACAGATGGACACGCAAACCGGGCTCAACAACATGCCCATGGGCGATCCCGGCTCCGAGAATGTCTCCTTCAATGGCAAGCTCTGGAATGTGACCAACAACCGCCTCATGCGCTCACGCTTTGAGACCTACCTGACCACGCCGGAGGCCGTTTCGGCCGAAGATCAGGCTTATCGGGACATCATCGCCCAAATCATGCAACTGCTGGCTCCGACGAACAAACCGGGTCCTGATCCAATGAAGGCCTTCGCGCTGCTGCCCGAAGCCGCGACTTACAAAATCGACGGCGGCCTGTGCAACTCCATCGCCAACTCGATCTGGGACGTGTGGCTCTCCCAAAAGAAGCAGCAAAATTTGAAGCTGGCCAACAACGCCATGCTCGACCGCCGCAAGCAGCTCTCCTGGAACGCGGAGATGGGCCTGAACAACACCCAGCTCGCTCCTCCCGGCGGCAGCTCCGGCGGTGCGGCGAAGGGTGGCCAAGCGAATCAGCAAGCCAATCAAAATGCGCAAACCAACAGCGCCATGACTGGCCGCACCTCCGAGTACATCAAAGGCATCGCCGAAATCGAGGCGCGAATGAAGATGAACGAGGCCGCCTCCGGCTTGAGCGAGATCACCAGCAAGACGCAGTTTCAGGCGCTGATCATCCAGATGTTCCTCCAGCGCCGCTTTGAGCACGCCGTGATCGCCTGCCGCTTTTATCCAAATCTGTTCCGCGATGGCGACAGCGTCCTGCAGCTCGACAAAGACAGCGACGTGCAAAAAATGCTCTCCAGCAGCTTCGGCGTGCCGCCCACCGTCAGCATGATCGATGGCCTCTCGCTGGAGGCCATCCGCAGCGTGGATGAGTCCCTCGTGTCCTTTGAAAACCTCGTCGCCCGTCGGGACACCGACAGTGCCAGCAACCGCCTGCTGGAGGCCTTCGGCATCGGCGAATACCTCCCCCGCGTGCGCCGCCTGCCGATGTCAGAGAAGACCAAGGTGCTCGATTTCGTGCGCAAGAAGAACAAGCTCCTCTCCTTCCTCGAAATGAGGGACTACGCCAACGCCGAAGTCGTCGTCACCGACCTGCGCAGCCTTTCGGACGACTTCGAATACGCCAAACCACTCGCCGCCATCCAGACCGCGCGTGCTGTCAGCTCCCTGCCCATCAGCAAGGCCCGCATGGCCATGGCCAACAAGGACACCAAGACGCTGGAAACCGAAATGAAGGCCGCCACCGAGATCTGGCCCACCAATCCCGACCTCGCTGGCTTCTCCGGTGACCTTGTCAAAGGCAGCGACATGAAAGCGCAGGCCTTGATGGAATTCGACCGCCTCATCAGTCAGCGGAACTACCGGCAGATCTTCCAAGACCAGCTCCAGTTCGGCACCGCGATCCAAGGTGACCTCTCTCGTGAGCAGCAATTGAAAAAAGTCCTCACCGACATGGGCCGCGTCGAGCTCGTCATGAATGGCGCGCGTGAGATCGCCAGCACCAGTGCACCCGCAGCTTGGGAGAAAGTGGAGAAAGAAGCCAAGCAATACCCGGATGATCCAGAACTGAGCAAACTGCGCGCGGACCTCGGCGTGAAGGCCAGTGAATTCGTCACCGCCATCGAGCACGGCCGTCAGCATGAAGAGCGCAAGCAGACCGGCTCCGCACTGGCTTGGTATCTCAAAGCCCGCCGCATGCATCCCCCCAGCGAGATGGCCCAGGCCGGCATCAAACGCCTCGTCGATGCCATCAAAGCCGGCGATGCCCCACAAGAGCCAGCTCCCGTGATCAACTCGGCTTTGCAGCAGTAGGCTTCACCCTCTCATCAATGGTAAATAGGGGATCAGGCTTCAACTGACTGACAAAATATCAGTCGCGTTTGTGCTGCGTCATTCTGTCAATCACTTGCAGCCTGACGTGGTTTCCTGTGGGTTCATTTTCCCCGGCTATTTGCCCCATTTCTCAGCGCCAGCAAGATCATCGGCGGTTCCAAACTTCTGATCTATCCCCGAAGATATCACCCTATATATGAGCGATTCTTGATTCCGCCGAACAAGCGTTACTTTATAGGATTTCGCCCAAGCATCCCCATCTTTGAACCAAGCAACATCTGAACTTAACAGATTGCTTGCGATTAGTTGATCAATTAGTGGGCTGATTTTGTTTGTTACATCCGTCTCAGCTCCTTTTGCATCTGACAACTGCAACACC
>JANOBP010000534.1:0-1211 GCA_031411715.1 Verrucomicrobiaceae bacterium | reverse complement strand
TCGCGGTCTCGATGAGCAGGCCGGGCATCCAGACATGGAAGCTATGACCGGCGGTGAGGATGCGCAGGCCTGCGGGTGGTGCGTCAGCCTTGGCGAAGGCGGTGAGGCTGAGGCAAACGAGGAGTCGGAGGAGTGATGCGCGTGTCATGGTGGAACAAGAACGCGGAAATGGCCGAGTGTTTGCGAAAGGGCCGTGTGTCGCCGGAATGTTTTGTGAGAGTGGCCAAATTTCTCCGAAAGTTGAGCTTGGGCGCTGTGCCACCAGACAGGCTGGCTTCATCAGTGGTCAATGGCTCGATTTTCAGAGAAAATCGGCCACGGTCATCATTTTCGCAATGCACCCCGCTGAGCGGGAGACTGTGTTGTTTACTGCAATGCACCGAGCAATTGAGCTGCTGCATCTGCGGGATTGGCTGCGCCGGGGACTTCGCGAGTGATGAGCCATTGAAGTCGCTGACGGGCGCGATGCACAGCGACGCGAAAGGCTCCTGACTGCGGTGTGCGTTTGGTGGCCGTGTCGTGGTACAGGGCAGGTTCGAGTGCTCTCCAATCAGCGCTTGGCATTTCACTGCGCAGTCGAGTCAGCGCTTCCTCGATGATCCCATGCACCCAGGCGGCAGCGAGGATGCGGACAGGCGTTTGGTAGTCCGTAGGTTCGAGATGCTGTGCGGCCTCATCTTGGAGCGACACGAAGCCTATTTCGCCGCCGCGCCGCTGGCGGTGCTGATTGCGCCAGCGGTTGTTCAGCAGCCAGTTCGGTTGAGTCAAAAGAATGGCGATCTGCTGATCTGGCTCTGATAGTTGGATGATGGCGATGAGCTTGTCCTGCTGCACGAGCCGCATGAAAACTTCCTGCACGGCATCCTGGGCTTCATGCTCGTCGTTGCCGCGATGACGTGCTGCTGCGCAGAGCCGCAGCCAATGCGTGCGGCAAAAGCAGTCGATGTCATGTGGAGTCAGGGGAGTCATGGATGCTGAGATGCGTAGCGGTTTTGAAAGGAGGCCGCAATCCTCCTAAAGTAGTATGGAGACGGTGAGGACGAGGAATGATGTACTCACGGTGCAGTCACGTTCACACGCAGGAACTGCTGTCCCACACCCATGGGCACATTGGAACGCACGGTGATGGTTTCGAGGCCACCCGAGAGCACGCGGGAGACTTCGGTGGTCATGGTGCTGCTCCAGTTGATGAGATCGCTCGACCATTCGAC
>JANOBP010000533.1:0-22009 GCA_031411715.1 Verrucomicrobiaceae bacterium | reverse complement strand
CCTCTCCCCGGCGAGAAACGCGTCTGGCTTTGACGGACTGTTCCGGGGAGAGGGCTGGGGTGAGGGGACCAGCTCGGTGTTCTTGGCCACCAAGATTGCTTAACGGCATTGCGGTCAGCCTAGAAATTCAGCGGAGGATTAGCGCTGGCATGGCGGCCTGGGCGGAGGCGTTCCCGAAGCTGGCAGCCACTCTGGGCGTGAGCTTCAGGAAGCTCCGGGAGGCAACAACCACTCTGGGCGTTGCCTCCAGGAGCTTCCCTGACCTAACAACCAGTCTGGGCGTTGCCTCCGGGAGCTTCCCCGACCTGACAACCAGTCTGGGCGTTGCCTCCGGGAGCTTCCCCAACCTGACAACCAGTCTGGGCGTTGCCTCCGGGAGCTTCCCCAACCTCACAACCAGTCTGGGCGTCACCTCCAGGAGCTTCCCCAACCGCGCGCCCACTATGGGTACTAGAATGAGGGGCCGCCTGCGGGCCGCAACCGCGTTGGTTTTGCGGCTGCATGGCTGGCGTTGCCACGCAGGCCTCCCAGTCTCCTCTTATCCAAGTCTCCTTGCCTGAACGATCTAATCTGTGGCTTTCCTGAATCTGCGGCAAGCATTCATGGGCTGCCTTTAACTTAACGACCATTGAATGCGGAATGACGGAATGAGAGGAGGTGGCCGTGAACCTGCACCCACCGAATGCTGGAGATGGCACGGAGCGGCGGTGTGCCTTCCAGCCATGGCATGGATTCTCTCTTGTCTCTCTCTCTCGCTCTCGCTAGCATCGCGGTCACGTTCTCCAACCCAATGCCCGTGTGATTTCACGTCTTCTTTTTGTCTGCTTACTCTTTCTCGTGGGGCCATCAGCGCCGGGCCACGCAGCGGAGTCACGTGCGGATGAGATCGCCCTGGCACGGCTTGATTTTGAGCGTGCCTGGATCGCGGCCAGCCTGGCGGAGCTTAAAAAGCAGCTCATCAAGCTCACCACGCTCGAAACACAACTGGCCGAAGCGCGGGACTACGATGGTGCCATTCGCGTGCGTGATCAGCGTCAGAAGTGGCAGCGTGATCTTGAGCGTCTGGACAAAGAGTTGCTGATGATTCAATCGCGTGAACACACACTGAGCTCAGCTTTACTTGCGGATCGCATCCAACTCCCGATTGAGGCCGCCACTTTGAATGGCGTCGTGCGCGAGGGCGGCATGATCACGGCTTGGGCAAAGCCTGGAGCCTCTGCCACCTGGAAACTGCCAACGCTGCCTCCTGGTGGTTATGAAGTCGTCCTGCGCTATCGATGCAGCACCCTCGAGGGCGGATTTCTCAGCGTGAAAGAAACACGCTTCAGCCTATCCGCAGAGATCAAAACCACGTTGCGCGGCCCAGAGAGTCTCACACTCGGCACTCTGAAGCTGAGCGAAGGAGCCAGCACTTTGAGCCTGACTGCTACCACGGTCTTCAAAGACAACTTGATGCAGCTCCTAGCGGTCGAATTGATCCCTGCCAGCCGATAAATGCGCCTTTTAGCCACCAGCCTTCGCCACGCACTCACGCTTGCCGTGTTCTTGATCGTGGGCGTGGCGCGCGGGCAAGAGACAACGCCTTCTGACATCACCGCAGCTCGTAATTTGCTTCTCACACAGGCCCTGGCCGACTCTCAGCGCATCACGGAACAGTATGTGCTGGCACTAGGCACGCGTGAGGCCGCTCTGGCTGCCGCTGGCGACTACGAGGAGGCGAAGCGCTTTCAGCAGCGCCGCGCACAACTCCAGTCGCTCTACTTTGGCAGCACCGTCGATTCGCACGCCATCGTGCTACCGCTGACTACCGCACGCCTCATGGGTTCCATCCAGGCTAGTGGGGATATCCTCAGCAACTGGCGCTCCAATGGCAGTGGGGCCGAGTGGAGCCAGTTCAAGCTCGCGCCAGGCCGCTACCACCTCGAGTTCGAAGCCAACATGATCGATGCGCCCGTGGCCTTTGCCTCGGCAAAAATGCAGCCACAGGAAAAAGCGTCCTTCACCTTTGCGGAGGTCACACAACTCATCAGCACAGGCACCAACACAGCAACTTTTGAAATCACCCAAAGCACCGACGAAACCACCTTTATCCCAGTTCGCACTGGCCCACTCACCTTCACGCGCTCGCCCATCACCCTGCGACTCGTCGCCAACAGTGGCTACCCTGCCAATCTGATCCGCTTGCGAAACCTCCGTCTCGTCCCTGTAACGGAAACAGCAACCGTGAGTGCCCCCATTGAGGCGGCAGCCGCGCTGAAAACCGTGCGCGATGATCTGGCCGCAGAACTGCTCGTGTCACAAAAAAAAGCCATCGACGATTACCGAAACACGCTCAGCGCCCTCACGGCTTCAAAGCCGGCGCTCAAAGAGGCCATCACCGCAGAAGCCCAGCGCCTGGACCGACTCACCACCCGCCGCCAATCCACGCCACTGCTTTCGCCGCCAGCGGCCTTCGCTACTGCCACCAGCAGCTTGCAGGACTTAGACATCCTCACGGGTGCCATGCTCGCCGATGGACCTCCCACTGCTGGGGATCGGTTTAAAGTCATTCACGATGGCAAAACCATCCCTGTCCGTCTGCTTTGGGTCGCCAGCCCGCCGCCTGTGTCCGACACAAAATCCATACCCCAACTCGCCAAGCATTTCGGCATCGAATCAGCCGCCGCAGTCTCCATTGGCCGCCTTGCGCGTGACTTTACGGATCAGTATCTTCGCGCCAAGCCCCTGCGCCTCCTTGCCTACCCGCAGCCGGATCGCGACGGCACACTCGCCGTGCTTGTGGTGCTGCAAGACATCGGCTTGTATCAAAATGTTCTCATCGATCAAGGACTCGCCGCCGTTCAACCGCCTGCATCGGTGAACAAAGCCGCCATCACCGAAAATGCTCTTCTTTCTTCCCTGATTGCTCGGGAAGAGGCCATCCGCAAACGCAGCTCTCCCCCAGGAGCATGGGCGCTCCGAACCGAAGCCAAATAATGCACCGTCTGCTTTTCATCTTCTGTCTCTTCCTCACTGCGCTCGACACGATTGCGCAGACACCTCTCGCGCTCGAGCAGATGGAGTCCATCTACCAGCGGGAACTCAGAGAGCGACATATTCCGCTCATCAGCAAGTATTTGATCGAGATCCAACGCGGGGCCGCCTCTGCCACGAACAAAACACCGTATCAGGCCGAAATGGCGCGTCTCCAGCAGATCCTCCAAGCTGGTGGCGTCATTGACCTGGCTGCCGCGCGTGCCAGCATCTCCTCACCAGTCACAGGCATGCCCATGCCGATGCCTGTGCCACTCCCACGCATCGCCGAGCAGGCTGTCATCACCCTTTCACCAGCCATTGCCATCGCCACATCCACGCCACTGGCCACCGCCGCCACCTTTGCTCCCGTCGGCGAGATCGAATGGCGCATCGAATTCATGGCGGCAGGCAGCTACGACATCCATCTTTACTACAACTGCCCAACCCTCACCGCCCCATTGCCTGTCCGCATCGACCTCGGCAACGCCACACTCGAAGCGACGCTTACACCTGACCAAAGCACCCCCGACGACAAAACCTACCAGGTCTTCCGTCTTGGCAAAATCACGCTGCTCAGCGACTTGCGCGCCAAAAACCTGCGTTTCCTGGCCGGTGATAAATCCACCACCTCAGTCCAGCTCAGACACCTTTTCATCACTCCAGCCAAAGCATCTCCCTAGAGGGCCGATCAGCGCATCAAAACAAGGTGATGCACAAATCCCCGAAGTGTGAGAAAGACATGCCAGTTCTCATTCTTGCCACATGAATCGTCGTTTTACATTCCTGATCTGCCTCGTCGCACTCCTCACTGCGTCGTCCTGTAAGCGCATTCAAGACAAGCTCGAGCGCCTGGCGCAAAAAAGCGGCTCGGTCCCGCCACCAGCACCCAAACCTGCGGAACCCGTGCTCACGCCGGAGCAGATCCTGTTGGAGAAGAAGTTGAAAGAATCTGCTCTGCTAGATGCGACCGTGCCAGAGCCTGAGGTGCCTGCAGCGCCGGCCTTTGAGCTGAATAAATCCTCCACGGTGGCCATTCTTGGCTATCACGACGTGCGGGAGCGCGGTGGTAGCCCAATGCTGATCGCAGGCAGTAAATTCCGCCAGCAGTTGCAGGCCATTAAGGACAGCAATATCCCCGTCATCAGCCTCAGCGACCTCATGGCCTGGAAGCGTGGTGAAAAAAACATCCCGCAGGAATCCATCGTCTTCACCTTTGATGATGGTTGGGAAGGCGTGTACACCTATGCTTACCCGGTTCTCAAAGAATTCGGTTTCCCCTTCACCATCTATTTATACAAGAAGTACGTCAACATCGGCGGCCGCTCCATGAGTTGGGTGCAGATTAAAGAAATGATGCAGAATGGATGTGAGATCGGCAGCCACAGCGTTTCTCACGTAAGTCTCAAAACAAAGATCAAGGGCAAGTCCCCGGCTGACTTCCAGCAGTGGATGCTCAGCGAACTCAAGGACTCGCGTGACTTTCTAGAGCAAAATCTCAACATCAAATGCACTTCATTCGCCTACCCTTTCGGTGCCTTTGATGACGCTGTGATGGAAACCGGACTGCAAATCGGGTACGAGAGCCTTGTCACTGTCAATGGCTCGAAAGTCACCTTTGACACTCCCAACGGCAAACTGGGTCGCTACATCATTCATGGTGACAGTGATGCCAATTTCAAGCTGGCTACCAGCTTCCGTGGTCGTGGAGACGTGACTTCCAACAAATTCCTCGTCGCCGATGCCAAGAACGAAAAGGGCGAGCAGCTCATCACACTCACTCCTGCGCCAGATTCCACGGTTGCACAGCGCCGCCCGATCATTGAAGCCAACCTGAGCAAACTCCCATCCATACTGCCAGAAAGCATCAAGCTACGCATTGGGGGCATGGGAACGGTTCCTCATGAATTCGATGCGGACCTCAAAGTCGTCCGCTTCCAATTCCCCTATAAAATCCGCCGCGAGGAATCTCTCGTGAGCCTAACTTTTCAACGCGATGCCACTCAGCCTGCCGAGGTCATCACCTGGCGCTTCAAAGTTGATCTCGCCGCTGCTTATTTGCCCGAAGTGAAGTGAGCGCGCTACGGTGACTCCGCCTCCTCATTGCGCTCCACGAAGCGCATGGCATGGTCGATGAAGCGCAGTGGCACGTCGTCGGTGGGTCCGTTGCGGTTTTTGGCGATGATGAGCATGGCCTCACCTTTCTTTTTCTCCTCAGCTTCTTCGTCTTCGACCTCCATCTTGGCACCCGCGTAATCGGAACGCGTGAGCAGACCGACGACGTCAGCATCTTGCTCGATGGAGCCGGATTCACGCAAGTCAGAGAGCACTGGGCGCTGGCCTTTGCGGCTTTCAACAGCTCGATTGAGCTGAGCCAGCACAATGATCGGCACATTAAGCTCCTTGGCCAAACCTTTGATGCCGGCAGAGATTTCAGCGATCTCGATCTGCCGGTTGTCTTTCGCACGTCTGCTGCCACTGGTGACGAGCTGAAGATAATCAATCATGATCATCTGGATGCCGTGCTGCTTCTTGAGCCGTCGGGATTTGGCACGCATCTCCATGACGTCCAATCCTGGAGTTTCATCGATAAAAATCTGTGCCTTCTGAAGATCACGCGTGGCCTTGGCCAGCGCATCTTGTTGCGCGCGGGAGAGCAAGCCGCGTGAGAGGTCCTGCATGCTCAAGCGGGCGCGGGAGACGAGCAAACGACGCACCAGCATGGTGGCGCTCATTTCAAGGCTGAACACCGCACAGGGCGTATTGCAGTCCACGGCGATGTGCTCAACGATGTTCATGGCGAGCGAGGTTTTACCCATCGACGGACGTGCGGCGATGACAAACATTTCACCACCTTGCAGGCCGCTACTCATGCTGTCGAGCTTGCTGTAACCAGTGGACAAGCCGCGCAACTGTCCGGGATGCTCCAGCATGTATTGAATGCTGTCGATGGCATCCATCACATGCGCGCTGAGACTCTTGATACCCTCCTTGGCTCCAACGGATTCTCGCACCGCAAGAACACGCTGCTCGGCGTGATCAATGACGGTGTCGATGTTGTCATCAAGCTGCTCTTTACCATGCTCATAGGCGTAATGAATGTTCAGTGAGCTAGCGTGAATGAGTTCACGCAGAATGTGCTTGTCGATGACGACTTTTTTATAGAATGGAAAATGCGCCGAGATTGGCACAAAGGCGAAAAGCTCTGTGATGGCCGCTGCACCGCCGACTTTGTCGAGCAGGTTCTGATCCCTGAGTGTGTGAGTCAGGGTGACGGGATCGACTGGCAAATTTTTGTCGTAAAACTCCAACAGCTTTTCGTAGATCGTGCGATTGGCGTCGTGGTAGAAAGCGAGTGCGGGGAGCGAGACGCGGCATTCACTCAGGCGCTCGTTGGGGTCTTGGAGAAGACAAGAGAGCACACCTTTTTCAGCCTCATCGCTAAATGGCAGCGCGCGATTGATCGTGGCCAGCAATTCCTCCGCCGTGGGGATTTCGTTACGCTTTTTGAAACTTTTTTGAGGTGCGGATGCGCCTTCTGGAGTGCTGTTAGCAGCAGCGGGAGGTGCAGGTGATGTCGCGAGTTCGGCCATGAGGCGGCAGCATGAATTGAGTTCAGACAATCGTCCACCATTACATACAACAGTCCTGCGCGGTGGCGTTTTCCCCTGTGTACGAGGTGTGAACTCATTCGCTCCTCCGAATAAACAAAGACTTGCTTTTTTAATGCTTTCTACCCAAAAATGAACGCTCCCCGCTTCACCGGGTCAAAAGCCCACCCTTGCAACAACCACTATGCTCCTAACCGCCCTCAAACTTAAAGTCGCCGCACTCGCAGCAGTCGCTGGCATTGAAACCAACGATCTGGCCAACCTGAGTCCTGAAATGGACAAGATCATGAAGAACCTCGAGGCCGAACAGGGCAAGGTTCAAAAAGATCCAAAAAATCCCGCAGCGGGAGGAGACTGGAATAAGGCCTTCAGTGCAGCTGTCGAGGAAGTTAAGAAACTTGCAGACAAAGGTGATACGAACGCATGCTATGCTCTAGCACACTGGGGCGTGCTCTCCGGTGGGGAAAACCTCAACGTCAACGCTGTGGTCGATCTCTACCGCAAAGCTGCCAATGAAGGCAATAATCCTGCCGCCAAGATCGAGCTCGCTCAGGTTCTCCTGCAAGCTTTCAAGCAAGACGCGGACAAGGCCAAGGAGGCCATTAAGCTCATCATTGATGCTGAAGCCGCTGGCAACAAGCTTGCACGTCGCACCAAAGCTCAGTTGCACCTTTCTGGGGCAGCTGCAGGTGCTGGCATCCCAGCAAGCATCGAAGAAGCCGTCAAGCTCCTCCAAAAGGGCAGCGATGAAGGTGACGGCGATGCTACTCTCGGCCTCTATCAGGTTTACTCCCGAGGTGCCACTGGTTACCCTCAGGACTACGCTAAGGCTCTTGATTTACTCAAGCTGGCTGCCGAAAAGCAAAACAATGCTACCGCACTCGGTGAACTTGGTTCCCGCCTCCTCAATGGGGATCAAGGTGATGGCAAAGAAAAAGGCCCAAAGCTAGTCACCAAGAACGTGACAGAGGCGCTCAAGATGTTTGAAAATGCTGCTACTGGTGGACTCGCTGCTGCAAGCCGTATTCTCGGTCAAATCTATGAAAACGGTCTCGGCGCCGATCTCGCTGCCGACACTGAAAAAGCCTTCACGCATTACACCAAGGCTGGCAATGGCAACGACGCCGCCGCCCTTCTCCGCCTTGCTCAAGCCTTCGAAACCGGCATCCTCAAAAACAAAGATGCCAAGCGCGACGAGAAAACCGGCAGCTTTGATGCCAAGGACATCCTCGTGCAGCCAAATCCAAAAGGCGCACTTGACCTCTACCGCATGGCCGCTCAAAACGGCGCTGCTGAAGGCTACTTCGCCGTCGGTAAGTTCTATGAAACCGGTGCCGTCGTCGATAAGGATCCTACCAAAGCTTTCGCGCTCTACAGCAAAGCTGCCAATGCTGGTTATGCTCAGGCCATGAGCAGCCTCGCTGGTCTCTATGCCAATGGCGCAGGCGTCGCTCAAGACGTCATCGCAGCTGCTGGCTGGTACAAGCGTTCCGCTGACGCTCCTTTCAATTATGCCCCTTCGCAGATCGCTTATGGTATGATGAGCGAGCAAGGTGCTGGCATCGAGCGCAATGGTGCTGTTGCTGCAAGCTATTACGAAATGGCCGCCGAACAGGGTGCTCCACTGGCCTTGATTCGTCTTTCCACTCTGAACCTGAACGGCATTGACGGTAAGCCAAACTTGCCTCTCGCTTTGGCCTACGCAACGATGGCCAACGATGTGACCAAAGGTGAGTCCAAAGAAGTAGAAAACTTCGTCAAAGCTCTCGAAACCGCCAAGGATAAGGATGGCAAAGAAGTCATCACTGCCGATGTGAAGAAGCAAGCCATCGTCGAACTAGGCAAGCTCAAGACTCGCTTCGCTCCGAAGACTGCTCCATCGGCTGCAGCACCTGCGGCTGCTGAAACACCAGCTGCGACTCCTGCCAAGTCCGGTGCCACCAAGAAAAAGAGCGTTCCTTAATACCGCTTCAGACTCGCAGGTACTTTTGCAAAAACCTGCTTGTCAAAATAGCTCGGCCTGATAGTCTCCGGCTCCCTTCGAAAGAGGGGAGCCGGTTTTCATTTTCCGGGGCATTAGCTCAGTTGGTAGAGCGCCTGCATGGCATGCAGGAGGTCAGCGGTTCGAACCCGCTATGCTCCACCAAACCTCTTGCAGGTCCGCCATGAAGCGCATCACCATTTACCTGCTCCTATTCTCCTCTCTCAGCCTCTTCACGTCCGCGGTTGAGGTTCAAAGTCACGGTTTGCTGTTCGAGAAATGGTTGCGCGATACTTTTTTTGGCGGCTACAAGCCAAAAGGCTACACCCAGAAGTGGGACATACCCGCTGAGGCCAATCCCAAACACGGCAACATCCCGGTAAACCCAAAAGCGGCCAAGCACGGCACGCCCATCGGCCTTGGTGATGCCCTGCGCCAATTCGATATCTCCGAGCCATTCCTTCTCATCGCGGGCTTCTGGCAGCAGACCACGAAAACGGAAAAAACCTGGTCCAATGTCCAAGCCGTCCGCATCGAGCCAGCCGCATGGCAAAAACTCTGGCAACCCATCACCCGTGCCGATCTCGAGCACCTCGACGCGGTCATTAAAAATAAGGCCCTAAGCCTTGAAGAAACCCGCAAGCAAGCCCAGGCCATCAAATCGCAGCCACCCTTCAGCTTGGCCGTCATTCAGGTAAATCCCAAGATAGACTCCAGCCAGCGCCGCCTTCAGTGCAGCCTGCGCTTTGCCGACTTCTTCACGCACCTCGCACCACAGTCATCCCCTGAGCCCCAGCAGGCTCCCAGCGTGTTTGGAGTGCCTGTGCCGCGTGAATTCGACTCTGCGCCGCGTCAGTTCCAGCCTTGATGAATTCATCTTCTGAGCACATTGCAGTTAGACACCTGTATTTTTCCGCTCAATATCGTTGCCAATTCTCCGGGCGGTTGTTAACAACTCGCCCAAACACAGGTATTTATGAAGTTCAACATCAGCAAGGAAGCCTTCTTGGGGGCGATCAATCAAGTCCAACACGTCGTCAGCTCGCGCACCACGCTCGCCATTCTCTCGAATGTCCTGCTTAAGGCCAAAGACGGCGTCCTGGAACTCACCACGACAGATTTAGACGTGGGTGTCACCTGCACGGTGCCCTGTGAAGTCTCCGAAGCCGGTGCCACCACACTCCCCGCTCGCCGCTTGGCCACCATCATCCGCGAGCTTCCTGCTGAGGACATCGAGATCAAGATCGATGAGAAAAACGTCGCCACCATCAAGAGCGGCCCTAGCCACTTCAAAATCCTCGGCCTCACCAGTGAGGAATTCCCCGCACTTCCCCGCTTCGATGACGCACGCGAATTCCGCATGGAGCAGCAGATGCTGCATGAATGCCTGCGCAAGACCAGCTACGCCATCTCCACAGATGAGACACGCTACGTCCTCAACGGCATCCTTTTCTCCTTCAAAGACAACGCCCTTACCATGGTCGCCACGGACGGCCGCCGCCTCGCCATGGTCGAGCAGGAGCTTGAGTTCCCGCAGAGTCAGGAAATCGAAATCATCGTCCCCACCAAGGCCGTCAATGAACTGTCACGGCTCCTTGGCGACTCCGGTATCGTCACCATCAAGGTCACCGGTTCCCAAGTCGGCTTTGATCTTGGCGACAGCCTTCTGGTCAGCAAATTGATCGACGGAAACTACCCCAATTACCGCCAAGTCATCCCCGGAGAGTCCAAAGAGCGCATCCCCCTCGAGCGCGAGGCCTTCCTGCGCGCCATCTCACGCGTCTCACTCCTCACCACCGATAAGTCGAACTCCATCAAGTTCATCTTCACCCCTGGCAGTTGTGAGATCGTCGCGGTCTCACCAGACATCGGTGAAGCTCGTGAAACGCTCGCCATCAATTACAAGGGGGCTTCCATCACCATCGCCTTCAATCCAGAGTTCACCATGGCCCCTCTGCGCAATCTCTCAGCCGACGAGGTCCATCTTCACCTCATCGACGAAATTAGCCCTGGCGTCCTCCGTAGTGGCACCAACTTCCTCTACGTTCTCATGCCCATGCGCGTGAACTCCTAATCACCGATGCCGCGCACCTTTTTATCTGCCATGAAAGCGACACTGAAAGCCAGCCTCTACGCCGCCACCTCCCTCGTCCTCCTAGCTTCTTGCTACGGCCCTGGAGGCCCACGTCCGCCAGGACTCCGTGGTTACACCCTCGACCGGCCCCCTGGCCGCTACGGCAATCAACAGCCCCCCCCGCCTGCTAGCACAAGTTATCTTGAGCCCACAGCCCCAATTCCAGGAGACCGCACCACAGCAGTAGTGCAGCCACCGAATCCGAACGCGCCTATCACTATAGATACCGTCACGCCACCACCAACGACCACTCCTGACCAGCCTGCAGCCCCCACTGTTCCCCCTGTCACAGCTCCGCCGCCGACTGTCGTCAAGCCACCTGCGCCTACTGCTTCCTTGCCAACGGCCAGCCGCACCAAAGCTGGCTTCGTCAAAAGCCCATTCGATCCCCTCGGTCGTGAGATCGACGTGCGTGAGATGCGCTCCGGCCAAAAAGCCCGCTGCCCATACACACAGAAGGTTTTCCTCGTTCCGTAGCTCGATTTCGAATTCCTGATTCCCACTTCGGGAATCGAAGGTCTTCCGTTAAATCATGAATCAGGAATCCTGCATCGCCATCCTGGCACCGGGGCTTCTTGGTGGCTCCTTGGCACTCGCCATTCGTCAAAAACTCCCACAAGCATCCCTACGCATCTGGGCGCGGCGACCGCAGGCCGTTGAAGCTGCGGCACAGCACATCAGCGGTGCCCTCTGCACCACCAGCATCACCGAGGCGCTCAGTGGGGCCACGCTAGCCATCCTGTGCATGCCTGTGCAGCACATGGCGGGCATTGCCGAGCAAATGATAGGCTCCCCAGACCTCATCGTCACTGATGTCGGCAGCGTCAAAGGAAGCGTCGTTGCCAACTTGGAGCCTATTTTGGCTGCCAAGGGCATCACCTTCATTGGCAGTCATCCCATGGCAGGATCTCATGCCACTGGCCTCGCCCATGCACGCGCTGATCTCTTTCAAAACGCCGCCTGCCTCCTCACACCCACGGCCAGCACCCCCAGCGCCCATCTAGACCGTCTGCGCGCCTTCTGGCAGACTCTCGGCTCACGTTTGATCGAAATGACGCCGCAGGAGCATGACCACCGAGTCGCCCGCATCTCACACCTGCCGCACGTCATGGCCGCCTTGACAACGCTTGCTGCCGTGGAGGCAGATCGGAGCCCGCTCGACTGCGCTGCCGGTGGCTTCCGGGATACCACCCGCGTCGCCGCAGGTGATCCCGATATGTGGACTGGCATCCTCCGCGATAACCGCACCGAAGTCCGCGCAGCCCTCCAAGACGCGGCCAACTCACTGCGCCACCTGCTGGACATCCTCGACAGCCCCGACGACGCCCCCCTCCGCCAATTCCTTGCCAAGGCCAAAGCCCTGCGCGATCTCCTGCCCCCAGTGGCTTGAACTTTGGAGCGAATACGCCGCTCACGGTCATCGTCGATGGGTTCTACAGACTCTCTGCGCGAGTTTCTTGAAATCCTTGGCGGCATGGACGAAGAACCGCCCCGCCGATTCCTCGCCAAGGCCAAAACCCTGCGCGTCTCCCTTCTGGCGGCCTGACACCCATGGCCATTCTTAAATCCAAACGACTCAAGAGCTTCCCTTCCGAAATCACCGTCCCCGGTGACAAAAGCATCTCTCACCGTTCCGCCATGTTTGCCGGCCTGGCCAAAGGCACCACGATCATTGATGGCTTCCTGCCGAGCGAGGATTGCCTCTGCACTGTGCATGCCATGCAGGCCCTGGGAGCAGAAGTGGAGCCGCTCGAGGAACTGGAAGGTGTCGGCCTCGTCAAACTCGCCATCACCGGCACCGGCCAACTCACGGCCCCCACCAAGCCCATCGACTGCGGCAACTCTGGCACCACCATCCGACTCCTCAGTGGCATCCTCGCTGGGCAAAACTTCACCACGCATCTCTTCGGTGACGCCTCATTGTCCAAGCGGCCCATGAAGCGCGTGGCGGACCCTCTCGGGCTAATGGGAGCCCAGATCACCGGTCAGGGAGAGAAAATCTGCGCGCCGCTCACCGTCACGGGTGCCCCCTTGAAGCCCATTCACTACAAGCTGCCCGTCGCCTCCGCTCAGGTGAAGAGCGCCATCCTTCTCGCTGGCCTTTTTGCCAGTGGCAAAACCACCGTCGTTGAGCCTGTCGCCACGCGGAATCACACCGAGCGCCTCTTCAGTCACTTTGGCATCAAATGGTTGCGTGAGGATGATGCCGTGAGCGTCTATGGCGGCCAGCGCCCAACTGCCACGGACATCAATGTGCCTGGAGACATCTCCAGCGCCGCCTTTTGGATGGTCGCTGCTGCCGCATCACCTGGAGCGCAGATCACGCTCAAGAACGTCGGCCTCAATCCCACCCGCACCGGCATTATCAACGTCCTCCTCCGCATGGGCGCGCACATCACGCACTCTGAAACTCACTCCGATGGCGAGCCTCGTGGCAACATCATCGTCAAAGGCAGTGACTTGAATGCCACGGTCATCGGCGGTGCTGAGATCCCCAATGTCATCGACGAGCTGCCCATCCTCGCCGTTGCTGGAGCACTCGCCCGTGGCAACACCCTCATCCGTGATGCCCAGGAGCTCCGTGTCAAAGAAACCGACCGCATCGCCGCCGTCGCGCACAACCTCCGTCTCATGGGCGTGACTGTCACAGAGCATCCAGACGGCATGGAAATCGTCGGCGGAGCCAAATTGCAAGGAGCCACCCTCCCCACCTATGGAGACCACCGCATCGCCATGGCCTTCGCCATTGCCGGACTCTTCGCTGATGGCACCACCACCATTGAAGGCAGCGAGTGCATCACCACATCCTACCCCGGCTTCGAGCATCATCTCGACCTCCTCCTCCACGGCGACACCGCCGCACGCCCCATACCCGTCCTGACTCGAGTGCCCGCCCGCGTTGCTCAAAAATTAGCCAAGACGTGAGAGCGAAACATCAGCGATGACCGGATTGATTGACGATTGATGAACAATCGATTGTTGATTGCTGGAGTGCTTCCTTTCATCGAACGCACTTCACTCTTCAAAAATCAAAAATCGAATGCTCAACAATCATCAATCAAAGAGCCCTCGATAGGTTGCCATCATTCGACATTCGTCATCCTCATGCTCCCCTGGCTCTCCAACTCGCAATTCCCTCTCTACCTAGCCCCCATGGCTGGTGTGACGGACATGACCTTCCGCCGCATGTGCAAAGGACTCGGCGCCGACGTTATGGTCACCGAGTTCGTCAGTGCTGAGGGCATCATGCAGCGGGATGACCGCACGCGTCACTACACCGAGTTCGATGACGAGCAGCGGCCGCTGGGTGTGCAACTCTTCGGCGGCGATGGCGTGCGCATGGGCGAGGCCGCGCGAAAAATCATCGACTGGAAGCAACCCGACTTCATCGACATCAACTTCGGCTGCCCCGTAAACAAAGTGGTCTCCAAAAACGGCGGCTCATCACTGCTCAAAGACTGCCCACTGCTCAAAACCGTCGCCGCAGAGGTCGTCAAAGCCGTACACATCCCCGTCACCGCCAAAATGCGCATCGGTTGGGATGCGCAGACCGTCAACGCCGTCGAAGTCGCACGCATCCTTGAAGACAGCGGCATCCAAGCCATCGCAGTGCACGGCCGCACACGTGCCCAAGGCTACACCGGCCTCGCCGACTGGGAAGTCATCGCCCAAGTCGCTGACGCCGTGAAAATACCCGTCATCGGCAATGGCGACATCCACACCGGACTCGATGTGCAACTCCGCCGCTCTCAGTCAAGTGTCCGCGGCATCATGATCGGCCGTGCCGCCATGACCAACCCCTGGGTCTTTGGCGAGGCCAAACACTTTCTAGCCACTGGAGAGCACCGCACACCCGCGACGGTGCAAGAGCGCTTTGACTTCATGCGCCACCATTGCGTGCAAGCCATCGCCCATGACGGCAGAGGCCGGGAGTTCGAAATCATCCGCGCCATGCGCAACCGCCTGATGAACTACACCAAGTCCATTCCCGGCGGCAAATGGCTGCGCCAACGCTTCACCCACGTCAGCAGCCTCACCGAACTCGACGACATCCTCGCCGCCTATTTCAAGCATCAGGAAGAGCTGATGCAGGTGCATGAAGAGTCCGAAACCGTAGTGCATTAAACATTGCGCCAGCGGAATCGAGCTTTCAGTTTTACTTTCAACTCGGAGCTTGTGAATCGCGCTTTATCCCTGAAAATAGGCCATTCCATCCCACTGGAAGCTACTTTCAGATCTCGATGCCTCAGCCCCTCGTATTCTACACCAAGCCCAGCTCATTTGAGCCGCTGCTTCCAGCTGCCAAGCGGGAAGAACTCGCGCATTTGACTAGCGCCATTAAACGGCGTGCGGGTCATCTCGGAGCGCTGTTGCCATCACCCATCGTGACCCAACGCATCGCCGTGTTGGTGCGGGAGATGAACAGCTACTACTCCAATCTCATCGAAGGCCACAAAACCCTCCCCGCAGACATCGAGAAGGCCTTGAATGATCAATTCTCCAAGCAGCCCGACAAACGTGCCAATCAGCATCTCGCACGCTCTCACATCCAGGTGGAAGCCGCCATGATGCTGCGGCTCACCACTGAGCCTGAACTCGATATACACTGCGCCGACTTCATCTGCTGGCTGCACCGTGAGTTTTATCAGCGCCTGCCGGAAGACCTCCAAACTGGTCAGCGCCTCAATGGCAGCACCTACCGCATCCCTATTGGCACCTATCGCGATCACGCAGTCAAAGTCGGTTCTCATCAACCACCGCACTTTGGCTCCATCGCGGCCTTCATGGCCCGCTTCACCTCTTTTTACAGCAGCAGGAGCATCCTCGCCACTGATCAGCTCATCGCGCTCGCCGCTGCGCATCATCGTCTCGCGTGGATTCATCCGTTTGGTGACGGCAATGGCCGAGTCACACGCCTGCACACGCACGCCTGGCTCGCGCGCTGCCATGTTCATGGGCTAGGCCTGTGGACGATCTCACGAGGCCTCGCCCGCCAGCAGCAGAGCTACTACGACCACCTCAGCGCTGCCGATGCCGTCCGCCGTGGCGACCTCGATGGCCGTGGCAACCTCTCCGACGCCGGTCTTGCCGACTTCTGCCTCTTTTTTCTCCGCACCATGCTCGATCAAATCGAGTTCATGTCTGACTTGCTCGATCTCCACACCCTCACCCGCCGCATCGAAGCCCACCTTCATATTAAGCATGCCGACTGGAGCACGCTGCAACGCGAGCAAGTCGGACGCATGCTCAAAGCCGCGCTCGTCGAAGGCAAGCTCGAGCGCGGAGCCGTGCCGCACCTCATCGGACGCGGCGTCACCACCGCCAGCGCCATCATCCGCCTTGCCCTTGATGCAGGCCTTGTTGATTCTCCCAATCCCATCAAAGGAACCCTCAGCCTCGCCTTCGACTCGCGAGTGCTCGACAGTTACTTCCCGAAACTGTTTCAGGATTTGCCAACCTGATTCCTCATTCGACATTCCGCATTCGTCATTCACCTTCCGCGCCCATGTTTCGCACCCTGCTCACCTCTCGTCTTCAAGCCGCATTCACGGCTGCCGGCATCGCATTGCCTGAAGGTTTCACGCCAAACGTCGTCATCGCTTCGGATTCGCGTCATGGTGACTACCAGAGCAATGCGGCGATGATTTTGGCCAAGCAACTGAAGTCCAACCCGCGTGCATTGGCCGAGCAGATCAAAGCGGCGCTTCAAGTGGATGGTCTGTGTGAAAAAATCACCGTCGATGGCCCTGGTTTCCTCAATTTCACTCTGAGTGCCGATGCGCTGGCTCAGCGGCTCGCGGTGATCGTCCAAGATGACCATGTCGGCGTTCCGAAGGTCGAAAAGGCCAAGACCATCGTGGTTGATTTCTCAGCGCCTAACATCGCCAAGCCGATGCACGTCGGCCACATCCGCAGCACCTTCATCGGCGACTCGCTCGCGCGCCTGGCACGTTTTCTCGGCCATAACGTCATCACCGACAATCACGTTGGCGACTGGGGCACCCAGTTTGGCATGATCATTCATGGCTGGAAGACACAGGTCGATCATGCAGCTTTGAAGCATGACTCGATTCATGAGTTGGTGCGCGTTTATAAGCTGATCAGTGCCGCTACCAAGACCACAACCAAGGACGCCGAGGGCAACGATTTGCCACTCCCGCCAGAAGATGTGGCGCGTGCCGAGTCCGTCCTGGCGCAGTGCAAATCGGAACTCGTGAAGCTCCAAAACGGCGACGCTGACAACCTCCAGATCTGGAAAGAATGCGTGCGTCTCACCATGGAGCAGTTGGACAAGGTCTATGGCTCCTTGGACATCCACTTTGATCACACACTCGGTGAAAGCTTCTTCAATGATGCACTCGCACCACTCGTGGCAGACATGCGCTCGGCTGGAGCGGCCATTGAGAGTCAGGGCGCCATCGTCGTCGCCAGTGATGGCGCGAAAGCCCCCGAAGAGGATCCTTTCATGATCCGTGACAAGGACACCAAGGAGTGGGTCAACTCACCGCTCATCATTCAAAAAGGTGATGGAGGCTTCCTCTACGGCACCACCGACCTCGCCACCATCGACTACCGCGTGAAGGAATGGAAGGCCGACGAGATCTGGTATGTCGTCGGTGCCCCGCAGCAGCTCCACTTCCGCCAAGTCTTCGCCGCCGCGCAACGTCGCGGCCTCACGACCAAAATGATCCACATCGCCTTCGGCAGCATTCTTGGCCCTGACGGCAAGATGTTCAAAACCCGCAGCGGCGAGACCGTGGGCCTGCTCGAAGTCATCGAGGAGGCCATCGAGCGCGCACGCGCCGCAGCCGATGAAAAAGAACAAGGCCTCAGCGCCGCTGAAAAAGATGAGATCGCCCGCATCATCGGCAACGGCTCCGTGAAATACGCTGAGCTCAGTCAGAACCG
Organism: Verrucomicrobiaceae bacterium; assembly: GCA_031411715.1. GTDB lineage: Bacteria > Verrucomicrobiota > Verrucomicrobiia > Verrucomicrobiales > Verrucomicrobiaceae > Prosthecobacter. Next base: position 4,362 of record JANOBP010000533.1, on the reverse strand, counting down.
TCTCACCGACTACAAATTCAGTTGGGACAAAATGTTGAGCCTGCAAGGCAACACCGCGCCGTATCTGCTCAACGCCTACGTCCGCACCCGCGCCATCTTCCGCAAGCTCGACGGTGAAGTCACACTCACGCCCGATCTCGCCCTCACCGAGCCAGCGGAACGTGCCTTGGCGATGAAGCTCGCCCAATTCGCCGAAAACGCCCACGACATCCTCGACGACCATCGTCCCAATCTGCTCGCCAACTACCTCTACGAGCTAGCCAACACCTACCACAGCTTCTACGAAGCCTGCCACGTCCTCCGCGCTGAAGGCACTGTGAAAAACACCCGCCTCACCCTCTGCGAAGCCACCAGCCGCGTCCTCAAGACCGGCCTCGGCCTGCTGGGCATCCAGACGACGGAGAGGATGTGAGACATAGGCTCTGCGGCATATCATCGTTCAGTTGTAAGCCTCCCGGCCAAATCATTCGGTTGCCCCCATTCGCTTGGACATCATTTTCAGGGTCATATGCGCACACTTCTGATTCTCCTGCTCTCCATCGGCCTCATCCGTGCTGCCGACCTGACGCTTCCTGCCATTGATGGCACTCAGCACATGCCACTCATCGCCAAGGATGGAAAGCCCGTCCTTCTGATCTTCGTGTCGCCGTTTTGCTCAACCACGAAGGCCTTTGTCGCTGAGATCAACAAAATCTCCGCTGAGAACGCTGCAAAGATCAACACCTTCATCGTCCAGTCAGACCCTGAGGTCACTCGTGATGTCGCCATCGAGCACGCGACACTGAGTGAGTTCAAAGTCCCTGTTTTGCTCGATGCGCAGCAGCTACTGATGCAGCAGCTCAAAGCCACCGTCACCCCTGAGGCCATTCTGCTCAATGCCAAGGCCGAACCCTATTACCAAGGCCGCATCAATGACCTTTACCTTGGCCCAACCAAGCGCCAGCGCGCCGCCACCATCCATGATCTGCGCGCCGCGATCACAGCTCTGTTAGCTGCGCAACCTGCACCACAGCCGCAACTTCCCGCTCAAGGCTGCAAGATTGGCATCAAGAAGTAGCAGCTCATACTGCGCTCAAGAAACCAGCGCCTTCTTCTCAGGCGGTGTTTCAAAGAAGGTCGAGGCGGCCAATAAAATGGCCGCACAGACGACACACGAGTCCGCGACGTTGAATGATGGCCACGGATTGAACGGAGGGAATCCGAAGTCAAAACGGAGGAAATCGACAACGTAACCATCCAGCAGCTTGCCACCGAAGAGCTTGCCCGTGTCATGCGCGCGGAAGAAGCGGTCAGTGAGATTGCCGAAAATGCCGGAGACCAGCAGGGCGACGGCGAAACGGCTCATTTTGCCAGGAAACAATCCTTTGCGATGCATCACCGTGATGAAGATCAACGCGCCAAGTGAAATGGCACCGAACGCATAGTTGGCATACGCCGTGCCATTGAACATGCCGAAGGCGACGCCCGTATTCGCGGCGTGATGAAGCCAAAAGACACCAGGGATGATCTCACGCTCAGCTCCATAGAGTTGGAAGTTATCCACGATCCATGACTTGGAAAGTTGGTCGAGAATGTAGAGCGGAAGCGTGAGAAGCAGAAGGAGTCGCGGCATGATGAAAGTGCGTTGAGTTTACTCTGGCTTGAGCACCACTTTGAGCAGGCCTTCCTTGTTATCATGCAGCCGCTTGAACCAACCTGCCCCCTCCGCCAGTGGCGCGCAGGCACTGAGCAGTGGCTCGACCTGAATGCTGCCGTCTTGAATGCGGCGGATGGCTTCCGGATACTCACCAGCACAGGAGCATGAGCCCTTGATGGTGAGCTGACGCGTGACAACTTCTTGAAGCGGGAAGGGCGTGTTTGGCTGCAAATTGCCTATGAGGATGACCTGCCCGCCTTTGCACACACTGCGAATCGCGAGATCCAAGGGTGCCGCGGCACCCACGACCTCAAAGCTGGCATCCGCGCCATCACCACCGCAGATCTGGCGAATGTGTGCGGCGAGGTTTTCCTGCTTGGCGTTGAAGACATCAGCAGCGCCGAGCTGCTTGGCGAGCTCCAGCCGACGATCATCGAGATCCACCGCGATGACGCGCTCCCACCCACGAGCTTTGAGTGCCTGAATGACGAGCAGACCGATCAAACCAGCTCCCACGACCACGGCGGTGCCACCTTTGGCTTCCTCTTCACAGTCACAGCCACCTTCATGGCAGTGCTCTTCTTTGTCCGTAAAGGCCTCACCGACTTCCACGCCATCCGCCAGGTTCACGGCATGCAGGGCGATGGAGACTGGCTCAGCAAAGGCTGCCTTCTCGTACGAAAGCGCCTCCGGGATGCGGTAGAGGATGCGTGTGGGCAGTGCGATGCGCTCAGCGAAGCAACCGTGGCGGCGATATTCTCCAGGCGAAACACCGAGCACTTTGCGGTTCGGGCAAAGATTCACAAACCCGCTCTGACACTCATCGCACTCACCACAATACTCCGTGGAATCAAAGGTCACGCGCTCGCCGAGTGCCCAGCCGCTGACGCCTTCACCGAGGGCGATGATTTCACCAGCCGCCTCATGTCCCATGACGATGGGCATCTGACGCCGACCACTGCGGCCATCCATGCCATGAATGTCACTGCCGCAGATGCCGCAGGCTTTGACTTGCACCAGCACCTCACCCGCAGCGGGCGTCGGCTCAGGGAAATGGATGTCGTAGTTGAATTCGGATGGGGCGGTGAGGACGAGGGCTTTCATATGGCTCTAGGTTGAATGGAGAATGAGAGAGGAGAGAGTCGTGTGTGTGGCGGGTGGTCAAGTGCTCTGTTCAGCTTCAGACGAAGCCCACTTGCTCTTCGATGCTCGGTAGTGGCACAGTTTGCTCATTCAGTGGCCGTACGCAGATGCGGGTGAGAAGCAGGTGCGTGGCTCCAGGCTCGACGGTGACGACATCCTCACCTGCATTGACCGTCTCCACACAGACAAACTCAGGATAGGCCTCATCAGGCAAATCGCTCAGGCGCTTCGATTTCTCGATCCATGGGTTCCACACCACGGTGCTGAGGCTGCCGGCTTTTTCGATCCGCAGCTCACGCTGAAACAGCGGATCATGCACGATGACCGCCGCATCCGATGCATAGAGGCGATCCACTTCCTGATTGATGAAGAGCGTGCCATTTTGTGGCTGCTTCGCGGGCGAAAGCCGACTCTCCACATACTGCGTGCCATGCAGACCATGGATGCTGATCTCATGCACATCGCCGACGCCAAAGTAGCTATGAAGTGCCCCCGTCATGGTCCACGCGGACGTGCCGGTGTTGGTGACTTCCAGCCCGACATCCAGCTCCAGCCCCATGCTGATGTGCAGCCGAGCTTCAAAGCCATGCGGCCACAGCGCCCGTGTTTCCGCTGAGTCCGCCAGCTTCAGGACGATGTCCACGCCGCTGGCATGCTCACGCGCACGGTCAAACTCCCACAGCATCGTGCGCACAAAGCCATGCGCAGGCTTGCTGCTATCCGCATGCGGCCCGAACCACGGCCAGCACACCGGAATGCCACCACGGATCGGTTTCCCCAGCTCAAAAATGGCATCGGTGCTCATGTAAAGCACCGGCGCCGAATGCGCAGGCGTCCATTCCATCACATGCGCCCCATGCAGGGCGATGCGGCCCGTGGCGGCTGGATGTTCGACTTCGAGAATGGGATAACCAGCAGGCTGCTCGGTGAGTTTGATCGTGGATGGGAGGTTCATAGATTGAAGGCAGAGGGAAGGAGTTCAGCGAGCGAAAGTGAGACCAGTTGACCACTCTGCAGGAACCACACACGGGTCTCCTGCGTGGCAAATTCAGCGATAACCTGCCGACAGGCACCACACGGCGGAAATTCATGCCCCAGCGCCACCACGGCGAGCGCGGCGATCTTCATCCCCTGCCCTTCCTCCGCCACGGCACGGAAGACCGCATTCCGCTCCGCGCAGATGGTCAGTCCGTAACTGGCGTTCTCCACATTGCAGCCCGTGAAGATCCGCCCCGCATCCGTCACCAGCGCGCAACCGACTTGGAAGCGCGAGTACGGCGCATAAGCATTCGCCGCCGCCTCGCGGGCACTTTGCATGAGATGAGTTTGATCCGGCATCCTGCCAGAAATGCCGCGCCCCATCCACCTTGGCAACGATTTAAACCATTTCCGTGTGGATCCTCCGCTGCATCATGGGATCCATTTCAGCTGCACGATGCGAATGTCGCGCCGCGTTTAGTTACCGCTCGTTTTTTTGCCCTATGCATCTTCTTTTGGTCACCACCGTTCTCGCTGCCGCCTCGCTTCAGGCTGGCACCATCCAGTTCAATCGCGACATCCGTCCGATCCTCTCGGACAACTGC
>JANOBP010000532.1:0-3472 GCA_031411715.1 Verrucomicrobiaceae bacterium | reverse complement strand
CCCAAGCCAAAAGGCATACTCGTTACCCTTGAAGAGCTGGTGAGAAATCATGAGCTTTTGCTCGCTCTTCACCTCCCCGTTCCAGTATTCCTCACGCACGATGAAACCCTGCTCCACAAAGGGTGACGCAGCCTCCATTGAGTAGTCGTGGGATTCATCCACTGTCGCCAGGACGCTTTGTGGCAGCCATGTCAGAGCCAGCACCAAAACCAGTACTCCCTGCAGCTTTGAAAATCGATTTCGCAAAAAGTTCATCATCGTTTCCTCTCTGAGCAATTATTTCCGAGCCGCGACAATTTCCGAGAGCAAGCCCTCACATGTTTTGCCGATGTCACCGACCGCATCTTTCGAGAAGCCATCGACCGCACCCTCCATCCGCTCCAGCACCACGGCGAGCCCCTTGCGGATCCCCTTAACCAGGACGTGATCGCGCGTTCCATCCGGCATTTTCGAAATCGTGTTCACAAAATGCTCCACCAGCATTGGCTGATTGAGCAACTCCGCCCGATCCGCAGAAAAACTCTTCCCCACAACCGAGGTCACCGATGCTGTGCCGCGCAGCCAACCACCAAGGCTCACGCACTGCGACATATCCAAATCCTTCATCTGCTCCATTGCCCGCTTTACGGTATCCTGCGTCTTATCGAATTCCTTGCGGATCAACTTCCAGTCACCCTTATCCGCCGCGTCCAGTATGCTCTGCGTATGTGGCAGCACGACTTTGTTTAATCCCAGGCTCTTCGAGAGCGTGATCACATCACGGCCTGCCTCCTTCACGGCTTCTTTATCCTCGGCCTGAACCGCCACGAAACCCTCAGCCACCACATAACCAAAGAGCAGTGACAATTTGGTCCGGTCACTCGTCGTTGGCACATCCACCTTGCGGATTTCCTGATTCCAGTTCGGCTCACCCAGCTTATCCAGCACGGAAAAGACCTCACTCGGCACCGGCACCACCACATCATCCACGACTTTCCCGGGAAAGGCTAGAGGATCAAACTCTTGTACACCCTGCGTACCTTGGGGCGCAGCTAGGGCGACAACGCCACCCATGAATAATCCCGCTACTAAAGCAGCGAGCCGAAAAGAAGAACGAAGTGAGAGATTCATAGAAGCAAAAACAGACGAGGTGAATCAAAGCCCATTCAATGCCACTAGCAACTGGTTTGACCACTCATCGCTTGCGATCACCTCTCTCATTCCACCAACTTACGCAGCCTGCATCGCGGGTGTTTTGACCTGATCCAGCAACTTGGAGATCAGATCGTCCACTTTCACCTGCCCAGCTTCGCCTTCAAAGTTCAAAATGATGCGATGGCGCAGCGACACGTGTGCGATGGCGCGGATGTCATCTGTGGACACCGCCGTGCTTCCCTGCACGGCCGCCCACACTCTTGCACCCCGGATTAGTGCCTGAAGTCCACGGGGACTCGCACCATAGGACACGTAACGCTTCACCTCTGGCAGAGTATCTGCTTGTTCCGGATGCGTCGCCAGGATCAATCTCGATGCATAATGTGCGACCGGATCAGCCACCGGAATTTTAGCCAATTCATGCTGCATGCGGATTAGGTCCTCTCCCGACATCACGCTCTGCAGGACGGGCTCCTTAAAGCCCGTCGTGCGCCGTGATATCTCCACCAGCGATTCCAAGTCCGGAAACGGCACCTTAATCTTGAACATGAATCGATCTAACTGCGCCTCTGGCAGCGGATACGTGCCTTCCATTTCCATCGGATTTTGCGTCGCTAGCACCAGAAACGGCTCAGGCAGCAGGTGGCGCTCTCCGCCAGTCGTCACACAGCGCTCCTGCATCACTTCCAGCAGAGCCGCCTGCGTCTTAGGCGTTGCACGGTTGATCTCATCCACCAGGAGCAGGTTTTTAAACACCGGCCCCTTTTCATACCTCAGCGTGCGGTGCCCATGCTCATCCTCACTCACGATGTGCGTGCCCAAAATATCCGCCGGCATCAAGTCTGGCGTGCATTGCACTCGCCCTGGTTCAAGCGCGATCACCTGCGAAAGAGTACGCACCAAAAACGTCTTCCCCAGTCCTGGCACCCCCTCCAATAGAACGTGTCCGCCGGAGAAAATCGCTACCAGCACATCCGTTAGCAATTCATCATAACCTACGATGGCCTTTTGCATCTCGTCCTTGAGTTGCGAGAATTGAGTGCGGAATGGGGTCATGTGGTGTGATGCAGCAGAGTTTTAAAATGGCGAATGCAGAATGACGAATGACGAATGGCAAAGCAATCAGGAATGCCAAATTGATCAAAATCGATTCTGCATCAACCCAGAGCGCCTTTTATCACTTCTTTTCTCCCTCAAACCGTTTCCTGAGTTCATGAAAATACCGCCGCACCTGCTCACGACGTGCGGCTGGCAGTGTAGATTCATCCAGCGCGGATTCCTCAGTCTGGATCGCATCCAGCGCGGTCTGTGTGGCACTGCGGGTTGACTGCTCGCTCCTCACGCCGCCTTCCACGCTGCGCATCGTGCTTTGCCCCTCAGCATTTTGTTGCGCCTGCACCATTTGTGATCCTGTCACCGTCTGCTTCTCAGTCGGAGTGCTTTTGAGGTCTGCTTTGCCATTGCCGGGATCGCGGCCGCCGGGCAGCGCTACTGCGGCAGCATTCCCCTGCCCTTCATTCGGCTGCTGATTCGGCATGATCATGATGGGAGAATTCGGATCCGGCTTGGATGGCTGCTGTCCAGGCACAGGGGCCACTAACATCGGCTGGCCCTGCTGACCTTGCTGCCCCTGCTGAGACTGGCCCTGCTGACCTTGTTGCCCCATCATCATTTGCTGTTGCTGTTGCTGCTGTTGGCCCTGCTGTCCCTGACCATTCTGTGGCTGCATTTGGTTTTGTTGCCCCTGCTGCCCCACACCGGGAGGTGCCAGTTGTTGCTGCTGCTGTCCAGCTTGCCCGACCTGAGGAGTACTTTGCTGCCCGTCCTGCCCTTCTTGCCCAGCTTGGCCTATTTGCTGCATCGCCTCCGCACTCTGCTCCTGCCCGGCGATCTTACTCCCTGCAGCACGTAATTGCTCCGCCAGCTTTTGTAGTTCCTTCATCGACTGCTCTCGCAGGGACATCTCGCGCATCTTGTCTGCCAATTTTTCGAATTCCTTCCCCGCTGCGGCGCTTTGGCCTTTTTCCATCTCATCACCCGCTCCAAGCACATGCTGGCCGACCATACGTTGACGATCCTGTTTATCCGCCTCCCCCTGCACATCCTTCAACGCCTGCTTCAAGCGCTCATGCTCCTCTGGCGTGAGTTCCTTTGCCTGCAACTGCTTCGCCAGTTCGTCGGCCGCCAGCGCAGATGCTGCGGTGTTCTTAGCAGCTACCGCATCCCCTAAATCTGCCGTGTCCGCATGCTTACGCAGTGCTTCGACCAGCTTTTCCGAAGCCCAAGCCTCTTTCCCCTTCCCTAGTTCTTCCGCCAACTTCTCGGCCTCACGCGCACG
>JANOBP010000531.1:0-3221 GCA_031411715.1 Verrucomicrobiaceae bacterium | reverse complement strand
ACCTGCGTCATACGGAAAAGGATCCTCGACAAAATCCAGGGCCGTCTTCACAGCCAGCGGCAGATCCTGCATGAAACTCTCGAACGCACCTCGACTAAGAACGCCATTGAAATCCACACGCAGCCTCGCTCTACGCTCAGCGCAGACCTTGAGGAAACCAATTGTTTCACGGAAGTCCGCCAAGCCCTTCACCTTGATCGCAGGCCAGCCTTCATCCACCACACGCTGCATCTGCGACTCTGGATCAGCGGATGAATTCCATGAGTAATGACTCTGCGGCAAATGCAAGCCCTCCATCAGGCTCCTTCCAGCCCTCCTGGCTGCTCCATCGATCTCAGCACAACGCAGAGCCATGGCCGTAACCGGCGTCGTCTCACCCACACTCAGCAGGCGTAACTGCTCAGCGACAGTCACATCTCCAAACTCAGGCCACGGATGCACGCAGCCATAGCCGCCATTCACGCGAATGAGCGCCCCGGCAAACTCACGCCGCTGCGACACCGCATTCAGCGTGCCCCCGCTCTTGAGCAGGTATTCATGCACATCGATCGGAGTCTCCATCTCCGATAGTCTCATGATCTCGCGGCTCAATCAACGACGCAGTCCTTACGGCACGACTTCACCCGAGCCCGTATAGACCCACTTCTCCACCTTGCCACCCTTGATGCGTGCTTGAGCTTCGGTCTCAAACTTACCAAACATCGTCTGAGTTTCGTATTTCACGTTCACCGTCCAATACTCCGTGCCATCGATTTTCTCCTGCTGCGGATCACCCCACGACTTGATGCTGTCCAGTTTGATTTCCGTCACATCACCAGCCTTCATGCTCGCCACCAAGAGCGGGTATTGGCCCTCAGCATTCTTCTCCGGCTTCCCGCTGCCGCCACCACCGCCGCCACCGCCCTTGGTCGCAGGAGCATTCTTAGCCTTTTCCGCTGCCGCCAGATTGTAGGCATGCGCCCGGCGTGCATTTTCCGTTTGGTTGATCTTCAGGTTTTCATACGCCGCTGTGAAGACGTCTTTGAAATCCGTGTCGTCCATGGCCACTTCCGCGCGCATGGGTGAACCCGGTGAACCAACGATCAAATTTGCCCCCACCTGATCGATCACAAAGACTTTGCCACCCGCTTTCACCGACCTTTTGGCACTGGCTCCAGCACTCTTCATCTCAAGCTCAAAGTCACGCTTCATCGTCACTTCTTTGGGAGTCTTGAAAAAGCCCTTGGGAATAGCAGTCCAGTTCGATGTCACTTGATCCGCAGGCGGGAAAGTCGGTGGCACAAAGGCATTTGGGTCCACTGGCGGTGCTTCCACCACGACCTTCGGCATCGGTGGTGGCTCAGGCTTGGGTTCTGGCTTCGGCTCAGGCTTCATTTCCACGACTGGCTCGGGTTTGGGCTCTGGCTTCGGCTCGGGCTTCGGCGCAGGCACCACGGCGATTTCCTTCTTCGGCTCCACCTTCGGCACATGCTTGGTAAACTTCATCGCCTCCGCGATCGGCGGATAGGCATATTCATAAGCTACAAAACCGAGTGCAGCGGCAAGGATGAGGACGAGGAGAGCTTTCATGGTGTGCGGATGTTAAAAGGTGGCGCGGAGAATTCAACCCCGCTGATGCCACCATTTGTGGAAACGGCCCACCCGCCCATTTCTTGGCCTCCAATTCACTTTGAACCTTGGCAGCGATTCATCTGAGGCATGACGTTTCATTCATGAGCTGCGTGAAAACGCGGCCTCCCGCCCGATCTGGCTGCCGGAAGGGCTGTTTTTCAGTTCGTCGTCACGCGCAGGCGTACGAACTTCGCGCCACCGAGTTCGACGGAGGGTGTGAGACGGACGGTGACGAGTTCGGTGAGGCCATCACCCGTCGCTGTGGCGGATTTTTCGACGACGCTGGCTCCGGTGTCGTCCCAGGTGACGAGATCGGTGCTGGTTTCGACGATGTAACTCAAACCGGCACGCTGGATGCGGCGGCGGAACTCGAGACAGAGGAATTTTTGTCCGCTGCCGCTGTCCGTTTCTGTAACAGCGGCGGGGAGCATGCCATGCGGCTGTGGGGCGGCGGGGATGCCAAAGGCGTGTTCGAGAAGCGAATTGATGCCGTTACCATTCGGATCAGCCGCTGGTGCGGCGATGCGGAAGACGATGGCGGTGAGTGTGGCGGTATTCGGCGGGACTGCGCCGTCACTGGCAGCGATGCTAATACTATTGGTGCCATCGACGAGACCGGTGAGCGGAGCAGTCCAGTTGGCAAAGGCATTCGTTGTGCTCGCCGAGGTGCCAGCGACCGTGACGGTAGTAACCCCAGCGGGATCCGTGGCCGTGCCTGCGAGTGTACTGGCGGCGGCAGCGGTAGTATGAGCGGGCACATTGAGCACAGGCGGTGTGGCATCTTGTGTGGAGCTGATGACTGGAGACCAGCCGCTGGTCCAGGTGGTGCCACGACGCATGCGGACGCGGTAGTGGTAGAGCTGAGCATCGAGCAGACCGGTGTAGTTCGTTGTGGCGGTGCTTTGGTAGGCGCTGCTGACAGGTGCGGCGAAATCGGGCGTGCTGGATTGCTCGATCTGGTATTCGAGACCGGTCGCTGGTAGGTTCCAAGTGAGCGTATTGCTAAATCCGCCCGTGTAGGCCGGCTCTGCGGTGATGGCGAGCGGTGCGCCGACGAGTTCGAAGATGGCGCTTTGCCCTGTAACGGCTCCCTGCGTGGCGATGAGGCGCATGGTCGTGGATGCTGGCGCGGTGATGCTCACGTCGCCTGAATATACCCCAGCGGTGAAGGCTGGCGTGACCGCTGGTGAGAGAGCGGCGGATTGCATGCCGAGTCGTAGATCAGTCGTGCGGGTGTCGAGTGTGGCCGTGGGCGTGCCACCTGACCAGTTGTAGGGGGCACCCGCAGCGCTGTTGGAGAAGGCGTACATGCCGCGACCTGTGCCACGCGTGGTGGCAGACATGGTGTTCGACGCGGAGGTGGTGGTGCGGTCGTAGCTGAAGTCCACCATGAGGTTGCTGGTGCCATCATAGTCAAACGGGGTGCTGAATGTGAAGGTGCGCCAGCCGACAGCGGTGAGTGTGGCGTTTTCCTGCACCACGGTGGTCCAGCCGGTGGTCTCCCACTGCGCCTCGGCCACGGTGGGCCAGTTCGCGCGTGTGGTGTGCTTCAGGCGAATGGCAAAGTTGTTATACGTGGTCAGTCCGCCGAAGGAGACGATGTTCACCGC
>JANOBP010000530.1:0-4775 GCA_031411715.1 Verrucomicrobiaceae bacterium | reverse complement strand
ATTATATATAACTCCTGTTAATTATGCATGGTTAAGAGCCAATTGCCATGCCAGTTCCCTTCTCATTCTCAACACAAAGACCGACTTCCGAGGCTGACGCAGCCTTTTTGGAAGACGCTGCCGTTTTGGGTGATCTGGATGTCCAGCAGCAGCCAAATGGTAGCCCATTTGAAGCCAAACCACCTACTAGTAACGCTGCCAAAGCACCGACACCTTTTGCTCTCCGCCCACATGGGGTGTTTCAGCCCGCTAACTTTTCCATCCAAGCTCACGTTCAGCCAGCGCCTCAGTCCCCATCTCCAACCACGCGTGAAATCCAAGCCGTTTCGCTTACACCTACCACTCACCTGTTCCAGCCGGTGAATCTGAGTGCAGCGCCTGATGTCGTCACTACAGACCATGAACTCACCGTATACATTGAGCAGCTTCGGAATGACCTATTCTCCGCCGCGACCAATATTAGCGCCCTAAGTGATCGATTGGAACGGCTTGAAAGCCGCCCCGCCACCTCTGCGGCCTTCCAGACTGAATTAGCTACTTTGCGCAGCGACATCGAGCGCTGGATTACCCACCATCTGGAGGCCGCTGTCGAGCAAAGCATGCGCCGCATCTGGGAGCGCTCACACGCCGCCTCTTCTTTGTTATGATTTCAACCACCGACTAAACACATGAACGCACTACGCCTCCGCTTCCTCTTTCCGCTTTGGCTCTTTGGCTTCCTGCCTGCCATCGGAGCCGCCAAAATGATGGATCAGCCACTCGATTGGTTTTATGGCCTCACCGGAGTACTGCTTGGCGGCGGCGTTTTCCTTGCCGCTTTCCTTATTGGTGGATGGATGCTCAAACCGACAAGCGCTGTTATGAAAGGCACCACAGCTGTGCTACGTGGTGTGCCTCCAGATTCACAATCCTCAGAATGGCTGCCCTCCGATTTCTGGAAGCTGCGTTGTGACATCAACATGATCTTCGCCAAGCAACGTCAGGCTCTCAACGCAGCCGAGCAACACGCCTGCCAGACTGCCCAGCGCCTGCTCAATGCTGAGCGCCTCCTGCGTGAGGCCTTCACCGCTCTTCAGGGCCTTTTTGCCGCCAGCGATGAAGGCGTTGCCGTCGTCGATGCTCAGGGCTCCATCATTGCCACAAACGCCAAGCTGGACGAATTTCTCGGCAGGCCCGTCGAAGAAATCGCAGGCCGTGACGGGGCTCGACTTCTGACCGCTTTCGCCAATCACTTTGACGACAAAGCCACCATCACCACCTGGCTCGAAAAAATGGCCGGCAGTCTCGAATCTCAAGAGCAAACACAGCCCCTGGCCGCCAGTGGCAATCGCAGCGTCTTTAGCCTCCGCACCTCGCCCATGCGCACGGATGCTGGCGAGATCATCGGCCGCATCTGGATCATCAAAGATCACTCCCAACTCAGGGTCTTGGAACGCCAGTTGCGCGAATCCCAGAAAATGGGCACTATCGGCCAACTCACGGGCGGCATCGCTCACGACTTTAACAACCTCCTGACCACTATTCGTGGCAATATCACCCTCGCGGAACTCACACCTCCCGGCAATCCGAACGGAGTGCGTGACAAGCTCCAAAATGCCACCCACGCCACCCAACGCGCCGCCGATCTCGTCAAAAGCCTCCTCGGCTATTCGCGTAGCGGCATGGGCACATCTGCTCGCAAGCCCGTCAATCTCAAACGTCTCCTGGCTGACGTACAAAACCTCGTCAAGCATAGCGTCGATTCCAAAGTCACCATTCAGATGCGTGCTGGCATGGAGTCCTCTCAAATTACGGCCGATTCCACGCAGATCGAGCAGGTCATGCTCAATCTTTGCCTCAACGCCCGCGACGCACTCCCACCAGATAACGGAGTCATCGAGATCGCGGTTGAAAACGTTACACAAAATGCACGCGGCAGCCGCGGAACGGAGTCCGGTGACTTCGTCATGCTCGTCGTTCGTGATAATGGCCGTGGGATTAGTGAAGACTGCCGCCACCGCATCTTCGAGCCCTTCTTCACCACTAAAACCGACAGCAAAGCCAGTGGCCTCGGCCTTGCCACTGCTCAAGACATTGTCCGCGATCATGGCGGTTGGATCGAGTTCGACTCGGAAGTCGGCCGAGGCAGTGAATTCCGTGTGTTCTTGCCACGTGTCGAGCACACCGACTCTGCATTTGATGATCTAAGTCCCTCCGAAGCCACCGGACCAACGGTCAATGCTCCAATTGGCATGCAGACCACCATCCTTGTTGTAGATGATGAGGCACCTGTCCGTTCCATTGCTGCCAATATGCTCAGCTACCTCGGCTATCGAGTTCTCGAGGCCTCCGATGGCCAGCAGATGCTCGATATCGTTCTCAAAGGTGGCGAAAAAATCGATGCCATTCTTCTCGACATCTACATGCCGATCCTTTCTGGTCGCGAAGCCTTCAAACAGCTCCGCGCAGCCCATAACGAGGTTCCTGTTGTCGTATGCAGCGGCTTCATCATCGACCCAGATGAGTTCATGATCCTCAGTCAAGGCCACCCACCGCCCGTTGACATCATGCTCAAGCCCTACTCTCTCGACGGACTTAGCAAAGCTCTTGCCAAAGCCATCGAGCAGCCAAACGCCATCGGTCAGCGTCACTCAGCCCACGCCATGAGTCAGCAGCCCGTCCTGGTGGCCTAAGGTTTCTTCAGCGGGCTCAGGTCCACGACTGGCAGCGCTGTGAACTTTTTCCACTGGGCTTCACTTTGCTCCAGTGTCACCACGCCGTCGTGTACCCATAGTGCATAGCGCACGCGGAGTTTTTTCTGCTCCGTGACCTCGACTGGGGTATCCAGACTCAGGCAGCAGCCTATCCAGCCGTCGTTGCGCACATGAAAGGCCGTCGGGTTGTGTGGATTGATCGGGTGATTCATCAGCGTGATGCCGCCGAAGCCGTCGGCTTCATTGGTGATGCGACCACTGTAGTCACACCAGCGCGCAGGCTTGCGAAACATCTGCTCCTCATTGACTTGCCCCTCAGAATTCAAAATTCTCCCGCCACCGTCATGTACGCCGATGCTCTTCGCCATCCGCACAGCCACAAGCCCAAAGCCCGTCGCACCAAAGGTCGCTGTCTTGCCCTTGGGCGGTGAGAACTCCAAATCGATGATCATGAACCAACTCTTGGCTCCATCCAGTGGCCGGATCTCCGTGCGGCGGACTTCGATGAGCTGAATCGAGTTGTCTTCAGCATTGATCCAGTGATTCACCATCCGCATGGAGGCAAATGCATCCGTGTCTTCATAACCCTCACGTGAAACTTCCACATTCATGATGCGCCCTTGTTTCTTCGCATGATCTCCCCAAAAGTCGATATCATTGAGCATGTTATGGGTCACCCACACGCTGTTGTGATGTGAATGCGTGAGCGGATCATGCGGATGTCCCATGCGGGTCAAACCCACATCGCGTGAGGCTTTGATCGGATAGCAAAACGGCCTAAAATCCAGCGGATCAAAGTGCATCGCGGTCAATTCCCTCCCATCGAGCTGAAAGGACGTCACGTGATGCGGTAGCGGCACCGCCTGCACGCGCGGGATCGGCTTGGCAGTTGGTAACTGCGCCAAAACAACCAGCGGCATCATCCAGACCAATAGCGAGATTTTCATAGTATTTGAATACGACACTCTCCGCTGTTCCATTTCGCAAGGAATCCGCCATTCTTCGCGTTCCATCCACCCATCCATGAAATTCACCTTCCTATCACTCCTTTTCGCAGTATCCGCCTTTGCTGGCGAAATCCCTCAGCAAGCCAAAGTCGGCCAGTTCTTTGCCGGTTGTCAGGCTTACAGTTTCAACCGCTTCTCCGTCATCGAAGCCATTGACAAAACAGCGCAGGCAGGAGGCAAGACTATCGAGTTCTATCCTGGTCAGCGTCTTCACCCCGACAAGGCGGACACCGCGAAATTCAGCCACGACTCTCCTACAGAGGCCATTGACGAAGTCATGAAGCACGTCGAAGCCAAAGGCCTTACAGCGGTAGCCTATGGAGTGGTCAAGCTAGGCACTGATGAAGCCGCCAACCGCAAGGTCTTCGACTTCTGCAAGAAAATGGGCATTGGCGTCATTGTGACCGAGCCTGATGTGGCGGGACTCGATCTCATCGAAAAGCTGGTCAAAGAATACGACATCAAGATGGCCATCCACAATCCTCCCACGCGTCCACTGGACCGTGCTTACCTGTTTTGGGATCCCAATTATGTGCTCGGCCTCGTTAAGGACCGTGATCCCCGCATGGGAGCCTGCGCCGACACCGGTCACTGGGTCCGTAGCGGCCTCAAGCCCGTTGATTGCATCAAAATCCTCAAAGGACGCATCTTCGACAGCCACCTGAAGGATCTAAACGTCTTTGGAGATCCAAAAGGGCACGATATGCCATTTGGCCAAGGCGTTAGTGACATTGCTGGTATCCTCAATGAATATGCTGCGCAGGGCTACCCAGGCCCACTTCACACGGAATATGAATTTAACTGGGACAACAGCGTTCCTGACATCACTCTGTGCCTTGATTTTGTGAAGAATTTCAAACCAACAGTGAAGTAACAGACTCTTCAAAAGTTGGCGAAAACCTTGCTTCAAGATCGGCGACCTTTTGGGTCGCCGCTTCTTTTTGGCACCAACTCGAAAAGATTCAATTTGTCGAAATAGAAAGGATGAGTTATACTTTCCGTAATTGTTTAAAGCCTCAAGCATGAGTCCAGAAGTCATCACATTCGAATGCGCTGCCTGCCGCACGCAGTTGAC
>JANOBP010000529.1:0-3770 GCA_031411715.1 Verrucomicrobiaceae bacterium | reverse complement strand
TTCTCCGCGCTGCCTTTGAGCAGCTCGTTCACGTTCATGAAGCGCGGCTTGTCCTCGAAAATGACCACCGCGTTCGGGGCCAGCGAGATCTCACAGTCGGTGAAGGCATACAGCGCCTGGATCATCTGGTCGATGTCGGCGCCAGGGGGCAGTTGGACGAGGATTTCGACGAACTCAGCCGTGTTGTCATCCACGCGGGCGATCTTGATCTTTCCCTTCTCATTGGCCGCCACGATGCTGTCCATGACGCCACCCGTGGTGGTGCCAAAGGGGATCTCCGTGATCACCAACGTGTTCTTTTTCGGCCCTTCGGCCATCTTCGCACGCACACGGATGCGGCCACCGCGCAGGCCGGCATTGTAGTCACTGGCGTCCATGATGCCGCCAGTGGCGAAGTCGGGCATGAGGTTAACTTCTTCACCGCGCAGCGCGGCGATGCTGGCCTCACACAGTTCGATAAAATTGTGTGGCAATATGCGGCAGGATAGACCCACGGCGATGCCTTCAATGCCCTGCGCCAGCAGCAGCGGGAACTTCACGGGCAGCGTGACGGGCTCTTTGTTACGCCCATCATAACTAGCGGCCCACTCGGTCACTTTGGGACTGAAAACGACATCCAGCGCGAACTTCGACAGGCGCGCCTCGATGTATCGAGGCGCAGCTGCATTGTCGCCAGTGAGCGTGTTGCCCCAGTTGCCTTGCGTGTCGATTAAGAGCTCACGCTGGCCGATCTGCACCATGGCGTCGCCGATGGAGGCATCACCATGCGGGTGATACTTCATGGTGTTGCCGACGACGTTGGCGACCTTGTTGTAACGGCCGTCCTCCAGCTCATCCATGCTATGCAGGATGCGGCGCTGCACGGGCTTCAATCCATCATGCATGTGAGGCACCGCACGCTCCAGAATGACGTAACTCGCGTAATCGAGAAACCAGTCACCATAGAGAGTATCCACGGGCCGATGCTCCACCGGTGCGGCGGAAGGCAGGATGGGGGAGTGAGCGTCGAACTGTTTGGAAGAAGACTTTTTGGCCACGATGAATGTCGGATTGCGGATTTCGGCTATTCTTTCGACACGCCATTGTTCCAGGCGGCAAACATTTCTTCGACCGTCGGAATCGCCAGTGGCCGCACGATGCGGAAGCCCAGCCAGGTGGCGTCGGTGAGGTACCAGATGCTCTTGGGGAGTTGCGGGTCCTGCTGCTTCCACTGCGCATCAGAGTAGCGGCGTGCGGCACTTCGACAGAACTCCGCATCATCATCATAGTGACCACCACGCGCCACGTGTGGATAAGGCTTGGTCGATTTCGCCCACGCATTACCATCGGCACCCAGTTTGCTGAAGGAGTCGGCGGCGTATTGATCGAGTGTCCACTCGCAGACGTTGCCGTAGATGTCGTAGAGGCCCCATGGATTGGGCTTCTTGAGGCCGATCTTCGCATATTGGAAGTTCGGCGCGTTGTCGAAGGTCCAGGCGTAGTCTTTGATCATCTTGGGATCATCACCAAAGAAATAAGCCGTCGTGGTGCCTGCGCGTGCGGCGTATTCCCACTCAGCCTCAGTCGGCAGGCGGTAGAAGTGACCGGTCTGCGCACTGAGCCACTCGCAGTATTTGTTGGCCGCGTGGTGGGCCATGCAGATGGCCGGGTATTTGTCGCGACCCATACCGAAATCCATCGGCTGATAAGGCGGCGTCGGCTGGGAGATCAGATCTTCTGGCTTGTCGGTCGGTTTCCACACCTGACGGCTACCATCCTTGTTGCGGCCGATGTTGGTGAGTTGGAAGGGCTCATACTCATCCCAGGTCACTTCATATTTACCCATCCAGAACGGCTTGAGCGTCTTCTTCACCTGCGCCTCGTCATCACCACGATTCGCCTCACCTGCTGGGCTGCCCATCATGAACTCGCCGCCCTTGATCGCCACCATGCTATAAGGCACGCCCGTCTTCGGCACCTTGGCCTCATAGGCCTTCATATCAGCCTCAGCCTTCTCCTTGGAGGTCTGCACGATGAAAGCGTGAATTTTCTTCACGAGCTCCATGTTGTCCGGATTGTTGCTGGCTGGGCCTTTCTTCTCCTTCGCGGTCAGCTTCACATCTGGCCATGGCGCACCTTGCTCGATCCACAGCTTGAGGAAATTGATGTCCTCTTTGCTCAATGGGCCGCCGCTCTTCTTCGGTGGCATCAAATCATCTTCATCAGCCGCCAGCGTGGTCAGGTGATAGATCGCACTGTCCTTGAGGCTGAAGGGCACAATGTTCGGGGCATTTTCTCCGGTGCCAAAGGCTTCCTTGCGCGTCGTGATGATCCAGTCGCCCTTGGCCTTTTCCGCATTGTGGCAGGACACGCAATTTTGCTCCAAGATTGGCTGGATGTGCTTGGCAAAGGTGATGCGCGGCGTCTGCTCCAGCGTCACTCCTGCAGGCCATTCAGCGCCCTGCTCGATCCAGGTCTTGATGACCTCAATCTGGCTCTTTTCCAGCATGCCCTCTTTTTTCGGCGGCATCACCATATCATCATCTTCCTGGAGCAGCAGCGTGGTGTAGATCGCACTCTTCTTGAGGTCGCCAGGGGTCAATCCTGGGCCATTTTCGTTGCCTTTCTTCATGTCCTCCAGCGTATGCATGCGGAAGTCACCCTTATCCTCCTTGGCACCGTGGCAGTGCGTGCAGGCACCTTCCAGCAGTGGCTTCACTTGCTTCACAAAGTCCACCTTGTCCGCTGACAGGGCAGCGCCCGGGGCCAGGACAGACAGGAAGACGAACAGACAGAGTTTTTCAGCGGTTTTCATGAGGGGCGTGGCTTTTAGCACACAGAAAACAGCCTGTCCACCGGCTCGCGACACCACCCGCAACCGCTCCGCCCCAGCTCTATCGGCTATCGTCTATCGTCTATTCCCACTTCAACGCCTTGTCATTGGCTCGAAATAGACAATAGACGATAGCCATAGATACTACTCACTTCGTTCACCTTCCCGCTCTCATGCCCCTGACCCTCCACGACACCCTCACCCGCACCCAGCGCAGCCTCACGCCGATCGATGGCCAGACCTGGCGCTTTTACTGCTGCGGCCCCACGGTTTATGGTCCGGCCCACATTGGCAATTTTCGCACCTTCGTCGCCCAGGATGTGATGCGCCGTGTCATCGAGCAATCGGGCACCCCTACCCTGCACGTCCGAAACATCACCGACGTCGATGACAAAACTATCCGCGACTCCCAAAAGGCCGGGCAGAGCCTGATCGACTTCACCCAGGGGTGGACTCAAAAGTTTCATACCGACTGCGCCGCGCTCAATCTCCTCCCACCGCACATTGAACCCAGCGCCGTCGCCCACATCCCGCAGCAGGTGGCGATGATCGAAAAACTCATCGCCAACGGCCACGCCTACGCCGCTGCCGATGGCAGTGTGTATTTCCGCGTCTCGTCCTACAAGGACTACGGCAAGCTCAGCCACCTGGAGGACCGTGAGCTGCGCCTGGGAGCATCCGAAGCCGCCAGCGCCACCGACAGCGACGAGTACACGAAGGACTCCCTCACCGACTTCGCTCTGTGGAAGGCGCGTAAGCCCGAGGACGGCGAGAATTTCTGGTCCAGCCCTTGGGGCGAAGGTCGCCCCGGTTGGCATCTTGAGTGCAGTGCCATGATCCTCCAATACCTTGGCGAGGACTTTGATCTACACAGCGGTGGCGTGGATTTGATCTTCCCGCATCACGAGAACGAGATCGCCCAGAGCTGCTGCAGCACGCATGGGAAGTTTGCTCAGCA
>JANOBP010000528.1:0-3302 GCA_031411715.1 Verrucomicrobiaceae bacterium | reverse complement strand
AGCAGGCGCTTCCGATCTTCAAAGTCCTCTATCGAAACACCTCGACCATTCACAGTGCTGGTGGTCGTGCCAAAGAGGTGCTGCATGAGGTTTTACCTGCTCTGCTGGCATCAGGCAAGGACGGCAGCGATGTTTTGCGAGATGCCACGCGCCGCAAAGACATGGCCGGCGCAGAGCAAACCTTCGCTGCCATCGCTGCTGGCAAGGCCGATGATGCTTACAATGCGATGCTGCACTGTGTGTTGGATCATGATGAAGTGCATCGCGTTGGTTTGGCGTATCGCTCATGGGATTTGCTCAGTCTCGTCGGCGTGGAGCACGCGCATACCTTGCTACGCCAGTCCGTGCGCTACTGCGTTAATGGAGGCTACGGAGGCAATGGCATGAGCGAGTTGCTGCCAAAAGTTTTCGAGCAACAAAAGCTGGATGGCCGCACGCCAGGCACCCGCAAGGCGGATGATGCTTGGGTGGATAAGTTCAGCCGCACCATCTTCGAGTCTTCTCCCAATGATGCCGCACATGCCGTCGGGGCCGCCATTGCGGAGGGTTTCAGTCTTGCGGATATTGGCGAAGCTCTGACGCTTGCCTCAAATCAGCTGATTTTGCGTGATCATGGGCGTACGCCGGAAATGGAGGCCACAGGGAAGCCCATTGGCAGTGTTCATGGTGACTCCATCGGTGTGCATGGCTGCGACTCCGCCAATGCGTGGCGCAACATGTCACGCACGGCCAATACGCGGAACAGCTTCGCCTGTCTCATCGTCGGTGCGCATCAGGTTGCCAAGGACCGCATCGAGCGCGGTGGCGACTTCCTGCATTGGCAACCTGTGACTTCACAAGCCGCAAGCAAGGCCACCGATGCCGCGAGCCTGCTGCGTGATGCGGAAGCTGCGATCCGCAGCAATCTGCAAGTCCGTGCCGCCAACCACATCCAGCGCTACGGCGAGCTCAAACACGACCCTCAGGCTGCCTTTGCACTGATGCGCAAGTATGCGATCAGCGAAGATGGGGCACTGCATGCGGAGAAGTTTTACCGCACGGCAACAGATGATTTCAACAGCACGCGTGCTGCATTCCGCTGGCGGCATCTGGTGGCGCTGGCACGGGTGACGGCGAGTGAGTATGGTCGTCCGGCAGAAGGGATCGCGCAGGCGCGTGAGCTGCTCAAGGTGTAGCCGCCGCTCACGCCGCAACGAGATCGTAGCCGCGCCATTCTTTGATCTTCACCTCGGCGAAATCGCCGACAGGAAGCTTCTTGTTCACGAAAACGGTGGTGTCGATGTCAGGGGCGTCCAACTCACTGCGGGCAATGCCGGGCTCCTCAACGAGAACGCGCATGGTTTTGCCTTTTTGGCTGATGTTGAAGTGCTCAACGCCGCGCTGGATGGCGCGCATGGCCTCATTCCAGCGAGCTTTGCGGGTCATGTGGTGGATTTGCTCTTCCATCTGTGCGGCGCGGGTGCCCTCCTCGCGGGAGTAGTTGAAGACGCCAGCGCGCTCAAAACGTGAGTCTTCGATGAACTGCATCAACTCATTGAAATCGGCCTCAGTCTCGCCTGGGAAGCCCACGATGAAAGTGGTGCGGATGGCGATGCCGGGGATGCCTGCGCGGATGCGCTTGATGAGGTCGCGGATGTAAGCGCCGTCGGTTTCACGCTTCATCAGGGTGAGCATATGGTCGCTGATGTGTTGCAGCGGCATGTCGATGTAGCGCGCGACTTTGGGGCTCTCGGCGATGGCTTGAATGAGGTCGTCACTCCAATGCGCGGGATGCGTGTAGAGCAGGCGGATCCAGAAATCGCCTTCGATTTTATTGAGCTCGCGAATGAGCGTGGAGAGCGACTCGCCTTTGCTCGAATCGACGCCGCTGCGTGGTTTCGGGCGGTCTTCGGTCCATTTATCCATGCCGAAGTAGGTGGTATCTTGGGAGATGAGATTGATCTCTTTGACACCAGCGGCCACCAGCTGGCGGGCTTCTTGAACAACGCTTTCCTGGGTGCGGCTACGGTGACGGCCACGGATGCGGGGGATAATGCAGAAAGAGCAGGGGTGGTTGCAGCCTTCGGCAATCTTGATGTAGGCCATGTGCTTCGGCGTCAGGCGGAATCGTGGCGTATCGTAGTCTGGAATGTACTTGGGTTGGCGGGTGACAAGATTTTCCTGCTCGTGATCTTTGGTCCCCATCAGTTTTTGAATAATCGGGGCGACCTGCGTGATCTGATCCAAGCCAATGAAAGCATCAACTTCAGGCATCAAGCCCGGCAGTTCCTGCGAGAAACGCTGAGAGAGACAACCCGCGACGATAATTTTTTGGCGTGCACGCTTCTTGGAGCCTGCACGCTGGTCCACGGCGTCATGAACAGCTCCGACGCTTTCTTTTTTGGCCATGTCGATGAACGAGCATGTATTGACGATGAGAACATCCGCGAGTTCCGGCTCGGGTGTCATGACCATGCCTGCCTGCTGAAGGTGGCCGATCATGATTTCCGAGTCGATGAGGTTCTTCGCGCAACCGAGGGAAACGAGGCCGACTTTGATCATGGGGGGCCGAGAATAGCGCCTTTGAGCTTATTAAAAAGGAGAAACTACACTTATGGAATGAGCGGGGTGAAAATTTACCAAGAAAAGTGCGAATGTTTCGTCTATCGTGGCCACCCACCCCCAATTCATTCTTATGTTTGATAACCTGCTGTCCCCCTTCAATACCTTTTTGTATGGCTTCGCCTTGGGCTGTCTTTTCCTCGTCATGGCCATGTTCAGCCACTGGAAGACCAAGCGCGAGTTTAAGCGCTTCAAGTCGCATCTCAGTGACAAGCTGGATCTCGATTCCAAGCAGATTCAAGACATCAACAAAGAGCGTGCTCGCCTGAATCAGGAAGCTGAGAACCTGCGCATGCAAGTGGCTCGTCTAAATGACCGTCCAGATAACAAGATGCAGCGTGAATTGGAGATCCTCGCCCGTGCTGAAAAGCACATGATGATCAATGCGCCCGGCTTTGCCCCGGCTTGGGAGATGGCCAAGTCTTCGGCACTGACTCAACTCGAATCCGAAGAGCGCGGCATGTCCTTCCCTCAAAAAATCTTTCGCAAGCTGCTTGGGCCAACTTCCTCTGGCCAAAGTGTGGCTCTGCCTGAATCCGCTGCAATGGCCGCTAAAAATGGCGAATCGGCAGCAGGCGCTGCCGCTTGATCCTCTAAACTCCCGCACGCAGCATGACTCGCACCGAGGCCTATCTGGCGCTCAACTTGCTGCCGCAAATCGGTCCCGTCAGGGTCAAAAAGCTTCTCCGTCATTTTGATAG
>JANOBP010000527.1:0-8012 GCA_031411715.1 Verrucomicrobiaceae bacterium | reverse complement strand
ACCAGCCCCAATAAACATATCTGGCATAGACCATCTCTGTGTTCTCATTGTAGTAAAGTAGCAGCGGGTCCTCGCCGACTTCGCGGCGGAGGCAGGATTCCGTGGTGTCGAGCATCTTGGGCCATGATTCCGGTCGTGTTGCTCCGCCGAAGAATCGAATGCCGCCGAGCAGTTCTGTGGAAAACGATGGCTTCACAAGCCGCCGGAAGTGATCTTCGGAAATGCGGAAGGAAAGAAGAAAACCATCCATTCCGGCTGGTTTAAGACTTTGAAGTTCTCGGCAGTTCAGGAGCACTTCCCGACCGAAAAGCCGTTCGCACTCTGCAGCAGCGTTTGGAGCTGTGCTGGCAACCATATACCACATCAAGATGAGTAGCGGACATGGCAATAACATGAGAGCACAGCCGCGTTTTCTGGTGGCCAAGGCAATAACAAACACCACGCATCCCATGACGATGCCAAGCGCAATTAGAGCCATGAATGGCGACATGCCTGGAAGAGTTCTTGTTTACGCCGTGATCCGGTCCCGCTCCTCCGGCTCGACCTTCGGAGCCATCTCGAGGATGTCGAGCATCTGCTTGGCACTGCCTTGAGCGGCGCGGCGGCGGACGTAGGAGTCGGCTTCGGCCACGGCGATGCGTTGGGAGAGCACGGTGGCGACAAAGGCGTCCACGCCCACTCCGTCCTCGCTGGCGAGGACTTCGACGCTTTGGCGGATGGAGTCAGGAAGCTGGATGCTCAAGGTGCTCATGGCGGTGGGAGAATACGCAGAAACTGGTTCGGAGTCACGGAAATGCCCAAGGCAATTGCTGGCAAAAATATGGGCGGCAAAAAATGGGGATCAGATTCTGGGTCTTTGATCTGATCTTTTTGCCATCCATCTTTTTGCCAGAAAAAGGCTGCCAGCCCCAATAAACAGACCTAGCATAGGCCATCTCTGTGTTCTCCTTGGCTGACGGGCAGGGTTACTTCCGGCGCGCCCGTTTCGGCTTCTCAGGAGCCAACGTCATCTCGGGCGTCACCTTGATGCCCATGCGCTTGTAGTAATCGAGCATTTTCTCAGTGGCGACGCGTCCGGCTTCGAGGACGATCTTCGACATCTCCGACATTTCACGCGGCGGAGCTTCCTGGAGTGTGTTGGAGGCGAGCATGGCTTGGAGTTGATCGAGAGTGTGGGTGCTGCTGTCGGCGATTTGCTTGGGCGGTGGTGATTGATTGTCCCACAGACCCCATTCATCAGCAAGCGGCAGATAATCCTCAATGAAGTGCCTGCGGCTGCGGTCAAAGCGACGCAGGACATCGTCCTCGGGCACATGATGGCCACCGAGTTTCACGCGCAGAGCCACACGACCAACAGCCTGCGCGCCGGAGCCGATGACGATGTAGTGCAGCAGGAAGCGGTAGCCTTGAGCCTTCGCCGCGCGAATGAGCGCGACATAGGTCTTACCGCTGAGCGTGGATTCGATGGCGAAGCTGGCTTTCGCCGCGATGAGCGCACGCGCCTCCTCCAGCAAGAGACGACCCGCCTTGAAAGCGCTGAGTGTTGGATCGAGCGGCGAGAGGCCGCGTGCGATCTCGTCCGCATTGAGAAAACGCATCAAGCCGAGGCGCGGCAGCAGCTCGCGGGCGAGGGTGGTTTTTCCCGCGCCGTTGCAGCCGCCGAGGATGCAGAGTGTTGGCGTCATACGGAATTGAAACTAAGTGTCCACCACGGCGGCTTGGGCGGTGTCTCCGATGAAGGGAATGATGATGCCTAGCCACAGCTCGCCAGTGGTTTCGAAGGAGATGTCCCAGCGAAGTGGGAGTGTTTTGGCATCTTCAATTTCAAAGCCGGTGAGTTTGAGCGCGCTGAAGATGTCCTGAGGGAGGTCCTGCTTGAGCCACTCTTCGAAGATTTTTTCAAGCTTGGGGCGTGCAGCGGCGAGGATGGCCTCGAAGCGGCCAGGCAGGCTGAGATAGAACTCACGCGTCTCGGGCGCAGGGCCGTTTTCATCGCCTGGGAGGCTGATGGTGATGGCGGTGCCTGTCTTTGGAAATGTCCACTCGCATTCCCAGTAGGAGCGCTCCGGCGCGATGAGGTCGGACAGGAAGACCATGCTGCCCAAATCCGGATCGGTGATTCGTGGCGGGGTGAGCTTTAGTTTTAGATCGTGGAGAATGCTCATGTGTTATTTAGCTCCTGGCTGCTGGACTCTAGCAGATTGGAGGGTTTGTCAGGCATTATCTCGATGAAGCTCGTTACCGCACTCGATTGTGACTCGACAGGCTGCGGGATTTCAGTCAGCATGGCCGTCATGAAGTCACACTTGATTCTCACCGCCTGCTTGCTGGTCACAGTCTCGCTCTTCGCGCAGGCTGCCACGCGCACCTGGACCAGTACGGACGGTCGAAAGATTGACGCCACATTCGTCAGTCTCGCTGGGGACAATGTGAAGATCCGCCTCGCCAATGGCAATACGGCTGATGTGCCACTGTCCCGACTTTCGGCGGAAGATCAGGCCTTTGCCAAAGCGCAATCGACTGCGCCTGCTGCAAAGACCGCTGGTAAGTCCGAGCCTGTCGCCTCTAAAGTATGGCCGCGCACCGTTTCGCTCGAGGAAAAGCCTGAAGTCGTCACGGTGCGTGAAGACGACGAGAAAAAGGAGTTCGTTTATCGCTCGCCGCATTACGAGTTCGTCTGTGACTCGAAGCTCGGTGCCAATGTCGTGCGCGAGTTCGGTCGCATGTTTGAGGCGACGTGGTTGATCAATTGCCAGCTCCCGCTTGATCTCAAACCCAAGCCCGAAAAGCTGCGTGAGATCTTCCTGGCCCGTCTCTTCACCAACAAATCGGATTACATGGATGCCGGAGCCATCGAGGGCTCGGCCGGTGTTTACATGTCCGGCAAAAAAGCACTCATGGTGCCGCTCAGCAGCCTCGGCGTGCGCATGGTGGGAAGTCGCGTGACTTTGGAGCAAAATAGCAACGGCGACGACAACGCCACGCTCATCCATGAGATCACCCATCAAATGATGAACCACTGGCTGCCCGTCCTGCCCACCTGGTACATCGAGGGCAGCGCGGAGTACGTCGAGATGCTGGACTACAACAGCAACGGCAAGTTCAGTCTCCTTGGTCTTGGTCGTCCGGTGAAAGCCTACGCGCAAAAAATGAGCCGTGGAGGTGGCAACGAGTTTAGCATGATCGATCTCGAAGAACTCATGACCATCGATGGCCAACGCTGGGCCGCCGCACTCGGTCGTGATGGCATGGCGCTGGAAAATTACGGCTCCGCCTGCCTCCTGACCTATTACTTCTACCATCTCGACGACAAAGGCGACGCCGCGCACATCATCGCCATGCTATGTGCGGTGGAGAACCTCAAAACGGACGCTGAAACTGAAGCGGCGATCAAAACGCACCTTCTCCGTGATCGCAGCTATGCCCAGCTTGCTGAGGACGTGAAAAAAGCTCTCCGCAAGGAAGGCATCGACATCACCTTCTATCCTCCAGGCAAGAATGGTGCCGCTACCAGCAAGTGAGCAAGCTCACCGCAGGGGCAAGAAAGGGGCAACAGCCTAACTTTATTATCTCAGCAAGTAGACTCCGAACTTCAAAAAACCATTCCATTCTCCGGTGATGTAATCGCCAACAGTTTTAGTTGTGGCATTAGCGTGAAGCTGCCAGAAAATGGCTTGCTTGCACAAGCTCGGACACACTTTCGACTTTCCAAAAGTACGCGCCGTGTTGTAGATTTTGGGGATGTCCATGAGTTCGTGCCAAGCCCCTCCTCTTCGTCCCTCCAGCCAGCTCGGCTGGGTCGTTTTTGCCGCTGGGGTCACTAGCTCCGCGCTAGTGCTTTGGCTCGTCGCCCTATTGGCAGAGAGCGGCACCAACATCATGGGCTGGTACCTCTATTACGTCTTTCCTGTGGGCGCTCTGCTCGTTGGCGTGCTCAGCGGGTCGGGATACGCTATCGCCGCACGTAAATTAAACATCACGCTGAGTCCTGCTTTTGCCACTGGCATGGTTTCCATCGCCCTGGTGGATTACTTCGCTGCGCAATACGTTACCTACGATAACCTTATCAAATCAGCGAACGTGGACATATCCCGTTATTCCTTTCTTCAGTATTTCAGAGACGCGTGCGAGCTCATGACCTTCTCTGAGGGCAGTTCGCAGTCTGACAAACCAATCGGACTCTTTGGTTATTTTTTCAAGGCGCTAGAGATCGGGGGTTACGTGATCGGAGCCATTTTCCCTGCAAGGCTGGCTGTGGATTCAGTAGTCGGCACGCCAGACTGTCCAGTATGCAGGCAGTATTTTATCATCCACCGCTGCGCCTACCTGAACGCGTCCGAACGTTGGGAGGACATGGCTGGACTAACGCATGTGGACCGATGCATATGCATTAAGCAGTCCATCGCTCCGATCATTGAGCGCACGGAAGCATTGATCGCATCAATGAAAGGAAAACAGCTCACGGAAGTCGAAATGGCGCTTGGGGAATTCGAAACCGAGGCGCTCATGGGAAACGTCGGGACGGTATCGCTCACCCTACGCAAGTGCCCGGGCTGTAATGCTTTCCATCTGCGAGCCACCTTTGCCGGTTACGACGCACACGGAGAGTTTTCGAGCGAAGTGATCGGCTCCGTCAAAAGCGAGACGGCTCAACCGCGACCAGATACCGAACAACAGACTCAAGAATTCTGAATTCAACGGCACACTCTCGTCCGCTCAGCTGGTCGGGGCTTTTTGTCTTTCAGAGATGCCAGATTTTTCCATTTACTGCGAGCTGTTCCTCTTTGCCTCTCTACGGCCAAAACAGATTAAGAGTTGCACCCGCTCTCACTGCTGATCCCAGAACGCCCTTAGCTCACGCAGTTGCTTCTTATCCGGCTTAGCCACCGTCTCGTGCGCGCGTGGAGAGATCATCTCCCGCTCTCGCCGCATCTCAGCAGCTTTGATGTAGCGCTCCGGTGGCGTGAGATCCTCGGCCAGAGTGGCCACGAGTGGTGCTCCCACTCGGTGCGTGGCAAAAGCAACAACGCGTAGCTGCAACCGCAACTCACCGCGCACCACCTCGATCACGTCTCCGGCTTTGAGATTGCGCGATGCCTTCACCGTCTGCCCATCGATGGTCACGTTGCCCTTGGTGCAGGCCTGGGTGGCGATGGAGCGCGTTTTGAACACACGGATGTGATGCAGATATTTGTCTGCGCGTTGGGTGGTCAGCGGTTCACTCATTGTCTTCAGGTCACAGGGGCTCTGGCTGGACGCTCGCCGAAAATGGCCGTTCCCACACGCACCACGGTCGAGCCTTCCGCGATGGCGATTTTGAAATCATGGCTCATGCCCATGGAAAGGCCGGGCAGGGGAGCTCCGCCGCTTTTTTCCAGTTCATCTCGCAGCTCCCGCAGTTGCACGAAGTAGCGGCGGCTTTTCTCGGCATCGGGATCGTACGGCGGGATGCACATCAGGCCCTGCACATCGAGCCGGTCCAGTTGGTAAATGGCTTCCAGCGACTCACGCAAGGCGGGAACCGTGAAACCATACTTCGTGCTCTCCACCGCCAGATTCACCTCCAGATAGACCTTGGGCCGCAGTCCCAGCTCCCCGCCGATGCGGTGAATGTCACGCGCCAGGTCCAGCGAGTCCACGCTATGCACGGCATGCACCAGTGGCAGCACTTTGCGCACCTTATTAGACTGCAAGTGGCCGATCAGGTGCCAGCGCAGCGTCGCGGGCAGTTGCGGTGCTTTGGCCAGCACTTCCTGCACCTTGTTCTCGCCAAAGCTAAGCTGTCCTGCCTCCACCGCCTCAAGGATCACCTCGACGGGATGTGTCTTGGACACCGCCAGCAGTTCCACACTCGCCGGATCACGTCCGGAGAGCCGCGCCGCGCTGGCGATGCGGTCTTGGATGGCTTTGAGGTTCGTCGCGATGTCACTCATGTTGCATGAAGTCGGAAGAGCAGGGCTTCATGCAACGTTTTTTCACGCTCAATCCCACATCATCCTAACCATGCAATCTCGCCGCCACTTCATTCGCCAGTCCGCTGCCACACTCTTTGCCGCCCCTTGGGTCACCACCGGACTCCGCGCCGCCTCACCGAATGGCAAACTGCGCCACGCCGCCTTTGGTGCCAGCGGCATGAGCATGAGCGACATGAGCTCCATGACCAACCACCCCATGTGGGAACTCGTCGCTGTGTGTGATGTCGATACCCGCAACTTCAAAAAGGCGCAGGAGAAGTGGCCCAACATCAAGGTCTATCAGGACTGGCGTGAGCTTCTCGAAAAAGAATCCGCCAACATCGACAGCGTCAACGTCTCCACACCCGACCACATGCACGGCAGCATCGGTCTGGCCGCCATCGCCAAGGGTAAGCACGTCTATGGCCAGAAACCCCTCGCGCATAACCTCTGGGAGTGCCGTCAGATGGTCGAGCGCGCCCGCGCCAAGGGCGTCATGTCGCAGATGGGCATCCAGGTGTCCTCCGACTTCTCCGAGCGCCTCGCCGTCGAGCTCATCCAGATGGGAACCATCGGCAAAGTCAAAGAAGCCCACACCTTCTCCAACAAGAAGTGGGGCGACATGGAAGTGCGCCCCACGAAGAGTGATCCCATCCCTGAAGGTTTCGACTGGAACAACTGGCTCGGCGTTGCCCCGGAGCGCAGCTACATCCAGGGCTATGACCATCCCGGCAACTGGCGCAAGCGTCGCGACTTCGGCACCGGCACGCTCGGTGACATGGGCTGCCACATGTTCAGCGGTTGGTTCAGCTCCCTCGGCCTCGCCGCGCCCACCTCCGTCATCTCACGCGGCCCCGCACCGAACAAAGACAACTGGGCCATCAATGCCGTCGTCGAATACACCTTCAAAGGCACCAAGTTCACGGCTGGCGACTCCATCAAAGTCACCTGGACCGACGGCGATGCCCGTCCGCCAGCCGAAGTCATGGCCCTCATCGGCGACGCTGGCAAATTCCCCGGCCAAGGCACCATCTATCTCGGCACCGAGGGCGTCCTGCTCCATCCGCATGGCTCCACGCCCATGCTTTACCCGAGGGACAAATTCACCGGCTTCAAATATCCCAAGCTCGAGCCTCGCAACCATTGGTTCGACTTCATCGACTGCTGCATCAAAGGCGGCGACCAAAAGCCCACCGCCAACTTCGACTACGCCGGCCCCCTCACCGAAGCCGTCCTGCTCGGCTGCCTCGCCAGCGCCTTCCCCAGTGAAAACCTCGCCTGGGACGCCCCCGCCCTCAAAATCCCCAACAACGCCGCCGCCGACAAGATGGTGCGCCGCGACTACCGCAAAGGCTGGGAACTGGTTTAACTCCGGAGAATCGGCACCCGCTCCAGAGATCCTGCACCGCAGGAACCGGGCTACTTGAGAAAGTAGCCCAGTTGCTGTGCAACTGGTCCCAGAAACCTGTTCCGCAGGAACAGGACAACTCTACCTCCGCGCCGCCAGCACCAGCGCATTGTAAGCCTGCCGCAGTGCCTCGGCATCCGGATCAGCAAAGGGTGTGTCCAGGGTGTTCACGGCATTGGTGTTGCTGCTGGTACCGCTGATGACATTGGCCAAAGCCGAATTCGTCACCTCACCCGGTGGGCCTTGTTCGCCTTGGTCACCGGTGCTGCCGGTCTCTCCACGCGGGATGCCGAAGGTGAAGCGCACGTTCGTCCCATCGAAGTACAGACTCACCGTCGCCGGTTGTCCGGGCTCCAGCGTGTTCACGGCATCGACCAAAGCCTGTGCAAAGGGCGGCCCCTGCGCCCCAGGCTCTCCCTGGTAGCCCTGGATTCCTTGCTGTCCTTGATAGCCCTGCGGGATGCTGAAAGAGAAGTGCAGCACACTGCCCACCAGATTCGCCGTCGCCGTGGCGGGCTCATTGGGGTTGATGGTGCTCACGCCATCGACGGTCGCCGAGAGGATGACGTTGAGGGCATCGATGAGGTCCTTGAGGCCATTGAGCTGGCCACGCATCTGCACCGCGTCGATCTCGGTGCCGGCTTGGGGTA
>JANOBP010000526.1:0-3718 GCA_031411715.1 Verrucomicrobiaceae bacterium | reverse complement strand
TTTCTCCGCTTGGAAAGACTATGGCCCGTGGAACCGCAAGGCCATGCGCGCGCAAGAGAGATTCATCGTGGATCACAAAGCCTCGCTGCAAGCCATCCGTGAGATGGTGGAGAGCCAGACCAAGGCGTCCTTTCTCAATGGTGATGGTGGAGAGTTGGGCGTCGTCGCCACCTCGGATGCGGAGATGGATGGCATCTGCGCCTATATTGATACACACACGCGGCAGTTCCCAGACATCGGCTACCATCGCAACAGCATCTACCTGCGCTTTTCCCACAGTGGATACAGCAAAGGCACGGCGCTGAGTGAACTGGCGCGCCTTCTCGGGCTCACCTCCGCGGAATGTTTTGCCGCTGGGGATAACTTCAATGACCTCAGCATGCTCGACCAGCGCCATGCGCGCATGATCGCCTGCCCCAGCAATGCAGTCGATCCGGTGAAGCAAGTCGTGCATTCCCGCGGCGGCTTTGTCGCCGGTCGCACGGCCAGTGAGGGAATGATGGAGGCACTCACGCACTACTTTGGGGGTGCACCAGTCCCCCTGCCCTAATGGAGCCCCCTTTTAAAGGGGAAGTTTTCCCTTGCCGAACCAGATCAACTGTGGAAATCTCCGCGCCCCTCATCCCAGAGGCAACGACAACACATTTCAGGATATGGCATACGCAATCATCAAAACAGGCGGTAAACAATACAAAGTCTCAGTCGGCGATAAGCTCGACGTGGAGAAACTCGAATCCGCCGAAGGCGAAACAGCAACTTTCGATCAAGTGCTGGCAGCCGGTGAAGGCAGCAACATCACCGTGGGTGCCCCTACCCTGGCCGGAGCAAGCGTCACCGCCAAGGTGCTCAAGCAGCACCGCGCCGACAAAGTCACCACCTTCAAGTTCAAGAAGCGCAAAGGCTTCCACAAGACCAAAGGTCACCGCCAACCTCTGACCTACGTTCAGATCGTCGCCATCAACGCATAACTCTTTTACCACCCCACTCTTATGGCCCATAAAAAAGGACAAGGTTCCGTTAAAAACGGTCGCGACAGCCAAAGCAAGCGCCTTGGCGTCAAGAAATTCGGCGGCGAGTCCGTCATCGCTGGAAACATCATTCTGCGTCAGCGCGGAACGAAGTGGATCCCCGGCCGCAACGTCGGCCTCGGCCGTGACCACACCATCTTCGCCCTCGTGGACGGCAACGTCCGCTTCGACAAAGATGGTCGCCGCGTGAACATCGTCGAGCCAGTGCTCCAAGCGTAGTTTAAGCCAACAGCTTTGCTGAATGGGCGCGGATCACTTCCGCGCCCTTTTTCTTGCCCAAATCTTCTATTTCCTACTTTACACATCGAGAATCAGGTGAATAATCCGCGTCCCGCATGAATCCGGAACAAATCCAAGCCCTCAACGACGATCTCAAAGGCAAATCGCCCCAGGAAATCATCCAAGCCGCACTCGCTCATGCCGACGGCCAAGCCATCGTCACCACGAACTTCCGCCCGTATGAAGCGGTGATTTTGCACCTCGCCACGGAGCAGGAATCGGGCATTCCCATCCTCTGGGTGGATCACGGCACCAATCTCCCTGAAACCTACCGTTTCGCCGAAAAGAGCCGCGCACGCCTCAACCTCAATTTGAAGCCCTACCTGCCACTCATGACCGCTGCGCACTGGCTGGCCCTCAATGGCGGCCAAGTCCCGATGCCGGACGAAGTCGAGCGCGTGGAGTCCTTCAGCCGCATCATGAAACTGGAGCCTTTCGAGCGCGGCATGCGTGAACTCGCTCCGAAAGTCTGGATCACCGCCCTTCGTCGTGAACAGAATCCCCAGCGCGCCGCCACGCTTCAGCCCTTCATGTGGGACGCTAAATTTGAATGCCTCAAGGTGAACCCCATCCTCGACTGGACGCCCGTGGAGATGGATGCCTACCTGCTAGAGCACGATCTGCCGAACGAGCGCACCTACTACGATCCAGCCAAGGGCGACGAGAAACACGAATGCGGTCTCCACGCCAAGCTCGTCACTGACAAAGCGTAAGCACCCATGGAACTGCCGCCCGATTTTCTGCTCTACATCGCCGCTGGCTTCGTCGCTCAATTGATCGATGGAGCGCTCGGCATGGCGTATGGCGTCAGCGCATCGTCGTTGCTCATGGCCTTTGGCGTGCCGCCAGCCGTCACCAGTGCCACGGTGCATGCAGCGGAATGCTTCACCACCGGTGCCTCGGCCATTTCCCACCATGCCTTTGGCAATGTGGACCGCTTTCTGTTTCGTCGCTTGCTCATTCCTGCGGTGATCGGTGCCATCATCGGCGCTTATTTGCTCTCCTCAATCGGCGACGTGCTCAAACCGTGGGTTTCAGGCTATCTGATCATCATGGGCATCGTCATCATCATCAAAGCCTTCGTCCGTGTCGTCCCAAAAAATGTCACCACACACCTCGCGCCTCTTGGCTTCTTCGGTGCGCTCGTCGATGCCATGGGCGGCGGTGGTTGGGGCCCGATTGTGGCATCAAACCTCATCGTACGCGGCAACAACGTCCGCATCACCGTCGGCAGCGTGAATGCCGTCGAGTTCTTTGTCACACTCGCAGCATCCATCACCTTCTTCCTCACCATCGGCCTCACGCATTGGAGCATCATTCTCGGTCTCGCCATCGGCGGCGTCATCGCAGCGCCCCTCGGTGCCTGGGGTGCCAAACACATCCCGCACAAGCCCTTCATGATTTTCGTCGGCCTCCTCGTCGTCGGCCTCAGTTCACGCAATCTCCTCAAATTCCTCGCCATCATCTAATCCGGCCAAATCATAAATCATAAATCGTAAATCATAAATGTCTGCGATCACTCACCTCCAGTTCCTCGAATCTGAAGCCATCTACATCCTGCGCGAAACCGCCGCGCAGTTTCAAAAACCCGCGCTTCTCTTCTCCGGCGGCAAAGACTCCATCGTCATGGCTTGGTTGGCTCGCAAAGCCTTCTATCCATCGAAACTCCCCTTCCCGCTGCTCCACGTCGATACCGGCCACAACTTCCCCGAGGCCATGGAATACCGCGATTGGTTCGTGCAGGAAATCGGCGCGACCTTGACTATCGGTCTCGTGCAAAAATCCATCGACGATGGCCGCGTGCAGGAAGAAAAAGGCCACAACGCCAGCCGCAACAAGCTGCAGACCGTCACGCTGCTCGACACCATCGAAGAGCACCAATACGACGCCTGCCTCGGCGGTGGTCGTCGCGATGAAGAAAAAGCCCGCGCCAAGGAGCGCTTCTTCAGCCACCGCGATGAGTTCGGCCAATGGGATCCCAAGAACCAGCGCCCCGAGCTTTGGAACATCTTCAATGGTCGTAAACACTTCGGCGAGCACTTCCGTGTCTTCCCGCTCAGCAACTGGACCGAGATGGACATCTGGCAGTACATCCGCCAGGAAAACATTCCACTGCCAAGCCTCTACTTCAGCCACCAGCGCAAAATCATCGAGCGCCACGGCCAGCTTCTCGACGCCAGCACCGGCATCATCCCTCTACTCGATGAAGAGAAATCGAAGGTCAAAGAAATGACCATCCGCTTCCGCACCGTCGGCGACGCCACCTGCACCGGCGCCGTCGAATCCACCGCCAGCACCATCGACGAAATCGTCGCCGAAGTCGCCGCCGCCCGCCAGACCGAACGTGGCACCCGCGCCGACGACAAACGCAGCGAAACCGCCATGGAGGACCGCAAGAAGGAAGGGTACTT
>JANOBP010000525.1:0-4020 GCA_031411715.1 Verrucomicrobiaceae bacterium | reverse complement strand
TGCTGCCAAACATTGGGCCGCAGGGCGGGTTTGTTCGTGGTGACTTTGATCGCGTCATCAGGCCATTTGCAGACGATGTGGACGCTGAGCTTGGTGTCGTTTTGGAAAAGATCCCAACCGCGGTAGTCGCCCTTCTCGTCCATGCGAGCGAGGATGCCGCCGAAGACGCCTGCGCGGCCTGCACGAACCCATGCACCATAGCTGAAGGCGTGATCTTTTTCGAAGTCGCCCACGTCGCCGATCTCAAAGGTGCCGCCTGCTTTCATCACCGGTGCAGGCCCGAGTTTGCCATCGGGCTTCCACGATACTTCGCCGGTGGCTTTGAATTTCTTCGGCGCACCGCACACGCCTGTGACTTCGCTGCCCACGCCTTCATTCAGCGGCACATGAGCGACGATGCCTTTGCTCGGCACATCTTTGTCGAGGTCCTCGGGCTTAGCACTGGCAAGCCATTGATCAAAGCTCGGCTTCGCGCCTTTGCGTGATTCATCCAGCTTGGTTTTCGCCGCAACGATCTCGGCGGGCAGAGCGCTCCAACGCGGACGATCTTGATCCGTCGGCAGCACCAGAAAAGGGCCGAGGCCATCCTTCACATTGCCGTCCTTGGCCTTCTGCGTCGTGTTGCGGAAGAACGCGGCCATCGAGTAGTAGTCGCGCTGCGTGATGGGGTCGAACTTGTGATCGTGGCACTGCGAGCAGTTCGTGGTGAGGCCGAAATAGACCCACCCAATCGTCTGCACGCGATCCGCCGCATAGTTGGCGAGGTTTTCTTCATCAATGGTGCCGCCCTCATTCGTGGTGATGTTGCAACGCTGGAAGCCCGTGGCCACGAGTTGGTCTTCCGTTGGCTTTGGCAGCAAATCGCCCGCGATCTGCTCGATGGTGAACTGATCGAAAGGCTCGTTGCGATTGAAGGCCTTCACCACCCAATCGCGGTAAGGCCACATCTCGCGTGGTTTGTCGAAATGCAGGCCGTGCGAGTCGCCATAGCGTGCTGCATCCAGCCAGTAACGAGCGCGATGCTCGCCATAGGCAGGTGACTTCATGAGTTCATCGACGAGCGCATTGAGTTGAGAGTCGGCGAGCTTGTCAGCGGTGGCGTAGCGCTTCGCCAACTCCGGCGAAGGTGGCAGCCCAGTGAGATCCAGACTCACGCGACGAATGAGCGCATGCGCATCGGCCTCAGGCGCGGGTTTGAGTCCTGCGGCTTCGAGTTTAGACAAAACAAAGCGATCCACAGGTGTCTTCCCCCATGCCTTGTCCTTCACCTCAGGTGCGGCCGTGCGCTGCGGCTGAATCAGTGACCAATGCGGCTGCCAGGGAGCACCTTGCTCGATCCAAGCCTTCACCTTGGCGATCTCAGCCGGCTTCAGCGTCTTGTGCGACTCAGGCGGCGGCATGATCTCGTCTTCATCCTTGGAGAGGAGGCGTTGGAACAGACTACTCTTGTCTGGCTGGCCTTTGATGACTGTCGGTTCTTCATCCTTTTTTGCAGTGAAGAATCCAGCTTCCGTGTCGAGGCGAAGGCCCGCTTTACGCGTTCCTGGGTCAGGCCCGTGGCAGTGAAAGCACGCATCCGCCAAGATGGGGCGGATATCCTTGTTAAAGCCGACGGTTTCCGCAGAAACGGACGATGCGGCGGCTAACAAAGCTGCGATGAGGAGGTTGGCGTTGCTCAGCATGGTGGTATGAAAGTGATTCTGGGTAGTATGAAAGTGTTACGGCAGTCATGCAGCCTTTTTGCATGTACAATTGGTCCAAATACTGCCAAAAATGTGTCTTATCCAGCCGCGTGAGGTTGTGTGGGCATAAATCAACAAAACACGGATGACATCCCGCTCAGGCGGCGTTCTCATCTGCACATGGTGTTTCTTCTTTTCGGCGTGGTGATCGTTCTGGGCATTGGCGTGAGCCAGTGGGCCTCCGGGCGTTTTGAGTCGGTGATGAGCAAAGGGGCGCGCGTCACCTCTCCCACAGCGCATCATGGCGGCGAGATCGCGATGCTCTATTTGAAGTCCGAGGGCGTGCATGATGTGCAGATTGTCGAGCACAATGGCGTGGTCACCGACTACTTTGATCCCTCCAGGCGCAGGCTTTTTCTGCGCAGCGACGTGGCGCAGGGCACCACTCTAGCCGCCTGGGCCGTGGCGCTGCATGAGGCCGCGCATGCCGTGCAAACAGGCGCGGAGGGCGTGGCCGAGCTGAAGTGGCGGCAAAGCTGCATCCGCATGGCGCGCTACATTCCCATGGCGGCGCTGCTCTTGGTCATCGGGCTCATGATCGGGCGGGTTTTGGTGCCTCGCACAGCCATCGTTGTCTTCGCGGGTATTTTTACTTTCGTGCTGCTTTTGAATCTGGGCACGCTCCCGATTGAGTTTGGAGCCAATCGGCGTTTGCGTGGCTTTTTAGAGAAGCACCTCATCAAGCACCCGCAGGCGCATGACCGACTCAAAGAGTTGCTTTTCTGCATGGCCATCCGTGAGGTTGGCGACCTGCTGCGCTCTCCGCGATATTTTTTCCTCAGTGCCCTTCCAGGCACCGGCAGTTCCAGGCCGCGTTGAAAGCGCTTTAACGCGTGGCCTTGTTCAGAGACGATCGGGCAGGGAAGGGATCGCTCCCGAAAGGCCCGACTTCAGGACATCGTTCTCTGCTCATGGTCAAATCACTCGCCTTCCTGTTCCTCATTGCCTCCACGCTTTTTGCCGATAACCAAACGCAGCAGTCCTATAGCGGTGATTTTGTCATCAAAGCCAGCTATCGTTACCTCCAGTCACTGCCCGAGGGCTACGAGGCCGACGCGGCCAAAAAATGGCCCTTGGTGATCTTCCTGCATGGGTCAGGAGAGCGCGGCACCGATCTTGAGCCCCTCAAAAAACACGGCCCACCCAAGCTCATCGCCGCCGGACAGAAGTTTCCGGCCATCATGGTCAGCTTGCAGTGCGAGCCGAAGGAAATCTGGAATCCGCATGCGGTGAAGGCCGTGACGGATCACCTCGTCAAAACGCTGCGAGTCGATGCCGATCGAGTCTATCTCACCGGCCTGAGTTTGGGCGGCTTTGGCACTTGGGAGACAGCGTTCGAATATCCGGACACCTACGCAGCCATCGCCCCCATCTGCGGCGGTGCTGGAGTGCGCTGGGTCTCGCCGGAGCGCCTCAAGCACCTGCCTGCGTGGATCTTCCACGGTGACAAAGACGGAGCCGTGCCCGTGGAGTTCAGCCACAAGATTCACGATGCCCTGAAGAAAGCCGGCGCACCCGTGAAACTCACCATCTATCCCGGCGTCGGCCACGACTCCTGGACCCAGACCTATGACAACGCCGAGTTCTGGCGGTGGCTCTTCGAGCAGAAGCGGTCGCATTGATCCGCGTCTCAGCCTGCCGCAGCGGGTCTCAAGTAGCCCAGTTGCTGTGCAACTCGCATCTACAGGTTGCAGCGCACCCGGGCAACTCTACCGCCTCGCCGCCAGCACCAGCGAATTGTAAGCCTGCCGAAGCGCCTCGGCATCCGGGTCGGCAAAGGGTGCGTCCAGGGTGCTGACGGCATTGGTATTGCTGCTGGTGCCACTGATGGCATTGGCCAAAGCCGAATTCGTGACCTCACCCGGTGGGCCTTGCTCGCCTTGGTCACCGGTGCCGCCGGTCTCTCCACGCGGGATGCCAAAGGTGAAGCGCACGTTCGTCCCATCAAAAGACACCGTCACCGTCGCCGATTGGCCGGGGTCGAGGGTGTTCACGGCATCGACCACAGCCTGCGCAAAGGGCGGGCCCTGCGCCCCTGGCTCCCCCTGGTAACCTTGGATTCCCTGCTGCCCTTGATAGCCCTGCGGGATGCTGAAAGAGAAGTGCAGCACGCTGCCCACCAGATTCGCCGTCGCCATGGCGGGCTCATTGGGGTTGATGGTGCTCACGCCATCGACGGTCGCCGAGAGGATGACGTTGAGGGCATCGATGAGGTCCTTGAGGCCATTGAGCTGGCCACGCATCTGCACCGCGTCGATCTCGGTGCCGGCTTGGGGTA
>JANOBP010000524.1:0-3567 GCA_031411715.1 Verrucomicrobiaceae bacterium | reverse complement strand
ATCTTGGCGAGCAGCGCCGCATCTCGCACATCCCCTTGGACAAATTCCAGCGCGTCGTTCTGGCCTCGCCAGGCAAGGTTTTCGAGACTGCCGGTGCTAAGGTCATCCAGCACAATGACCTTGGCTCCGCGTGCACAGAGTGCCTGAGCGATGTGTGATCCAATGAATCCGGCGCCGCCGGTGATAAGAGCCTGCATAGAATAGAAGGCAGACAATGAGCGCCAAATTTTTGCTCCGAGCGAATTCTTTTTGAACAGAACTCAAAACACCTGAATGACATACTGGGCGAATGGAACTGGATTCGCAGTTGCCAGTCACACGCTGAAAGCATACTATCGCGGCATCTCCCACTAAGAATTCAAACATCGTTAACAATGATCATTACCCGCCTATTTCTTGCTGCGCTACTCACTTGGGGTGCTGTTTCCTGCTCCTTCCACCGTGCTGACATTTATTACCCCACCGTTGCTGAGGCCGATGCCGCTGATGTGGCTTGGGGTATGGCCAAGCGCAAGCCACGCGGTGGCCCAAAGCAGATGTTCCCACAGCCAAGGAGTAGCGACATGGGCGGCATGACCTCCGCTCCTGCCATGATGGCCCCAGCCCAGCCCGCTGCAGCTCCAGCGCCAGTCTCCGCGCCTGTGCCACCAGCACCTGCGGTCGTCGCCCCGGCTAGCATTCGTTAATGCTCAGCTTGCTGTTTCCTTGCTGACTCCAAGTCCTACGTCCCTCCTGTGAAGACCACGCACCTGTTCACCCTCCTCCTCGCGGCCTTGGCCAGCACCGTTACGGCCCAGCAACTGCCCGTGCCTTCCACGCTCAAGCCCACCACCCTGCCAAGTTCCACCGGCGTGGACAAGCTGGCGGACGAAGCGCAAAAAGCCATCTTCAATGCTGCCG
This sequence comes from Verrucomicrobiaceae bacterium, assembly GCA_031411715.1. Lineage (GTDB taxonomy): Bacteria > Verrucomicrobiota > Verrucomicrobiia > Verrucomicrobiales > Verrucomicrobiaceae > Prosthecobacter. The sequence goes on along the minus strand of JANOBP010000524.1, from coordinate 2,667 downwards.
ACAAAGGAGTACCTAGCACCACTCTTCCCTCGACCCTTCCATCCAATACCAGCGCTCCCAAAACCATCGTCCAGAGCACAGGCCCTGCGCGCGGCTCCTTCCCACTCGCCCCCACCCCGGGCCGTATCAACCCCGCCACATGGGCTAGGGACTCCGTACATCAGCTTGCCATCATGGAGATCATGCTGGGAGGCTCGCTCGACACCGTCATCATCGAGCTCTTTCCGGAAAGCGCTCCACAGACCGTGACCAATTTCATCGACCGCTGTGAAAGCCGCAGCTATGACGGCCTCGCCTTCCACCGCGCCATTGAAAACTTCCTCGTCCAAACCGGCGACCCCCTCACTGCCGATGAAGAAAAGCGCGACGAGTGGGGCACTGGCGGCGAGGACAAAACCATCCCTGCCGAGATCAAACGCACCCACACCCTCGGCTCCGTTGCCATGGCCCGCCGCAGTGACTCCGTCAACCCCTCCCGAAAATCCAACGGCTCCCAGTTCTACATTTCATTGGGCAACTACGGTGCCGTGGATGGCAAATACACTGTCTTCGGCGAAGTCGTGGACGGTATTGAGTCCATCCAACGCATCTCCCGACTCCCAGCCGACAGCAACGACTGCCCCATCGCCCGCATCGAGATTAAAACCATCCGTATCGTCGAACATAAAGGCCCCCTCATTGCCAAAAGCGGCCCCGGCAGCAAACAACGCTACCGCAGCCCCGGCAGCAACAAAGGCTTCGTCGAGCGCTTCCTCGAGCGCGTCTGGTAGGCGGTTTATTCAGGCACATGGACATTCCGTGCCAATCACGGCACATAACCTAAGTTGGCACCCTTGATGGCCCATGTGTTAAAGGGCAAAGGTCGTCAATAATCCGGCATTGATGACGATCTGTTCCATCGTTTTGCCTTCCTGGCTGAGCTCGTCCTTTTTTGGGATAATCGGTCAACTCCGCACATAGATGCTCAATCATTTACTTGGTAAGCACCAACAAGCCTTTGGCCCACTTTATCGCCTCTGGCGAACGTCCGCTTTTTGGTAGTAAACACGCCCTGTGAAACTCCACCCCAAACTCGCCGACAATTCCGTGACTCAAGCACACAGAAGTTTCGCGCCGAAAGGGTGGCGAAGTAAGATTATGAGGAGGATTCAGAAGCTCTCACCTCACCGCACTCTGCACGCATATACGAAGACGACTTATTGCACAGGCACGAACTCAAAGAGCTGGGTCTCGGTGTTGCGGAAGGTATTTTGGACGATGGCTGCTTTGCGCTCCTTGGCACCATCGGCCACATCGACCACCATGCCGCTATGCCTTGCTTTGAGCACAAAATAGGCTCCATGCGGCTCCAGCGTCCAGCGCTGATTCTTTCCTTTGACGTCTGCTTCCCATTGAATGATGGGCGCTCCTTCATCAGTGGAGGCGCCTTGGACATTGAGGGCTTGACCGTTCTGACGGTTGATGATCTTGAAGAAAACCCCCTGCTTGACGAAGGACCACTGCTGGCGCGCATCCTGGCCGTGGACTCTCTGCACAATTTGCGCTCCCACGACGGTTTTTGCATCACCACCGAGCGCCAGAAACTTCTTACTGCCGACGTTCTTAATCCGATAAAACTGGCCCTCCACCACCTGCGCCATGGCGGACTGACTCGAGCAGAGGAAGCCGAGCGCCAGGATCCCTAGCGCGGCGAATCGGGTGATGAGATGACTGGGGTGGGTTGCCACGTGGAGGTTTGTTTCGGCGATGGCTAGCGCTTGTTGATTGCTCATGGGTGGTGGTCGGTAGGATGTTTGGATGTCCAAGGCTCGGACACGTCATACACTCACGAAGTCAATCGTTTGTCATTACTTTTCTATCGGGGTTGGATCGGCAGCGGTCAGCGATCGAGGCACGGGAGGGACGCTTGCTTCCCTCAGCGGACATCATCCTTTTCTGCGATCACGCAGCGAAAGCCGCCAAGGCTGACGTTACGACCGTCAGGCGTGCCGTTGAGGCGGTAGGCGGTTTTGAGGCGGTCGTTGTAGTGATTGAGCCATGAGCCGCCGCGCAGCACGCGCCAGTCATGATCGGCATCCCATAAGTCTTCACACCATTCCCAGACATTGCCGCCGAGGTCGTAAATGCCGTAACGGTTCGGCGGGTAGCTACCGACTGGCGCGGTGAAGACGTAGTTGTCATGAAAGCCCTGAATGATCGTCCAAAAGCCACTCTTGTTCTCGAGGGAGCGGAAGTAGGCATGTGAGGCATAACTGTCGGTGTGTCCTTCGCCCATGTAGTTGCCAAAGTTATCAGGAGGCGGCATATGGTTGCCCCATGGGTAGGTGGTGTTGGTCCCGACGGCAGCGGTCCATTCGGCGCTGGTGGGGAGGCGGTAGTTGCGCCCCTCACGCTTGGAAAGTCTCGCACACCATTCTTTGGATGTGTTCCAACTCACGCTTTCTGCCGGGTGATTGCTTTCCTGGGGGAAGTCGGGACGCTGATACTGCATGAGGGCTTTGAATTGAGCCACGGTCGTCTCCGTGGTGCACATGAGGATGTGGGTGCCTGGCACTGGCACAAAGCGCATGCCGAGAGAGTTTACAAAGGGGGCTTTTTTGCTCGCGGGCGGCAGAGTGGTGCCAGTGTGTGGTGGAAGCCCCGTGCAGCAGGTCAGGGCCAGCGCGG
>JANOBP010000523.1:0-3014 GCA_031411715.1 Verrucomicrobiaceae bacterium | reverse complement strand
CCCCAGGCGGATTTGATCAAGGCGTTGATCTCCGCGTCATCGAAGGCCGTGAGCTGGCGCACCAAAAACGGCGAAAGGGCCGTGGCGGGCACCGTTTTGGCCTCCACGGCCTTCAAGAGAGCTTTCGAGCCCTCCTTTGTTGAAGCGAGCGTGTTGATGGTATCGGGGAGTTCGACAGGAGGTAACGAAGGCAACGAAGCACTGAGGATCTGCGGTGTGTCGGTGTCTTTGAGCGAGGCGAGGGATTGGATTGCCCTGCGCCGCAGTGACGACGGAGCGTCTTTGGTCGAGACGATTTGCTGGAGGAGCTTCGCGGTGGCGGTGTCTTGGGCTTGGAGGAGAACCGCCAGCGCTTTCTCGCGTGCTGGCGTGTCGAGCGTGGGCGAGCTGAGCTGGTTACGGAAGGCTTGCAGCGACTCCGCATCGCCGAACAGCGCACCGAGTTCTTGGATTAAGTTGGGAGTCCCGGCTTTAGCCGGAGAGGTGTCCTTCGTGGCATTTGTCGTCGCAGACCCAGCGCCTACCTTTCCGCCTGAAGGCGGGACTCCCAACTTCTTCGCGATCTCCGGCCAATCCTTCGGCATCGTCAGTTTACCACTGCCGCGTGCGGCGGCGACGATCATGGCGAGCACGGGCTCGCGCTTCGTGGCATCAGGCTCCTTCGCAAGTTCAGCGAGCATGGCGGCACGTCCCGCATCATCGGAGGAGAGTCGGCGGTAGATGAATCCGGTGACTTTTTCGAGCTTCGACACCTTCGCGAGCTGCATCCCCACCGCCGCATCCGCCGCCACCACCGGCTCGATGCCATACCAGATGAGCAATGGGATCATCGGATCGTCCTTATCCTCGCCATGCTTTAGGAGGGCGATGGCGAGGTCTTTGCGAAATTGAAGGGGGAGGCGCTGCAGCAAAGACGCCATTTCTCGACGAACCACGGCCGAAGTCTCTTTCTCCGCTTCTTTCGTTACAGGGTTGAACCGCTCAATGAGTTCCTTCGTTATTGAAGAGACTTGCGGCTCTGTGACTTTTTCACTAGACCCAAGATGAAATCTGACTGCAGCCAGCCTGCGATCATAAAAATCGGCGGATGTAAAGTTGCTTAGTGTGCGGACGCACCAGCTTCTAACAGTTGGGTCAATTTCTTCTTTTAAGATCTTCAAAATCTTCTCAGGCTGGCCGCCTTCGATCACTCCCAGAAGCCAGATGGCCCTCAAGCGTGTCTGGACCTTGTGGTTGGCTTGAACGGCCGCCTCCAATGTCTCGTCATGTTCCGCCATTGCAGTTGTTGGCATTGGTCGCGGCAGGTTCTCCATCATTATTCGTCTCGCCATCCGTGCCTCCCACTCATTGGTGGTGGTCATTGCCAGTTTGGTGAGGCTATCAGCCTTTTCCAGACCACCCTTCCACGGCTTCCAGCCGTCGTAGCTGATGCGGTAGATGCGCCCGTTGCTGCGGTCCCAGTTTTCGACGGCGTTGCTGCCGCGGTGGCAGATTTGTTGGTCGCTCCAGTCGCTGACGTAGAGTGCGCCGTCGGGACCGACCTTTTGCGTGACGGGGATGAAGTGCATGTCGTTCACTCGCAGGAAGTCGGCGGCGTGTTTGCCGATGTAGGTACTGGCGTGCGGGTCGGTGTAGTTCGCGACGAGGCGATGGCCGTGGAGGTTGCCGAAGAGGAGCTGGTTGCGATACGTCGGCGGGAAGAGGCTGCTCTGATAAATGGCGAGGCCGCAGTGCGCGTGTCCGCCGCCGAGGGCGTTCGTGTCGTTGTTCATGACGCCCGCGCCGGTGGTTTTGTCGAAGCTCACATCGGGTCGCGGATTGCCGGCGTAGTGCGCGTGGTCGGCGATGGTCTTGATGTCCTCGTAGGTGTGCGCGTTGAAGTGCTGCCCGGCTTGGCGCTGATACCGTCCGCCCGGCACGATGTGGTAAAGATGCGGGATGACGCAGGCGGTGACGAAGAACTCGCCATGCTGGTCATAATCCAGCCCCCAGGGATTGCTGGTGCCCTCGGCGAAGATTTCAAACTCATGCCGCACGGGATGGTAACGCCAGATGCCGGCATTGATGGGAATGCGCTGCTCATCCGGCGTGCCGGGCTTGCCAACCTTGCTGTGCGTGAAGACGCCGTGGCATCCGTAAAGCCAGCCGTCAGGGCCCCAGATGAAGCTGTTGAGGGTTTCGTGGGTGTCCTGCGAACCCCAGCCGTCAAGGAGAGCGTAGGCGGTGAAGTTGAGGCCCGGGACTTTCGAATAGGTCTTATAAGACTCATTCGACTTATCCGACTTATTAGAGGGTATGGTTGAGTCCCCATCACGCGGGATGAACATCAAATACGGTGCCGCCCCCACCCACACACCACCGAAGCCGAGCTCGATGCCGCTGACGAGGTTCAGGCCTTCGCAGAAGATTTTCTTCGTCTCAAAGGTGCCGTCGCCGTCCTTGTCTTCGAGGATCTTGATGCGGTCCTGGCCTGCGCCGACTTCGCGGGGCTTCGGGTAGCTGTTTCCCTCCACGACCCAGATGCGACCGCGCTCGTCGAAGGTGAAGGCCATCGGCTGCACGAGATCCGGCTCCGCGGCGATGAGCTCGGCTTTGAAGCCGCCGGGGAGCTGCATGGACTTCAGCGCATCCGCAGGCGACTGGCCTTTGGCGTATTCGGCCTGCGGTTTGAGCGCGGGGCCATAGAGCTTCTTCGGCGTGAGATCGGCGGTGGTTTCCTTTCGCTCCTGCGTGAGGATGTAAACGCCCGCTTTGTTGCCGACGACGATGTCGGGCAGCTTGTCGCCATTCACATCACCGACTTGAACGTCGGTTCCAACGCCGCTCTCGGCATCGACGAGGTGCGGGACGAAATCGACACCACCCTTGCCATCGCGCTTGGTTTGATACCAGTAGATAACGCGGTGGCCGCGCTCGTCGGGATCGTGGCCGTTGTGCGCCCAGTAGCGCTTGCCGGTGACGATGTCCTTCACGCCATCGCCGTCAATGTCGGCGAGAAACGCGGCGTGCGGCTG
>JANOBP010000522.1:0-14914 GCA_031411715.1 Verrucomicrobiaceae bacterium | reverse complement strand
TTGATGTGCAGAAGCCACGGATCTCTACCCTGTCCGCCACGCCATTCGTCTCCAGCATCACACGGCATTGCTCGCGCTCATCAGCCAGCGCCTCGTAGCAAATGACCCTTGCCTTTGGAAAGACCCGAGCCAGACCCACGGCGTAGAATCCCTCGGCCGCCCCCACATTGATGATCTCATCGTAGTTTTTCGTCGCCACTAGGCGCTCGATCAGCGGGTAAAGCTCATGCTCGTTGGCACCGATGATCTTTTCAAATCGCGCGGAGGCGTATTTGCCAACTGGGAACTTTAGGCCCTTGAACGAGCCTCGGATTACCTCATCGCCGTAGAGCCCTTGTTCGCGTAGCCGGGTTTCAATTCCGCGACGCATGGTGCGCTTCCGTTGGTAGGTGAGGAACCCCATGGCGCGATCCACGACCCTGAAACTCATGATCCATAGGCTGGGTTGATCGAGTAGGCGGAAGATAGAGGGATGCATTAGTGAGTGAGGGAGAGGTCCCAGTTGTTTAATCGCACCGTTCAATAGCTCACACAAGTTTGAGTATTTTTCGAGAATGGCTACTGCACTAATGTCCGGCGTGCGCTACCGAGCATGCGCGCAAGTTGATGCGAAGGTTTTTCTACGACGAAATAAAACAAGGCTGCGGCACACGCAGATATGAAAATCTTGACTAGCCACAGCAGCAACGGTTGGTGTCCTGAAAGTTGCAAAACAGCCGGCATTTCCGCCAGAGGATGGATCAGATAAATCGAATACCCCGCGACTCCCCAGCGCGCCATCCACGTTGCCCGATCTGGTCGTCGCATCTCAGCAAGCAGCCATGGTATCACCACCAAGCCAAAGAGAGGAAGCGAGTATTTGAACGGGAAGATCTGCTTCATCCCCAGCGCCAGAAGCAGAGACGACAGCCCCCAGATGAGCCAACGGGTAATGACCAAATGGCGGCCAAGCCGAGCGCCGATGTTTTCTATAATGCTAGGTGCGCTATCCACGCCAGCAAGCCAGTTGGCCAGCACGCAACCGCCAAGCCAGACCGGCAGGCAGACTAGCCATGTCCACGCATTCCCATAGGCCATGATGTGGCCATAGCCTTCTTCCGGCAGCAGGCAAAAAAGCCAGGAAACGACACATGAACCCAGCAACACGCGATACATGCCCAGGCGCTTCATCAGCAACTGGAGTAGCGGGTAGATGACATAATAAATGATCTCGCAATATATGGACCAGAGCACGTTCTTAAACGCTGGCACGGTGCCGCATCCGTAATGGATAATTATTGCAGCAAGTAAGGGGAGCCCAATACGTGCAAGCCGCTGAAGGTAGAAGGGCGTAAGTTTAAGTGTCTTGCCTGCTGCATAGGGGCAATGAATACAAAAGCCGGAGATGACAAAGAAAACCATCACCGCCGCCACACCCGAGAATGGCAGCAGCAGCACTTTTAGCACCCATGCTGCTTGCGGATCAAACGCTTCCTTGTTTAGGGGTGATGAAGCTATGTGGGACAGCACTACCCAAACTGCGCTGATGAGGCGCATCACATTCAAAAACTGAAACGTGCGCCTTTCGCTCATAGCTCGGGCCGAGAAATGACTCCCTTGCGCGAGAGCCAATGCAGCACACGCGCGGCAATTGATATGAATTGATGCTTCCAGGACGTGCTTCCAACGATGGTAGCAGTGGGGGCATCGAACTTATGTGCCCACTTGAAGAGCCAGGGATTGCGACCGTGCATCACCACCACACGGCCGCCAGAGGGGATGAAGTTAGGTATCCAACAGAACCAGTTGTAAGTCACTGGTAGCACATGATAACGCGCATTGGATTGATACAGACTGAGGCGAAAGGCTGGCTGATCGTTAACTGTATGGCGTTGCACGTGTTCCTTGTAGTTTTGATGCCACAGTTTAAAAAAGGAGTCGGTTGTCTCATTTTTCCGGAAGGCAATGACACCAGCGTTGAAGGCACCAAACTCTTTCGGGATAGAGGTGAACGGTGCCTCCGTCTGCTCAAAGCGGTAGTTGACCTCCGCGTTGCCATCCAACGTCACCAGCAGGTCGTAACGCTCCAACAAGTCAAACAATCCTCCTAGAGGAGCGGTCACAAATGTGTCGCTGTCCAGATAGATGGTTCGTTCAAAAGGTGAGCGGACAAACTGTTCGATCTTTCGGTAGTAGGCACCGCTGTCCAGCTTGGCATAGTTTTCATTTGAGGACGCCTTGGTGATCGGCATCACGATGTCAAACTCTGCATCTGGCTCCAGCGCCTTATCAGTCACCAAACAAATTTTTGCAGATGCATCGGCGCGCTTCACAGATCGTGCCGAGACACGTGCTTCCTCCACATACTTCGCTCCAAAGGCTGTGTAGAGGAATCCGCGTGTCATGCACCCTCCTTCACTGCGATGACCAGCATCTCATCGCCATAGCCCCAAGCGGTGCCCAAGTGATTGAGCATTTTTTTCACCAGAGCCATCCAGCCCCGGCGCTTGGGCGTGGGAGCATCAACACCGCTTACGATGGCCATTTTGTCCTCGCGCCAGGCCTTGAGAGTATCCGCCTTGCTGCGCAGCAGATCGCGCAGACGAGTAAGCTCTACATTGTATTCCAGGCGCACCACCTTCAGCCCCACTTGCTTGAGAAAAGCTGTGTAAGTCTCTGCCGTGTAAAACGAAGCATGAATTGGCGGCGGATCGCCAATGAAGCGCCGAGCCAGTCGCCAACTTGGCGAAGCAAATTGTGTGGGAACCACCGTGACATGGATACCGCCAGGTCGCAGCACTCTCGCCATTTCACGAAGCAGTGTTAGTGGCTGGCCAATATGTTCCATGACGTGGCTGCTGAAAACGACATCAAACGAATCACTCTCAAACTTGGCATCCTGTAGCATTCCGTTGAAGACATCCACGCCCAGTTCCTTGCGTGAGAATTCAGCCGCCCAAGGTGCAATTTCCACGCCCTGTGCTTTCCAACCACGTTTTTGTGCTAAATGCATAAAAAACGCTGCACTGCACCCGATGTCCAGAATGCGCCCTTTTACGCGAAACGGCTCAAACTGATCCAGAAGTGCTCCAAGTTTTTCCTCATTCTTGATGACATACTTTCCGCCGCGTCTTTCGTATGTGGGATGTACATTTTGATCGCCAAAACTGGCATCATACAGCGTCTCATCCTCGCTTTCTACAGCTGGTGCAAAGATGAAGCTACAGTTCTTGCAACGGAGAATTCCAGGTGCGTCCTCTACTTCGAAAGCCAGCATATCGGTAGATGCGCAGAGAGGGCAGATGATGGCTGGGATTGTTTTGGTCATTCGCAAAATTTGAGAGGTCGATCATAGACATCAGGAGCAACAGAGAATCAAGTGTCAGAAACCAAAGGTTGAAATACAACTGCGCCGCGTTTAGCAAGCGAACTTCTTAACTCGAATGGCACTTGATTTTAAAGGCGCGGCACTTGTCGCATTTGCACGTCAGCAGGGGATGCCGATGAAATCGGTGCTCACCTTGGGGCGTCTTGATTCCATATTAACAGAGAACTGGCTGCGGCACCTGACCACGACATATGGTGCGGACGTTACCGGGCTCGACATGAGTCGTGAACCTTATGCCGAGGCGTTCTTCAAGAGGCTGGGGGCGGAGCGGATTGAGTCGCTTGATCACTCCGCGTACCAAGGATGTTCCATCTGCCACGATCTCAACGAATCCCTGCCGAGAAATGATAGCCGCGAGGGTTATGATCTCGTGTACGACGGCGGCACACTGGAACATGTCTTTCATTTCCCCCATGCCATCGCGAGCTGCATTTCGCTCGTGAAGGTGGGCGGTCACTTCATGGCCTCCGCACCGGCGAATCAGTGGCTGGGCCACGGATTTTATCAGTTCAGTCCGGAGCTTTTTTTCCGCGTGCTGTCCCTGGAGAACGGATTCGAAATGGTGCGCGTGTACCTCGCGGAGTTCTGCGACCGTCCAGGCAGGATTTGGCGCGTCACCGATCCAGCCGACTCCAGTGTGCGCACGCTGCTCGAGTCGAAAAACGAAATGCTGGTGCTGGTGTGGGCGAAGAAGGTGGCGGAGGTGAAACCCTTCAGCTCATGGCCGAAGCAGAGCGACTACGCCGCCCGCTGGCAGGCGGGCGATGAAACCGCCGTGACAGCGCGGGCCGCCGCTCCACTTCGCGGGCCGGCATCCATGGTGCGTCGTTTCGTGGCCTCGTTCGTTCCGGATTCGGTCAAGGCACGGCTCGCCTGGAAAAAGCATCTCGCCGCCGCGAGCCGCGGATTACAGCTCATGGACCGCCTGCAATGAGCTTCGCCCGCCGCATCGCCAGCGGGGCAGGTCTGAGCCTCGTGGATCAGGCGGTGAAGATCGTCAGCGCCTTTATCCTCACGCCCATGCTGGTGGCGGGTCTTGGTGATGGACCCTATGGCGTGTGGTGTGTGCTCATGGCCGTGTTTGCGCAATACGGCTGGCTCGATCTCGGCCTCGGCATTTCCTTTCCTCGCTTCTTTGCGCGCGCGATCGGCAGCAAAGACCCCGCACAACTCCGAGTGCTCGCCGGTACGGGCGCGACGACTTTTGGCGTCGTCGCCGTCATTTCGCTCGGTGCCACGCTCGTCGTCGCATGGCTTGCCCCAGATTTGTTCCCCACCATGGGCTCGCCAGAGACGGTGAGCGGCATCGTGCTCGCCTTCGGCTCGTTCCTGGCGGTGCAAACGGCCTGCCAGATCTTCCAGGGCTATTTGAAGGGCCAGCTCCGCTATGACCGCATCGCGCTGGCCTCCATCTTCCGCATTACGTTATCGAGTCTGCTCATCTGGTGGAGTCTGCGCAGCGGCTGGGGGCTCATGGGCGTGGCCTGCATGCAGGCGGGATGCGGCATGATGGAGTGTGGGCTGCTGGCGTTCTTTGCACGGCGCATCGACCCGCCGCTGCACTTCTCGTACCGGGACTTCGAGAAATCGAAGGCGGTGGAGATCCTGAAGTACTCGTTTGTCGCCTATGTGATGATGTCCGGGCAAAGCCTGCGGAACACCTTTGACCCCATCGTCGTCGCCATGCAGGCCGGCGAAGCCGCCGTGACCGGCTACGCACTCGGGAACCGCTTCCCCGTGCTCTTTGTGGATCTCGCGCACATCGTGGCGGGCGGTCAGTTGCTCAGCCTTTTCAGCCACTACGTCGGCAGCGGCGATCACGAAGGACTACGCCAGCAGTATCGCATCGCGTGCATCGCGTGCGCGATGGTGGCCGTGCTCGGCTGCGGCATGATGTGGCTCTTCGGCCTGCCTTTTCTCCAGCGTTGGGTGCCGATGCAGGCGGCCCAGGCGTGGGCTGTCATGTTTCCCGCCGCGCTGCCGAAGGCGCTCTTCATCGCGCAAACGCCGAGCATGGTGCTGCTTCTCGCCATGGCGAGTCACAAGCGGCTTGCCGCCATCGACTGGATCGCCGGCGGCCTCAATCTTGCGCTGAGCTGGCACCTCGCGGGCCGCATGGGCGCGCCGGGCGCGGCGTGGGCGACGTGTTTTGAGCAGAGTGTCGTGTGCGCCTTCATTTGGCCTTGGCTGGCGAGCCGCGCAGCTGGGATCGGTTTCGCGCATATCTGGAGCAACTTCCTCGCTTTGCCCCTACTGAGGGCGGCGTTCGTTTTCCTGCCTTGCGTTCTCATATCCCCTTATGCAAAGCCGGATTTTTTAAATCTGATTCTAATTGGTGCAGCCTGTATTATTTGGTTTGTCTTCGGCACGGCTTTCATGATGAAGAATGATGAGCGTGTCTGGATACTGGAACTTATGCCTTTCCTGGGTAAATTCGGTTTCAAAGCGAATAAAACGAGTAACGGTAATGGTTAATCAATAAACTTTATGTGCGGAATAGCGGGAGCATTTAATCGTCGTGGAAGGGGGATTGAAGCCGGTGTGCTGGAACGCATGGCTGAAGAGATTATCCATCGTGGACCAGATGACTCTGGCTTTTACATCTCACCTAATGCAGGACTCGCCTTCCGCCGACTGAGCATCATTGATCTTTCAGGCGGACATCAGCCGATGGGAAACGAGGATGGATCGGTGCAGGTTATCCTGAACGGTGAAATCTACAATTACCGTGAGTTGGCAGCTGAGTTGCGAGTTGCAGGGCACATTTTTAAAACCAAGTCCGATACCGAGACCATTGTTCATGGCTATGAACAATGGGGTGATGATGTGTTTAAGCATTTGAACGGTATGTTCGGCATCGCGATTCTCGATACAAAGAGGAACAGAATGCTCGTCGCACGCGACCGGTTTGGCATCAAACCTGTCTACTGGACCGAACAGGATGGACTCTTCCTTTTTGCTTCTGAAATTAAGTCGATTCTCTCCCATCCATTGGTCAGTCGCTCTGTGGATTGGAAAGCGGTAGGTGAGTACGTCACGCTCCGCTATCCGCTTGGTCCTGAGACGATGTTTTCTGGCATCCAGCGGTTGCCGTCCGCCGGGTTGATGATCGTAGACGTCGCTGGAGTGCGGCAGTCAAGCTACTGGCAGATGCCATACGATGGGCCAATGATCACCTCGATGGAAGAGGCGGAAGGTGAAATGGAGACTGCCTTGCGGGACGCAGTAAGTAGCCACCTGGTAAGTGATGTGCCCCTTGGTTTATTTCTCAGTGGTGGCGTCGATTCTACATCGATGCTCGCCTTCATGAGCGAGCTTTCTTCGAAGCCGGTGAAAACCTTTACAGCCAACCTTGGTGACAATCTGACCACTGATGTGGCTGCTTCACGCGGCGCGGCTGATTATTTCAAGGCCGATCATCATGAAGTGATGATCGAGCCCGCGGACATTGGACTGCTTGAGGAAATCATCTGGCATCTCGACCAGCCAATCAGCGATCCTGCCGTTCTACCGACTTACCTTTTATCAAAAGCAGCGAGACAGGAGGTGACCGTTGTTCTCACCGGTGAAGGGTCAGACGAAACAAACGCCGGATACCGTACTTATCTTCGGCAGGCAGCATTTGCGAAAAACGAAACGTGGCTCCGCGCTTTGGTGCCTTTCTGGCCACTCATTCAGAGGATACCCGGCGTCGGGGGGCGTCTAAGCAGATTCATGAAGATTGCTCACTGCACCAGTGAGGCCGAAAAATTTCTTCTAGCGATCAGAGGCGACGACGAAAGTGATATCCTCTCAACCCAAGCGCGAAATGCAGCGGTGGGTACAGAGTCAAAAATCGCAGCATTGCTTGAACTATGCGCTTCGCGGGATCCGGTCGAGCGAATGCAGCATATTGATCGCTGGACTTGGATGAGTGAATGCACACTGATGAAAGCCGACCGAATGACAATGGCCGCTAGCCTCGAGGCGCGGGTGCCTTTCCTTGATCACCCGCTTGCCGTGCTGGCTGCACGCATTAGTCCAGCCTTGCGGCTACAAGGTGGAGAAACCAAATGCGTTTTGAGAAAAATATTGCAGAAACACTATTCGCCCGCTTCCAAGCGTCCACAATCCGGCTTCGTATTGCCTTTGGCCAAATGGTTTCGCGAAGGTGACTTCAACAACTGGGTTTCGGGTCTTCTTACCATCGAAAATTTGGAAAAGCGGGGTGCGGTGAACCCACAGATCGCAAGGCAGGCAGTCAATCGCTACCTAGCCACTGGGGAGAACACGAATCTTATTTGGCGGCTCGTGTGCCTGGAGCTTTGGTTCCGAACCTTCTTTGACTAATGGACGAATCAGGCCCGGTACAAGTCATTTTCACGGTCGATACCTTCACACGGGCATCGCTTGGCGGTGGCTTGGTGAGGCATGTGGGTTATGCAGCGGAACTGCAAAAGAGAGGCGTCGAATTTGTCTGGCTGACCATTGAGAGCGATGTGGATGAGGAATTCCAAAAGCGTTTTGCAATTCGGGTTCGTGTCGTGCCAATGAGTGGTAACATCCCCGTGCATCAAAAGCGCCAGATACTCCTGCACGAAGCTTTCCGTCTCGCTGCAGATCTTCCATCTGGCTCGTGCGTGGTCTCAACCGATAGCTGCGGAATTTCATGGAATACAACATTGCAGGTGTGGCGATCACGGCTGCGTGGAGTTCCCTCAACGCACAATACTTCGATGATGCCCGGGCCGCTGCCTACAACGATCTTCGGAAAGCTGCGGTTGAAAACTGTTGGCCGAGCATTTTTCAACGGACTGGCCCAACTGATACCGCAGACTTGCTCCATTGAGCGGTTCTTTCGCTGCTACCTTAATGTTAGTCCCTCGCGCATTAAGGTCATCGGCAATGGCGTGAATTGTGCGCGATTCTCGCCGGCTGATGCAAAGATGAAACTCGCAGCGAGACAGCGACTTGGATTACCCGCTGAAGCCCCCGTAGTGCTCTCTGTGGGAAGCCTTGTCCCACGAAAAGGTATGGATTTGCTCATTCGCGCCTGGGTGACAGTGCTGAAAGTGTTGCCCACTGCGCGTTTGGCCATTGCGGGAAGTGTTGGCAGGCGCTCGACCTTTATGGACACCGCAGCCACACTCGACTCCTACACAGCAGACACACTGCGACTCATCGAGAATTTGCCCGATCCCAAAAGTATTGTGCTCTCTGCCTGCGAGGTCGAGAACGTGCTAGATTACTATCAAGCAGCAGATGTTTTTGTCTTTGCTTCTGAACGCGAGGGGTTGCCTAACGTCGTTCTTGAAGCGATGGCTTGCGGATTACCATGCCTGCTCTCTCCTTATGAAGGTTTCCCGGAAAACGGAGAAGAACTTGGTGTTGAGGGACGGCACTTTTTGAAATGTGAGCGAAAGGAGGGCGCGTTTGCTGATGGTTTGGTTAGACTGATCGGTGATGCATCTCTTCGCGCCAGCCTCGGTGATGCGGCCAGGGGCTTGATGTTACAGACACAAAACCTAGATACGATTCTCGACCAATGGGCTGCGATGTATCACCGGATTGCCAAAAACCAATGAGCGAACAATCGACATCGCGGCTTCAGGAACTCGACGCACTGCGCGGAATTGCAGCCGTCATCGTGATGTTGTTTCACTACACCGTTCAGTACCAAGAACTCTTTGGCCAGCCGAACGCACCGATTCATTTTCCGATGGGCCGTTTTGGCGTTCAATTGTTCTTTGTTATTAGTGGGTTTGTTATTTTCCTTACCCTGACCAGATCCAGTTCACTATGGGATTTCGTGGCGAACCGCCTCAGTCGTCTCTATCCGCCATACTGGGCAAGCATCGCCCTGACTTTCTTTGTCATGTCGATGATTCCATTGCCAGGACTAAACGTCACGGGTAGCGAGGCGTTAATCAATCTCACCATGATTCAATACTGGCTGCAAACGCCTGCCGTGGATGGTGTTTACTGGACGCTGGCCGTTGAGTTGTCTTTCTACTGCTTTGTCAGTGGGTTGCATCTCGTCGGTTTGCTGAAACAAGTCGAGAAATGGGTTTTCGTATGGCTCACACTCATTTTTCTTGTGCGTTGGGCTGATCTTCATGGTGTCCACATTTCTCCAATGATCCGCACGGCTGCAATGCTGGAGCATGGGCATTTCTTTTTTGCGGGCGTGTTGTTTTACCTCATGAAAACGGAAGGGTTCACACTGACACGCTGGCTGCTACTGCTCGCGTGCATTGTTGCTGCTTGGTTTGTGCGTGATGTGTCACATGCGTTGGCGCTTGGTGTCGCATCGCTGCTCTTTCTTGCGTTCATCACCGGTAGGCTGCGGTGGATCGTTGTCGCACCGTTGGTTTTTCTAGGAGACATTTCCTATCCACTTTATCTCCTGCATCAGAACATTGGTTATGCCATTATCTCGCGCATGGAGAAGGCGGGACTCACCTCTGAAGCATGGCTGATTGTTCCAGTCATTGTCGCTCTTCTGCTTGCGATAGGCGTGAACCGATTGGTGGAAAAACCAGCACGTGAAACGCTACGCCGCCTGTGGAAGGGCAGCGCGCTGCGCAGGCAGCTCGTTGCAGGTAGAGTTTAATTTCGCCTGGGGCTCGAGCTCTTTCTACTTCTTCCCTTTTTGAGCTGCCGCAGTGAACCAGTCACCGCCGCCACCACCACCAAAGGGATTCCCCATGCCGCCTCCACCGCTGCTGCTGGAGAAGCTGCGCTGGCCACCGCTTTGACCACCGCCGCCGCTACCTGCGGGACGCGGGCCAGTGCTGCCGACTTTCTTCTCGAAGTCGGGTTTAGATTTCATGCTCAGGGCGATGCGTTTGCGCGGGATATCCACCTCGGTGACGGTGACTTGGACACGCTGCGCCACTTTGACGACTTCCGCAGCATCGCGCACAAAGGTGTCGCTGAGCTGACTCACATGTACGAGACCATCCTGATGCACGCCGATGTCCACGAAGGCACCAAAGGCCGTTACGTTGGTCACGATGCCAGGCAGCTTCATGCCGACGGTCAGATGCTTCATCTCACTGACCCCATCGGCAAAGTTGAAGACTTCAAATTGCTTGCGGGGGTCACGTCCTGGCTTGGCGAGCTCGTTCATGATGTCTTGCAGCGTTGGCAGGCCGACATCCGCACTCACATACTTTTTCAAATCGATCTTCTGGCGCAAATCCGCGCGCTGCATCAGATCAGGCACCGTGCAGCCGATTTCAGCGGCCATTTTCTCGACGAGTGGATAGCGCTCAGGATGCACGGCACTTGAATCCAACGGATGTGCCGCGTCACGGATGCGCAGGAAGCCTGCGGCTTGCTCAAAGGCTTTTTCACCAAGACGGGGGACCTTGAGCAGGTCTTTGCGCGTTTTGAAGGGGCCGTTCTCGTTGCGGAAGGAGACGATGTTGGCCGCATGGCTGGAGTTCAGGCCGGAAACATAGCTGAGTAGCTGCTTACTCGCCGTATTCAGCTCTACGCCAACGCCGTTCACCGCGCTGATGACCACGTTGTCGAGGCTGTTCTTCAGCAGGTTCTGATCGACATCGTGTTGGTATTGCCCCACGCCAATGGACTTCGGATCGAGCTTCACCAGTTCTGCAAGCGGGTCCATGAGCCTGCGGGCGATGGAGACGGAGCCGCGCACGGTGATGTCGTGATTGGGGAACTCCTCACGTGCGACTTCACTGGCGCTGTAGATCGACGCGCCGCTCTCATTGACCATGAGCACCGGTATGGCTTTTGGCAGTCCAATTTTGTTCACGAACATTTCCGTTTCGCGGCTCGCAGTGCCGTTGCCGATGGCGATGGCTTGAATCTTAAAGCGCTCGACCAAATTGGTCAGCAACGTCTTGGCATGCATGAGGCTGTTGCCATCGCCGAGCAGGTAAATGACATCGTTGAACAAAAGCTGCCCCTGCGCATCGAGCACGACGACTTTGCAGCCCGTGCGGAATCCAGGATCGATGCCCAGCACGCGTTTCTGGCCAAGTGGAGCTGCCAGCAGCAACTCGCGCAGGTTATCGGCGAAAACGCGCACGGACTCGGTGTCGGCTTTCTTTTTGGACTCCAAGCGCGTCTCGGTTTCCATGCTGGAGCTCATGAGACGCTTGTAGCTGTCTGCACAGGCTAGTTTCATCTGGTCTGAGCAAGCATTGCCGCCTTTGACGAAAATGTTTTCGAGCATCTTAACCGCCGTGTCTTCCGGCGGTGTGATGCGCATGAGCAGGAAGCCTTCTTTTTCACCACGGCGGATCGCCAGCATGCGGTGAGATGGGATGGCCTTCAGCGGCTCGCTCCAGTCGAAATAGTCGCGGAACTTCTGCGCCTCTTCGTCGGTCTCTTTGCCAAACATGACCTTGGAAACGACGGTGGACTGCTCGGTGAAGAACTTTCTCAGCGTTGCGCGTGCCTCGGCATGGTCGCTGATGCGCTCCGCGATGATGTCGCGCGCGCCACTGAGGGCGTCCGCGGCATCTTTGACTCGTAGTTCTTCGTTTTCGTGATTCAGGTTTATGAATTTGATCGCTTCTGCACTTAGATCGACGCCTTGAGTCATGAGATTGGCCTCGATGAAGTCCGCCAGCGGCTCCAAGCCTTTTTCCTTCGCAATGGTGGCCCGGGTGCGGCGTTTGGGACGGAACGGGGCGAAAATATCTTCCAATGCATTGAGTGTCTCTGCCTTGTCGATTTTTGCACGCAGGACGTCTGTCATGAGCTTGCGCTCTTCCAGCGACTTCACGATGGCTCCACGCCGGTCGTCCAGCGCCACGAGCTGCTCCATGCGCTCCTTCACGTTCAAGATTTGCACTTCATCCATCGATCCCGTGGCCTCTTTGCGATAACGGGCGATGAAGGGCACGGTGGCACCACCGGCGAAGAGTTGCGCTGTTGCGCCGACTTGAATGGCGCGCAGGCCCAGTTCTTTGGCGACACGCTCGACGTGAGCGACATTGATGTTGAGTTCGTTATCGGCAGACATGGTTGGGAAATTGGAAAGTGTTAGCCCTGATTGGGAGGCGTGGAGTTAGCGAGAGCATCACACGCGGCAACTGATGAGCATGAGATGTGAAAAACTTTTGTCGGAGGCATGGCTTGACATGACGTTGCGAAGTTTACCTGACTGCTTCGTATTGGAAGTGCATGAAGTTTTTCTTCTCTCTTTTACTCATCTCCATCAGCGCTTCTGCGGTCGAAGACTGGCCGCGCTGGCGCGGGCCGAATGCGGATGGGCGCTGGAATCCAGTGGGTGTTCCTGCTGACTTCACGAAAAAGGAGCCGGTGAGGCTCTGGAAAAGTGAGATCGGAGCTGGGTTCGGTGGGGTCACGGTGATTGGAGGCCTTGTTTATGTGATGGACCGTCTGAAGACGCCGAAGGAGGTGGAGCGGGTGATGTGTTTTGATGCGGAGAGTGGGAAGGAAGTCTGGCGGCGTGACTGGGAGGTGACGTATGGTGGCATGGACTATGGAACTGGGCCGCGTGCCTCGGTGAACATCACGGATGGTAAGGCGTATGCGCTGGGTGCGACGGGGGTGGCTTTGTGCCTGGATGCGAAGACGGGTGAGGTGCTGTGGCAGGAAGATACGGTGGCAATTTTCGGTGCGAAGATTCCGACGTGGGGTTTTGCGGCATCGCCAGTAATCGACGGAGAACGCGTGTTGCTGCATGTGGGCGCGAAGGATGGCTCTGTCCTGGCTTTGGACAAAAGTAGCGGCAAGGAGGTGTGGCGTGGTGGGCCGGACCGCGCGGGGTATTGCACACCGGAGATCATCACACATGCGGGTGCGCGGCAACTCATCGCGTGGGGGCCGGAGCATGTGCAGAGTTTGAATCCAGAGAGCGGTGCGGTGAACTGGACGTATCCTTATAAGATCACGTATGGTGTGAGCATCGCGCAGCCGCTGTATCATGATGGCGTGCTGGTGGTGTCGGGATACTGGCATGGTGCGAAGGCGCTTCGGCTCGGAACGGGTGCTGAACTGTTGTGGGAGAACGAAAAGGACATCTGCGGGCTTATGTCGGCACCGTTGTTCAAGGACGGTGTGGTTTACATGCTTGACAAGAAGCGTGGACTGCAAGCCTTCGAGCTGAAGACTGGCAATATCCTCTGGAGCGATGACAACACGCTCACGCCAAAGGACAGCAATCCGCAGATGAGTCTGGTGTGGATGTATGAGGCAAAAAATCTGGCCGCGCTGCTCAATGCGAGCGGCGAACTGGTCTATGTGACACTGAAGCCCGAAAAGCGCGAAGAACTCGCCCGCTGGCAGGTTATCGGCAAAACCTGGGCGCATCCGGCTTTTGCTGGGAATCGCTTATTTGCTCGTAGTGATAAAGAATTGGTGGCATGGCGGCTTTGGTAGTCTGCATGAAACTCTGGCTGCCAATTCTCTTCGCTGTCTTAGCCATCGCTGCTGCTCCTGTGGCGGAAAAGCCTGCTTGGCTGGTGGGTGCGGCATCGGCGAAGATTACGCCGGAGAAGTCGATGTGGATGGCGGGTTATGCGGCGCGGACGAAGCCGTCGGAGGGCGTGGAGCTGGATCTTTATGCCAAAGCCTTTGTGCTGACGGATGAGGCGGGGGCTAAATTTGCGCTGGTGACGATGGATTTGATCGGTGTGCCACGGAATTTGCGCTTGGCGGTGGCTGAGCGGGTGAAAAAGGAGTTTGGCATTGAACCGGCGAACTTGGCGATCAATGCGTCTCACACGCACAGCGGGCCGGAACTGCGCACGAGCCGCATTCATGGTGCGGATGATGTGGCGCTGCGTGAGAAGGAGGCGGCGGACTATACGGCGAAACTTGAGGACACAATGGTGCGGCTTATCGGTGAGGCGATGAAGAAGTCCGTGCCGGCGTATCTGGATTACAGCACGGCGCGCTGTGGTGTGTCGATGAATCGACGCACGCCAGATGGGAAGGGTCGTTGGAGTAATTTCCCAAATCCGAGTGGGCCGGTGGATCAAACGGTGCCGGTTTTGAAGGCGACGAGTGGGGAGGGGAAGGAGATTGCGGTGGTTTTTGGTTATGCGTGCCATTGTACAACGCTGGGGCATCAAAAGTTCAGTGGCGACTATGCGGGTTACGCCCAGCAAGAGCTTGAGAATGCGCATCCTGATGCTGTGGCGATGTTTGCGAATGGTTGCAGTGGCGATCAGAATCCCTATCCGCGCAAGACGATGGAACTGGCGCAGACGCATGGCAAATCACTGGCTACGGCGGTGGAGGCTGCGCTGACGACGAACATGAAGCGACTCTCGGGAAGCATCCGTGCGGCGTATCGCGAGATCCCGCTGGCTTATGATAAGCTGCCGACCTTGGCGCAGCTTCAGGAAGAGCAAAAATCTCCCGACAAGTGGAAGGCGACGCATGCAGCGCGAGTTTTGCAGCGCATGGCAGAGGAGGGGCCGCTGCCAGCGACTTATCCTTACCCGGTGCAGGTGCTACGCATTGGGAATGAACTGACTTGGGTCACGCTGGGAGGTGAAGTGGTGGTGGATTACTCGCTGCGTCTCAAGCAGGACATCAAGGATCCGATTGTCTGGG
>JANOBP010000521.1:0-4286 GCA_031411715.1 Verrucomicrobiaceae bacterium | reverse complement strand
CTGTTGGTACGACTGAAAAATGAGTCGGGGCGGATCGAGTGATCCGCCCCGCTCTTTTTTTGGCGTGACGGCTTGATCAAGTGGCTGGCGCGACTGGCGTGAAGTCCGCTACTCCACGCTGTGCAACGACCGCGAAGCAGCGTGCCTAAGCCTCCTTGGTCGCTACGATCTTGTGCTGGCACTTGTCCAGCAGGTGGTTCACGTGGGCGAGGTAGTCCTGGATTTTTTCGGACACATTGACGCCCCGGCCATCCTCTGACGGATTGGCGCGGGTATTGCCGGTTTTAGCCACTTCATTGACCAGCACGCCGATTTTGGTGAACTCCTCATAGAGCAGAGTCCACTCTCTGGCCGTCTCCTTGTCAAAGTAGATCAACAGCCGGGCCGCCATGATGGGATTCTCCGCCGTGAGCTCCAGCCGGAATTGGGAGAGTTCCTTCAGCAGCGCTGCGGCCTCCGTCTGTGGGCGGCCTGGGTTGTTGTGGTGATCATAAAGCCGGTAAAGACGCAGGTGGGACTGCCGTGTCATCGCGGACACCTTTTCAAAGGTCGCCATCTGATCCTTGAGCAACTCCCGCCTGTCTTCCCGCAGGCGCTGGTCCGAGTTCAATCGCTGCGTGACCAAGGCGGCCACCCCGACGGTGACGACCAGCGTCAGCACCGAGCGGACGACTTCGAGCAGGACTTTTTGGCTAAATGTTTCGGTATCACCCATGGCGCGATTTTGAACAGGCGGGCACACTTCGGCAACCCGTTTTGACTGACCGCTCCACCACCATCTCAGGGGTAACTCACCAGCACGCGGTAAAACTTCAGCGTCGAAACTCCATCTGGGTCCGTCACGGTGCGCGTCTGGCCGTTGTCTTGGATGGTGGCTCCGGTCAGAGGCTGCCAACTGCCCGCGCTGAGCGTGGTACTGAACTGCACCGCCGTCGTTGCATCATCCAGCGTCTCCGACTCTAAATGACCGGCATCTTTTTCTCGGCTTTCAGATACATCACCTCCAGTCGCGCCTCATGGGCTAGAAAACTGATCAGAATGTGAGGACAGGCATCAAGAGTCTTGCCAAACGCCAGCTAGCCAGCCTATCATGCTCCGATGAAAACTGCGAAAACCCATGTTTTAACCAGCGCTGTTTCGGGCGGCGTGATCCCCATGCCCCGTGGCGCACGCCTGACAGAGGGCATGCGCGTGCAGATTGTCCCACTGGACTCGCTGCCATCAGACCCGCCCTTCCTCAAGACCATACTCAAACTGGCGGACCGGCGCCTAGCGCGGAAGCAGCCAGGCCTGCGCAAGCCCACCGCCAAGTGAGCTATGAGAGCCGTCTTCGCCGACACGTTTTTCTTCCATGCCTTGTTGGATCGAGGAGATGCCAGGCACGCGCAGGCCATTGTCGAGTCACGCACTCCGCAAAGACGCTTTGTCACCACTGAGGCCGTGCTCATGGAGCTAGGCGACGCCCTTCATCTGCCGGGCGAGCGCGGCGAGTTCACCGCCATCGTGGACCTGGTGCGCAAGAGTGCCGCCTGGGAACTGGTTCCCGCGTCTGCTGCGCTGTTTCAGGCCGGATTGGAGATCTTTCGCCGCTACTCAGACAAGGAGTGGCAGATGACCGACTGTATCAGCATCGCCGTCATGCGGCAGCGTCACCTGCGTGAGGTTTTGACCGGAGATGCCCACTTTGAACAAGCAGGTTTCAAAGCCTTGCTTCGGTGACACTGCCTCAACTTCCCGGCTTCTTTTCCATCAAAATCGCCCGTGACGGTGAGATCATCGACGAATCGGCAAAACCCAAAGCCCCTTGAGCCTCTGCACTTGATGCCCCAGCGTCACACTCCGGAAGACCCGGCTTTCGGATACGGAACCTCAGTTGGGAGCCACGGCTGCCCCTTGGTAATGCACGGCATCTTTTTCGCATCTATTCCCCCCGCGTCCTCACGGGTAGCTCACCAGCACGCGGTAAAACTTCAGCGTCGAAACTCCATCTGGGTCCGTCACCGTGCGCGTCTGGCCGTTGTCTTGGATGGTGGCTCCGGTCAGAGGCTGCCAACTGCCCGCGCTCAGCGTGGTGCTGAACTGCACCGTGTAGGTGCGATCCGGCAACCGGGGACTGATGGTGATCGTATGGGCTCCGCTGCCACCCACGTCGGTCAGTAGGCGTGAGTTGCGGTCCGTCGGGATCAGGCCTGCGATGTATTTGAGGAAGTTGCTCTGCCCCGTGCCGCTCGCATCCGCCGTGGGAGCGGCCAGCGGGTTGTTTAGGCCGAAGTAAAGCACCTGCCAGCCATCCGGCAGGCCGTCGCTGGCATAAAGACCCAGGTCATCCGTGCCCACGTTCACCACCGTCAGGCCCAGCGTGCCATTCACACCACGGTAGCTACCCTGCACCGTCGCCGCCGTGTTTTGATACACGTTGGCCACAGTGGCCAGACCACTGGCGTTGATGCTGGTAACGGGACCGCTGACCACGCTCCAGTTCAAATCCGTGCCCACCAGCACCGCCGTCGTCGCATCATCCAGCGTCGCCGTGGCGCTGAGTTGCCGCGTCGTGGCTTCATTCACCGTGGCGGGTGTGGCAGCCAGTTGCACCGCGCTCACTTCGGTGAGCTGGCCGATGTAGCCGTGCTTCACCGTTTCGGCGGGTGCGGCCACGGTAGAGATGCCAGTGATGCCGCCCGCGCTGCCATCGTTGGTGTAGCTGGCGCTCGTGGTGCGATTACCACCGGCATCACTGGTGTCGGTGGCGACGTTGTAGTTGATGCTGGTGCGCGTTCCGGCATGGAGGCTGGAGACGAGCGCCAAAGCGGTGGCAATGATGCACTTGATGTTCATGGCTTATCTTCGGGTTGCTGGGCCAGCCACTCTTCGTAGCTGCGCTTGGGGATGGTAAGTGAGCTGACCTTGAGTGTTTCCGTGCTTGTTTCTTTGGCTTGGAAGATGAGAAAGCCGCCCGGTGTCTCGATCACCGCACTCACGTCTCCGGCCTTTTTCAATTGAGCCCGCAGCACCTTTTGCAGCTCGGGATCGAGATCTTCAAAGTAGAGCTTTTTGTCACTGAACTCGGCATGATCTGGGGAGGCTATGACTTGGGCCAGTTGAGCGGTGGCCTCCACAGTGTAGGCACCGCTCTTGGCGTTGACGGTGGTTGGTGTCGTGATCGCAGGTGGGGTGGGGGCGTCTTGGGTGGGGCGGGCGCTTAGCAGCCAGGTGACCTCCCGCATGCCTTTGACGCTTTGCCCATTGAGCAGGCTCGACCTAGCCGACTCGGCTTTGCCGCGCTCGGCGGCATGAAGCCGGTCATCGTTCTCAAAGCATTGGCGCAGGGCACGCTCGACCACAATGGGCTGTGCCATAGTCAGAGCAAAGCGCTCCGCATCATTGCCCAGCGCTGTCTGAATTTCCGCCAGCACTTCGGGAGCTCGGGTGGTGGTTTGGATGCGCCTGACTTCAGCAGCGATCATGGCTGAGGTAACTTTGACGCCATAGAGCTTATCAAGCACGTTTTGCTTGCGCTGATCATGCCTCACGAGCTGTTCGATCTGGCCGCGAGGCATCACTTGCTCGAAGGTCTCTTTTGTCGCCAGTCGGTGCAAGTGATAGACCCGCTCAATGGCGGCGCGATCGGCGCACTGCTGAGCAAAATCATCCGCACGTAGATGACAGACCATCGTGGCTAGTAACAGCGCTCCTAGCCCGTGGCGTACGGGCGTCATGACAAGCCGGGTTGTATGGTCACTCCGCATCAGGGTCTTTGGTAAAGGAACATCGTCAGACCGGGCCTGTAGCTGAAGGTGTCGTTCAAATGTACGCCCACCCCGTAGCCCCCAAAGACAATCATCTCGGTACCCGTCCATACGGCCGTGTGCTGAGATCGCCCCGGGGGTGCCCCGGTCAGTGTGACAGGAGTCCAACTGTTATCGGCGGGGTTGTAGCGTCCGCCATCGTCCAAGTTGATGCCCCCGCCCCAGACGATCATTTCCGTGCCCGTCCAGACCGCCGTGTGTTGTGACCGAATCGAGGGTGCATTGCTGGTGGAGACGGCAGTCCAACTATCTGTCAACGGATTGTACCGTCCGCCATCGTTCTTATCGCCGCCAGTGCCGGATCCACCCCAAATGATCATCTGACTACCCGTCCACACCGCTTCGGCAAAGTAACGTGCCGAAGGGGCATTGGTGAGGCTTATAGACGTCCAAGCATTGCCCACCGGATTGTAACGCCCGCCAGAATTGAGATATCCATTGAGGAAGCCGCCCCACACGATCATCTCGCTACCCGACCAT
>JANOBP010000520.1:0-11499 GCA_031411715.1 Verrucomicrobiaceae bacterium | reverse complement strand
ATGGGAGAGGAATAGCTTGCTCACGGTGCCAGCGGGTGAGGTGACAGTGATGTTCATGTCGCCGCGTTTTCCATGTGTGGCAGCGATATGCACGGTGACGTGCTCCACACGCATGAAGACGTTATTGGGCACAGTGAAGGTGCGCGTCACGCCGGTGGCATTGACATCTGGGATGGCCACGGAGAGGCCTGTCTGGGCGATTTGTTGCGTGGTTTGTGGCCCGAGGTTGGTCCAGCCATTGGCCATCGTCACGGCGGCCTGCGCATTGATCAGTCCGCCGCCGTATTCGTGATTGATGTGGTAACCAGCGCCATTGTTGACCCAGTCGATGTGCGTGGGATTCACCTTGGTGGCGCTGCGCAGCAGGATTTCCTTCACATCACGCCAGCCGAGATTGGGATTGCTCTGCAGCAGCAATGCGACCACACCAGCGGCGAGTGGGGTTGCAGAGGAAGTGCCGCCGAACGTGTGCCTGTAGCCGCTGTTCGTCGTGGTGGTGGTGATGCCACGGTGTCCACTGATGCTATCGTTGGAAGGGGCGCAGACCAGCACATTGGCTCCTGGCTCGGAATAGGCACTGCGCGCACCGCTATCATTCATCGCGGCAATGGAGAGCGTGTAAATGGAGTTGGCGTAGCCGTCGTAGTTGGAGTTGTCAGATACATCGCCGCCATTGCCGGCCGCCCACAGCCAGATGGAGCCCTTGCCGCCGCGTCCGCTGCTCGCTCCATTGGCCAGTGCTTGTTTCACTAGAGGTCCAGCATCACGCAGGTCTTTGCCATCGTCATTGGGACCCCATGAGTTGCTGTAGAGATGGATCAGGTCATTTCTCCAGGTCAAAGCCTCCGCTTCCTGCGCATCGCTCACCGCAGCGGCGATGAGGCGCAGGCCGACGAGTGTGGCGTTCGGTGCCGATCCGGAAGTGCCCGCGCCATTGTTACCGCGTGCACCCGCCACACCAGCACAGGCCGTGCCGTGAGTGTCGGAGCTTGGATTGCCCGTTGGATCATCCGGCGTGCCATCATTCCAGTCATGATCATTCACCGTATCCGCATTCGGTGAGAGATCCGGATGCGCCACCTCCAAACCATCATCCACGATGCCAATGCGGATGCCCGTGCCGGTATAAGTGTCCCAAGTCGTCGTCACATTCACATCCGTGCCCGCCACACCCGGCGACTGGCCCGTGTTGCGCAGATGCCACTGATAACCTGGATTGGCGGCATTGTAGCTGAAGAACGTGTCATTGGGAATCAGCCGCCGCTGCATCTGCCGCGCCAGCTGTGGCTCTGCGGATGTGACGCCGGGTAGTGTGCGCAGAGTGTCCAGCACCGCCAGCGCATCGCCAGGGCCTTTCACAGTCAAAAGCACGTAACCCGGTGCATAGCCGGGCTTTTCCGTGCTTACCGCATTGATCTTCAGCGCTGCCAAATTCAGATCAAAGCCTGCACCGGTTTTGATGAGCACCTTTCGAGTCACAATTCGGCGTGAGCTCTCATCGTGTGGTTTCCCCTGCTCATAGAGCACAATGTCCTGCTTCAGGCCCGTCGTTGCCTCAGTCACTTGCGCGTGCCTGCGCACCTCGCCGAATGTTTTCACCGCCTTGCTGATCTTTGCCGGGCGTTCTTTGCCACCCTGAGGTTTTTCGGCCAATTCATCCAGCGCCAGCTCAAAACGACGCCTTTTGCCACCATCATGAATATCAAACGTCGTTCGTGATTCGATGCTCGTTGGCTGCTGTGCCACCGCTGATGCGCAAAGAGACAGGGCGAGCAGGGAGATGAGTCTATTCATGATACGAGCGAATTGAGACATCTAAGGAGAGGAATGGATCATTAAAAGGGCAAAAAACTGCCGCAGAGTCATTCCCGTATCGCCAAATGGCGGTCTTTATCTGGACATCAGCCCATGCTGCCGCTCGAAACGGTCATCAGGACACAAAGGACGACTACTGCAAAAAGCAGCAGAACGACTCCGGCTGCCAAGGCAGCAACCTTGCCGCTCGGCTGCTTCCAACGACAGACGCCAAAAACGAGGGCTGCAATCGTAACAACGAATACAAAACCGACGACGAGAGAAAATGTCGGAAGGCCTAGCAAGGCCAAGAAGGGCGGGCTTAAGTCGTGCATGGACTCAAGCTGGTGGTTTGGCTTGCTCTGTCAATGAGCCATCATCATAGCCCGGTGGCACGGCTAAGCCGGTCAGTTGATGCCAAGAAGCTCGACTTCAAAGACCAGTGTGCTGAAGGGCGGGATCTTGGGTGGGGAACCGTTGGCACCGTAGGCGAGGTCGTAAGGGATCACGAACCTGAATTTGTCACCGACCTTCATCAACTGCACGCCCTCGGTCCAGCCGGCGATGACACCGTTCAAGGGGAAGCTGATGGGCTCGCCGCGCTGCACGGAGCTGTCAAAGACGCTGCCGTTGGTCAAGGTGCCGTGATAGTGAACTTTGACGGTGTCGGTGGCACGTGGGGACATGGTGCCGTTGCCGCGCTTCAAGACCTGATACTGCAAACCGGATGCGGTGGTATGCAAGCCGCTGCCCACGCTGGCTGTGGCTGGAGCGGGTGTCGGAACAGATGTGACAGCAGGTGTCTTGATTGGCTCTGGCTTGGTCGCGGAGTTGCAGCCGATAAGTAGGAGCGAAGGGAGGATGAGTTTGAAGGAGCGGATCATGGGGTGGCAGTGTGGTGACTTGAGAGATGGGGTCAAGGGGAGAGGTCAGAAGTCAATGGGCGCGGTAGGTCGGTGCGACGGTGCGACGGTGCGACGGTGCGACGGTGCGACGGTGCGACGAGTGGCGTCTGGCTATCGTCTATTGCTATTGTCTATTCCGATCCGTGCGTTCTAAGAAATAGACAATAGACCATAGACGATAGGTGCGGAGCACCGCATGACCTCTCACCTCTCACCTCCGAGGCAGAGGTTCGAGGCGGACGATGATTGACCACTGCGGCAATCCATTTAACATGCGCGCCCCATGAGCACCCCTACCGCCATCACCCCTACACGCGAAAAAGATTTCCCTGAATGGTATCAGCAGGTCATCCGTGCCGCTGATATGGCTGAAAACTCCGAGGTGCGTGGCTGCATGGTGATCAAGCCGTGGGGCTATGGCCTGTGGGAGAACATCCAGCGCCAACTGGATGCCAAGTTCAAGGCCACTGGCCATGTGAATGCCTATTTCCCCCTGCTGATCCCTTTGAGCTATCTCGAAAAAGAGGCGCAGCATGCCGAGGGCTTTGCCACCGAGTGCGCCGTGGTGACGCATCACCGCCTGGAGGCCCAAAAGCAGCCGGATGGCACCACCAAGATGATCCCTGCGGGTGAATTGGCCGAGCCTTATGTCCTCCGCCCCACGTCGGAGACGATCATCGGTGCTGCCTTCGCTCGCTGGGTCGAGAGCTACCGTGACCTGCCCCTGCTGATCAATCAGTGGTGCAACGTCATGCGCTGGGAGATGCGCCCGCGCCTGTTCCTGCGCACGGCCGAGTTCCTCTGGCAGGAAGGCCACACGGCCCATGAGACCGCTGAAGAAGCCATCGCGGAGACGCGCACGATGCATCAGGTCTATGAGGAGTTCCTGCGCGACCATTTGGCCATTCCGGTGATCCCTGGTGAGAAGACTGAGCGTGAGCGCTTCCCCGGTGCCGTGCAGACCTTCACGGTGGAAGCCATGGTGCAGGACAAAAAAGCCATCCAGGCCGGCACGTCGCATTACCTCGGCCAAAACTTCGCCAAAGCGGCCAACATTCAGTTCCTCGGTCGGGATAACACACGCCAGCTCGCGCACACCACGAGCTGGGGCGTCAGCACACGCCTCATCGGCACGCTGATCATGGCGCATGGTGACGACGATGGTGTCATCATCCCACCACGTGTGGCACCGAACCAGATCGTGATCCTCCCCGTCACACCCAAGCCTGAGACACGTCAGGAAGTCATTGATGCCTGTGAAGCACTGGCACAGACCCTGCGCACGCAGACCTTTGGTGGCGAGCCACTGCGCGTGCATGTGGACAAGCGAGACCTTCAAGGCGGTGCCAAGAACTGGGAGTGGATCAAGAAAGGCGTGCCCATGCGCGTCGAAATGGGACCGCGTGACATCACCAGCCGCAGCGTGGCCGTTTGCCGCCGTGATCAGGGGCCGAAGGCCAAGGAGATCATCAGCAAGGAAGACTTCCTTCAGACCGTGCAGGAGCGCCTCGCCGACATCCAGTCGTCCATCCTCGCTCGCGCCACCGCGCTGCGTGATGCCAACATGAAGAAGCTCGACACGCTCGAAGAATTCCAAGCCTACTTCGCCGAAAACGCGGAAGGCGGCTTTGCTCTCATGCACTGGGCTGGCAGCAAGGAAGAGGAAGAAAAGATCGCCAAAGACCTCAAGATCACCATCCGCTGCATCCCGCACGGTGACGCTTATGCCGAGGAAGGGAAGTGCTTCCTCACCGGCAAGCCCAGCAGCCGCCGCGTGGTCTTCGCGCGGAGTTATTGAGGCTTCTTAAAAGCGCATCATCTCGCCCACAGGCAGCGGCTTGCCCTGCCGGATGGATTCTTCCGCCACAAGGCAGAGGCCGGCGGACCAGAGGCCGTCGAGGCCTGTGGCGGCGGGCTTTTTGCCGCTGCGGACCATCTCCACGCATTGGGAGATTTCTTCACGCAGCTCAAAGACCTCGCCGCTGTGCTTGGTGAGTTTCACCGTTTCAAGATGCTCACCGTCGAAGACCTTGAGGAAGTATTCCGGCTCCAGGGTGCGATCCAGCGCGCCACTCCACGCCGCCCAGAGCGCGCCTTTGGTGCCACTGACTTTCACCGTCTGATGATGCTCAAAAGCGGCGAGCGTCTGTGAAACGACGGCATAGCTGCCGTTGGCGTATTTGAACATGGCGCTGAAGTTGTCGAAGAGTGTCGGGCGCTGGGGATCACGCGAGTTGCCGTGGGCGTGAAGCTCCACGGGATCGCCACTGCTCTCCAGATACCAGCGCGCGAGGTCAAAGAAGTGGATCGGCTCCTCCAGCACCCACGAGCCGACGCGGCTCTGATCATAGCGCCAGCCTGAGGCCCCCTGACGGTAGGGCTTGCGTGAAAGCTCGACGAGGACGTATTGCGGATCGCCGATGGTGCCGCGGTCGATGATGTTTTTGATCTCACCCCACTGGCTGGAGAGGCGCAACTCATGCCCCACGGCCAGCTGCACACCGTATTGCTGCGTTCCAGCGACGATGGCCTTGCAATCCTCCAGCGTGATGGCCATCGGCTTCTCCAGTAGCACATGCTTTCCCCGCTGCATCGCCGCCAGGGCGATGTCACGATGCGTGTGGCTCGGCGTGACGATGTCGATGATATCAAACTCCGCCTGCGCGATCATCTCCAAGCTATCAGCAAAGATGCGTGCCTCGGGATAGAGCTTGCGCGCTTCTTCACGCGATGCCTCCGACGGTGCCGTGATGGCCACAAGTTTGGCCTCCGGATTGTCCGCGATGGATTGAGCATGAAAGCGCCCCCAGGCACCGAAACCAGCAAGGGCAAAACGAACGGGACTCATAATGTGGAAGGATGAAGTTGGAATATGGAATGGACGAGATGTAACGAAATCAAACGGCCCATCGTAGCCGCCATGAGGTCGAATCATTCCAGAAAGGTATTCCGCTGGAAAGTGTCGGGAGTCGAATTGTGACAGTTCAGACAGCTCTGTCGCGACTTTGCTGATCCTTTCTCGCCGAGTGAGAAAAGGGTGTTTTTTCTGAAAGCTGGGTGGGGTCTCTTCGTTTCCGGCTCACCCCATCATGAACTCTTTCCGCAATGACCTTTCCCGCCGCTCCTTTGTCACAGGAGCCGCCAAGCCCTTCCTCGGTGTGACCGCCGCATCGCAGTTTGGCGCGCGCGCCATGGCCGCACCCGGTTTGGGCACATCGCCGCTGAAGCAGGCGGCGACGGCTCACAATGTGATCTATTTGTACATGAACGGAGGCATGAGTCATCTGGATACCTTTGATCCGAAGCCGGAGAAAAGTGACATCATGGGGTTGACCAAGGTCATCAAAACCAACGTGGACGGCATCCGCATCAGTGACAATCTCCCACTCGTGGCGCGGCAGATGGATAAGCTGGCGGTGCTACGCAGCATGACGTCCACACAGGGTGCGCATGAGCAGGGGCAGTATTACCAGCGCACCAGTTACACGCAGCGCAGCAGCATCCGTCACCCGAGCATGGGTGCCTGGCTGCAAAAGTTTCAAGATCGTGGCAATCCCACGCTGCCCGGCAGTGTGATGATCGGGAATGATAGCCGTCATCCGGGGGCGGGCTTCTTTGAGAGCCGATTCGCTCCGCTGATGATCAGTGATCCTGAGGACGGCATCAACAACGTCAAAACCAACTCATGGTTCACGGAGGAGCGCTTCAACAGCCGACTCAGCGTGGCCAAGCAGTTGGATCAGAAGTTTGCCAGCACCTACAACGTGAAAAACGTGCGCGCTTATGCCGACATGTATGACGACGCACTCAAGATGATGAAGAGTGAGGAACTGAAGGCCTTTGACCTCAGTGCTGAGTCGGATGCGCTGCGTGCTAAATACGGCAGGGACCGCTTTGGCCAAGGCTGCCTGCTGGCGCGCCGACTGGTCGAGCACGGGGTGCGCTTTGCAGAGGTGTCGTTTGGTAGCTGGGACACGCACAATGCCAACTTCACCCGCGTGCCCGAGCTTTGCGAGGAACTGGACTCCGCGCTGAGCACACTGCTTCAGGATTTGGCTTCACGTGGCATGTTGGAAAACACGCTTGTGGTTTTGGCCACGGAATTCGGCCGCACACCGGAGATCAATGCCAACGATGGCCGTGACCACCACGCGCCGGGTTTCACCTGCCTGATGGCCGGCGGCGGCATCCGCGGTGGCCAGATCTATGGTGCGACGGACGAGATCGGCCACAAAGCCACCGAAAACCCCATCACCATCCCAGACTTCAACGCCACCATCGCCTACGCGCTCGGCATCCCGCTGGATCAGGTGCTCTACAGCCCCAGCAAGCGTCCCTTCACAGTGGCAGATAAGGGGCAGCCGCTGACGAAGCTGTTTGGCTAGGCTGCATCCTCGCATGGCATGAAGTGCTCAGTGCTCAGTGCTCAGTGCTCAGTGCTCAGTGCTCAGTGCTCAGTGCTCAGTGCTCAGTGCTCAGTGCTCAGTCAAACTTTCCAACAGATATTCAAACCGAGCACTTGGCACTGAGCACTTTGGCGAGCGTGTCACGCACGCAGGAAGATATGCTTCCACCAGCTAGTGTGAGAAATGCGGGCTACGCCCACAAATTGCGGTCCAGCGTGCGGTAGCCGATGGCCTCAAAGATGTTGTTGGCCGTGATCTTATCGTGACCTTCGAGGTCAGCGAGAGTGCGTGCGACTTTGAGGATGCGGTCATGCGCGCGGGCGCTGAAGTTCATCTCGTTCATGGCGTGCTCCAGATGCACGGAAGCCTCTGCATCAAGCTCACAGTGCTTTTTGATGAGCCGAGGCGTCATGGCGCTATTGGTGTGGATACCGGGATGCTTGGCGAAGCGCTCCTGCTGCATTTCGCGCACGGTTTCGACTCGCTGACGAATGCTGGAGGAACTTTCGCCACCATCGGATGAAGCGAGGGCTTTGTATTCGACGAGAGGGACTTCGACATGGAGGTCGATGCGGTCTAGGAGCGGACCACTGATTCGCTGGCGATACTTTTGGATCGTCGGCGGTCCGCAGCGGCAGGCGCGTTTGGAATCTCCAAAATATCCGCAAGGGCAGGGGTTCATCGCCGCGACGAGCATGAACTGGGCAGGGAAGGTGACGCTGCCCGCAGCGCGGGAGATGGTGACCTTTCCATCTTCCAAGGGCTGCCGCAGTACTTCAAGCGTGCTACGGCGGAATTCCGGCAACTCATCAAGGAAGAGCACGCCGTTATGCGCCAGCGAGACCTCGCCCGGGCCAGGATTTGAGCCGCCGCCGAGCAGGCCTGCGTCGCTGATGGTGTGGTGTGGGGAGCGGAAGGGGCGCGTGGCGACAAAGGCGATGGATTCACTGAGCAGGCCGCCTGCGCTGTGAATTTTGGTGGTTTCGATGGCTTCCTCCTCGCGCATGCCGGGCATGATGGTGGCGATGCGTTTGGCGATCATTGATTTGCCCGTTCCAGGAGGCCCGATCATCAAAATATTGTGCCCACCAGCCACAGCGACCTCGATGGCGCGCTTCGCATCGGCTTGTCCTTTCACATCGCAGAAGTCGATGTCGTAGTGAGATGACGCCGCAAAGAATTCCGTGGCCCGACAAGGCTCCGGGGCGATCTCGAGGTCGCTTTTGAGGTAATCGACGGCTTCACGCAGATTGGCCACACCGATGATGTCGATGCCGCCAACGACGCTGGCTTCGGCTGCGGCCCGTTTTGGCACCAGGAGGCGCTTGCGGCCTTTGGCACGTGCTTGGAGCGCCACAGCGAGCAACCCTCTTACAGGACGGAGTTCGCCATTGAGGGCGAGCTCGCCAATCATCGCCGTCTCGCTCAGAACGGGGATGGGAATACGTGCACGGTGTGCGATGAGCGAGATGGCGATGGGGAGATCGAAACCGGGGCCTTCTTTTTTGATGTCGGCAGGAGCCAGATTCACCGTGGTGACGCCGTCATTCATCGCAAAGCCGCTGCTGCTGATCGCCGCGATGACACGCTCCCGGCTTTCCTTCACGGAGGCGTCCGGCAGACCCACGATGAACATCTTTGGATTTCCGCCCGCATCATGCGACTCGATTTCGATCTCAATAGCGTTAACGCCGACAAGTGTGGCTGAATAAGTGCGGGCGACCATGTGATTCCATTATTCAAATGACGACCACAGTGTGCAAGTAGCCATTTGCCTCATAAATCTGCGCAGGGAGCATTGATGCTTCAAATCTACAACAACGAACGGAAGACGACCCAATTTGAAATGCCATTGGCATCACGGCCCCGTCACCCGGATCCGATAAAACGCCGCATCACTCGGAGTAGCGGCGTCGGAAAGCGTCACGGCGGCATCACTGGCTAGCGGCCCCTGGGTGGTCACGGTGATCCAGGAGTTCGCCGCCATCGTGGTGCTGCGTTCGAGAACATAGGTGCGGCCCGCTTTGCCTGCAGTGCTGACGCTGAAGGTGTTGGCGGTGCGTGTGGGATTGTTCGCTTTGAAGTAATCACCCGCAGATGTCGGATTGGTGCCTGCGGCGTATTCCTGGGCGTTGGTGAAGCCATCGCCGTCGAAGTCGAAGGTGTCGGCGGCGTTGCCGGTGTTTGAGGTGGTGCCGAAGTAGGTCTGGCGCCAAGTTTCCTGTGGTGACGATGCGGGTGCGTAGGTGAAGGTGATTTCGTAGAGTTGATTGGCCGCGATGGTGACGTCGGAACTGGCGAGGTTTTGAAATCCGGGCACCGAAGTGGTGAACACGATGGTGTAGGTCTTCGGATTGAGCGCGTTGAGTTGGTCGCCGCTGTTTTTGATCGGGTTTTTGTCGCTGATGTTCCACTTGGCACCGGCGGCACGTGCTTCGGCGGGTTCGATCGTGACTTTGAGCGCTCCATAGCCTCCGGCGCTGATGGCCGTGACTCCACTGTGCGTGATGCCGCCCGTTCCATGCGGCTGATCGTCTATACCGCTGAGGCGCGCACGTTCAAAGAGATCCACTGCCGCGCTGTCGAGTGCGCGAACCAGTGTCTGGCCGGAACCTCCGAGATAGATGGCCGCTGGATAGTAGATGCCGCTGCTGTGCTGCACGAGGAGTGGGCCTCCGGAGTTGCCGCCCGTGCTGCGCACGGTGGTGGTGAAGAAGGTGCGGTTCACATCGGACGTGGAGCCGATCGCGGTGAAGGCGAGGTTGGCTGGGGTCGTGGTGTGCAGCCGTCCTTGATCGATCAGCGGGATGTCGTTGATCGGATATCCAGCGAGAATTTTATTGGCGCTGGAGAGAAGGAATTCGTTGTTGTTCAGATCGCTGGCCAGGAAGCCGGTGAAGCCGCCGCGCCCCGCACTTTGATTGAAGTAAACGGATGCGATGTCGAGATTGCGAGATTGCGGCGAGAAAGAGCCTGCCGTCTCCGATGCGCGCTGGGACGCGTAGCCGGTGAGGAGGTAAAAACCACGCGGCGTGATCGGCGTGGGCTCATAGGTGCCTGAGTGGCGCTGGTAGAGCCACTGCAGCCCCTGCACGGCGGATGCCGTGACATCATCCCACACGACATGGCCAGCGGTGGCCACGACGCGATCCTTGACCACAAAACCGGAGCTCACTCCTGCATGACTGCGGAACTGGCCGACCAGGCTATACGCGCCAGAGCTGTCTGCTGTGACGGTGGCGAAATCGGGCACGACTACCGGGAGGGCACCGGTCTGAAGATCGGCCAAAAGATAGACGATGGTCGGTGCTGAGACCTGTCCTTCCGTCACCTGCACGGGCGTGACAGCTGGTGTGGCCCGTCCATTGACCGGTTTGCACTCCACGAGGTAAGCACCTGCCGGCAACGACGAAAGCGTGGTGCCACTATCTCTCCAGTCTGCCTCAGTCTGGCCCTGGAGACGCCACTGCGCTCTCCCTGTGCCTGTGGTGATCGAATCTGGTTTGAGGATCACATTGAGACCGCCATTTCCAGCCACCGGCGCGAGGTAATAGTCACGGTTGATCACCAGCGGCGGCTGGCCCGCCGTGATGCCGACGACTTCTGGCGGCGGCTGGATGTAGCCAGCGAGCGGGCGATACTCAATGATGCGCGTGCCGGACGTCATGTTACCGACGGTGGTGCCGGAGGCGTTCCACTGAAGATCTCCCACAAAGCGCCATCCCGTGGGTCCACCGCTGCTCAGCAGTGTCACCGTGACCGCGCCCGTGAACGCCTCAGGTGCGGACGATGCGGCACGGTCAAGACCAGAGATGATGGCTGGCTGAAAGGTGAGCACGCCGCCGGTGGTGGTGCCACCGGCGCTGGTGGCCTTCACGCGGAACGAGTAAGTTGCGAACTGCTGCAGGTTGCTCACATCCGCGCTCACTGCCGTGACGGTGTCGCCGGTGACCGGCGTCGGGGTGCCCGCGAGCGAATTCGGAAAGTTCACGCCATCCGTGCCCCACTCGAAGGTGACGGCGGCGCTGCCATTCTGCGCACGCACCGTGCCGTTGAGCCTCGCGCTGGTGGTGCTCAGCGGCGTGGCGGCCACGGTGGTGACAATCGGCGGCAGCGGCAGCGTGGTGAAGATGGCATCCGGCCCGCGGGTGATGCCAGCGCCATTCTCGGCGACGAGCCGGTAGTGATAATCCGTGCCCGGTGTGAGCGAGGAGACCGGCAGCGAGACATTCACACTCGAAGTGCCTGATGGAATGCCGGTGATACTCGTGCTGCTCGTGTACGTCGTCGTCAGACCGTACTCAAAGTAGGCGGTGCTGATCGCGCCATTGGGATTCACGCTGCCATTCAGTGTCGCCGTCGTGCCTGCGATAGTGCTCGCTGGCTGCGTTGTG
>JANOBP010000519.1:0-10905 GCA_031411715.1 Verrucomicrobiaceae bacterium | reverse complement strand
CGTGCGGCGCGGCTGAAGACCTATTCGTGATCTTATGTTGCCTTCCTCCTCATGGCTGAACCGCCGCCGCTTTTGCGGCTTGATGGGTGGCGGCATGCTGGCGGCGCGCGTGTCGCAGGCTGAAAGCGAATCCCTCATCACGGCGGTAGGGCCGGAGAAATGGGCGGAAATTGAATCTGCGGTGGATCGCGGGCTGCATGCGCTGGCCACCCGAGCGCTATCCGGCACTCTCGGCGACCAGAATCCACAACCCGCGACGGCAGCTCTCTGCGTGATGGCTTTTCTCTCACGCGGCCACCTACCGGGCTCGGGTCAGTATGGCGAGTTGCTCACCAACTCCATCCGCTCCGTGATCAACGAGCAGGCACCCAACGGCTTGTTTGGCAAAGGCGTTGGCGGTAGCGCGGAGTATCATCATGCTATCGCAGGCCTCATGCTGTGCGAGGCTTACGGCCTCACTGATGGTGTGCTGTCGCAGCGCATCTTCGAGGCGATCACTCGCGCTTTGCAGGTCAGTCGAGTGGCGCAGACTTGGAAGAAGAACCAAGCCAGCGATGCCGGTGGCTGGCGCTATTTCTCCAACAAGACGGACTCGGACCTCTCGGTGACGGGCTGGCATTTCATGTTCTACCGCTCCGCGAAGAATGCCGAGTTTGATGTCCCTGAAGCGTGGGTCATTGAGGCGCTGCGCTATGTGCACAGCTGTGCGGACAAACAGAGCGGCGGCTTCCAATACTTGGCCAATGGGAATCCTACATTCTCGATGACTGCGGCAGGCTTGCTCTGCATGACGATGGCAGGCAAAAACGAGCACCCCATGGCACATGCGGCGGCTGAATACCTGCTCAGCCATGACTTCACCCACAACTGGCGTCACTACGGCCTCTACTATGCCAGTCAGGCCATGGCGCAGATGGGCGGACGTTATTGGCGTGAGTTTTATCCGAAGATGGCAGCGTCCCAACTCAAAGAGCAGGGACTGAATGGCCTGTGGACGGAGGATCGCGTGTCCGCAGAGATCGCCACGGCATGGGCGCTGCTTTCGCTCACACCGCCGTGTCAGGTGCTCCCCATCTTCCAGCGCTGAACGACCATGCTGCAACTTCTCGCTCCATGGTTTCTTCCCGCGCTCAGTGCCATGCTGGTGCCAGTGGTGCTGCATCTGCTGCACAAGCGGAAGCGCCGGGTGGTGTCATGGGGTGCCATGCAGTTTCTCAGACCTGACAAGAAATCTCAGCGGCGTGCGAGTCTGCGGCTGAAGGATTGGATGCTCCTCGCGCTGCGCATGCTCTGCGTGGCGGCGGTGGTGGCATTTTTCATGCGCCCGCAGGTGCGAGTGGATCTGCCTCAATCCAAACCGCGAGATGTCGTGATCGTGCTCGACGCTTCCATGTCCACGGCTCAAATCATCAATGAGCGCAGCGCTTGGCTGCGCATGTCGGACAAAGCGAAAGCACTGCTAGAGACCCTGAATGCCAACGACACCGTGCGTGTGCTGCTGGCGGCGGATTCGGCATCATGGCTGACACCGCAAGCACTCGCAGGCACCGCTGGTGGCCGTCAGCAGGTGTTGGAGCAGATCCTGGCCACCGAGCCCGGCGAAGGCGCGTGCCGCTGGCCGGAATGCCTCACGGAGGCGGTGCTCGCACGTCCACCGCGGCCAGGCATGAGCCGTGAAGTGATCATCTTCACCGATGGACAAGCTCATGGCGTGGAAGCAGACAACACGGCTGCATGGACCACTTTGCGTGATGCCACACAGCAATCCGAGCAGCCATGCCGCATCTCAGTCGTGCTAGCTGGACCCGATGAGTCACCGAACAATCCCGCACTCATCCGCATCGATCCCGCACGCGAGCATGCCAGTGCTGGCGAGACGGTGTTGCTGCGAGCACACGTGAAAAACTTCGGCTCCACCACCAGCATCACCAGCAGTCTGCGCTGGCTTGTGGATGGCAAATCTTCCGGACTCAGCGTTGTGCCGCCTTTGCAACCTGGCCGCGAGACGAGCATCGATTTTTACCATCCGGTGTCATCAGAACCCGGCGTGCATGAAATCGTGGCCGAGCTTCAAACCAACGCGCGTGATGATGTCCTGCGCGCCGATAACCATGCCACCACACTGATCGAGACACTGGATGCCACTGAGGTCTTGCTCGTCGATGGCAGTGGCCGCACGGACCCAAAGAATTCCGACATCGCATGGATGGAAGCTGCGCTGGCCGTCGAAGATGGCTCGGACGCGGTCTTCCGCAGTCGCAGCCTGCCGTGGGTGCAGTTTGACAAAGCGGCGCTCGATTCGAAGACCAAAGTCGTCGTATTGGCAAATCCGCCGCTCATGCAGCAGGACATGATCGATGCGCTGCAGGACTATGTGCGTCATGGCGGCGGCTTGTGGCTCATGTTGGGTGACCAAGCCGAGAAAGCGTCCGCCACGGCGGCCACGCTCTTCCAAGATGGCCGTGGACTCAGTCCATTGAAGTGGACTGAAGCCGTGGGAGTGCCCGGTGATGAAAAAGCCGCTCTCAAACTGCGCATCACGGCAGCAGAGCATCCCGTGACACGCTTGCTCTTGGATTCAAAACACAGCGACCTTGATCGCGTGCGCGTGTTTCGGCATTTCAATTTCTCTCCTGATGTGGGAGAAGGCACGCGCACCTTGCTCGTCACGGCGGATGGCAGTCCCTTCCTCGCTGAGAAGCCTTTCGGAGCCGGTCGTGTGCTGATTCAGGCTGCGCCTTGTAACTTTGCCTGGGCTGACTGGCCGAAGCACCAAGCCTTCGTTGTCCTGCTGCATGAAGGACTGTGGCGTCTCGGTTCATCGAGCTTCACACGGCGGAATCTCCTTCAGGGCGAAACGTTCGTCTGGCC
This sequence comes from Verrucomicrobiaceae bacterium, assembly GCA_031411715.1. GTDB lineage: Bacteria > Verrucomicrobiota > Verrucomicrobiia > Verrucomicrobiales > Verrucomicrobiaceae > Prosthecobacter. The sequence goes on along the minus strand of JANOBP010000519.1, from coordinate 8,034 downwards.
AATGGCCGCAGCGATTTCTCCCATGGTTCGTTTGCCCGGTGGTACGCAGATCACGGCCTTCATCGACACACTGGCCAGCGGCGCGCTGGAAGTGCGCGTGACGGACACCATGAAGCCCGGCGCTTATGCCTTGGAGGCCACGGGAGTCGATGCGCGCTTCGCCAGATTCACCGTGGCACGTGATGCAGCCGAGTCAGACCTCACGCCATTGTCGGAAGAGCAGCGTGAGCAGCTCACACAAGCTGGTGGCCTCGCGTTCTCACACGAGCTGCCAGTGCAGGGTGCGGGAGCGGTGCGGGAGCAGCGCAGCATTGATCTGACGACGTGGCTGGCCGCTTTGGCGGCGTTGTGTCTGCTGCTGGAGTCTGCGCTGGCCACTTGGTTGCTGCGTCGTCGTCATCGGGCAATGGAGGGCACTGTGACTGCATGAAACCGGTCACGGAGATGCTTGATGGCTTCACCCTCGACACACCGGTGCCGCTGGAGTGGCTCGCGTGGATCGTGGGCGGCATGGGGTTGGTGTTTTTCTGGCACATGTTTCGTCAGGCGCGTGCTGCACGTCGGTCGTGGCTGCTGCCGTTCCTGTGGTTGCTGCGCATGGGCGCGGTGATCGCACTCGCGGCGATGGTCACTGGTCCATCAAAGACACAAACGGAGCGACAAACGACGCGCCAAGCGGTGACGATCCTCGTGGACACCAGTGGCAGCATGAGCCGTCAGGAGCCACCAGAGCACTCGCTCGAGTGGGAAAAGCCGCGCGAGCAAGATGCGACCGCCGGAGCACTCCATGCGGCGATTTTTCATCTTCAATCGCTGGAACGCCTGCCCGTGCATCAACTCGGCAGTCATCTCGGCATTGAACGTCTCAACGACGCAGCCACCGCGCTGCGTGCGGCAGCGTTGCATGATCAGGCGAAAGCTCTCCAGGCTTTGGCGACTGAATTTGATCAAGGTCGCAGCGTGGTCATGCAGGAGGCGCGGAATGCAGTTTCGCAAACACTGACGTCCGTGCGTGCCGCAGTGGCCAAAATCGTGCTTTTTACTCCGCCGGTGGCTTTGGTGTCATCCAACGAAAATGAGTCAGGCGTGCGTCGTCTCACGCGTGTGGCCGATTGGTTGGAGCAGGGCGAAAAATCATGGATTGAGGAGTGTCGGAAGACTTTTGACGTTTCCGTGGTCGATGCTGGCACTCGGGCTCAATGGCGTGGGCGAACGCTCGAAAATGGCCCACAGAGCACCGATTTGGCCGCGCTGCTCGATGAAGCCGGACGCGCGGTCACTTTGAGTCACAGTCGCGCCGTCGTGCTGGTCAGTGATGGCGCGCACAATGCTGCGCGGTCACCCGAGGAGGCTGCAGCGCGGCTGCGCGGCCTGCCAGTCGTGTGGGTGCCCATCGGTGCTCGTCTGGCGAATGAAGCGAAGGATCTCGCGCTCGCTCAAGTCACGGCGCCACGCTCGGTACTGCTGCATGGCACCATTGAGATCGAGCCGCGCCTCAGCGCCGCAGGTTGTGAAGGCGAGAACGTTGATATCGTGCTGCGTGAGGGAGATCGTGAGGTGGACCGCCAGCAGGTGCGCATCGTGAACGGCACGGCGGAGAAGTCTGTGGTGTTTCACTGGAAGCCACCAGGCCTCGGCGCGCACAAACTGAGCGTCGAAGCGGTTCCATTAAAAGGGGAGACCTTTACAGACAACAACCATCAGGCGCTGCCCATCGAAGTGCTTGATGACAGGCTGCGTCTCCTCGTCGCTGATCGAGAGCCGCGTTGGGAGACGCGCTACTTGCTCAATCTACTCAAGCGTGACGAGCGCATGGCCTTCTCCACCATGCTGGCCGCACCGCAGTGGTCGCCAGTTGGTCAAGAATTGCCGCGGCCATCCCTGCCCACCACAGTCGATGCATGGGCGCAGAATCGTGTGATCATTCTCGGTGATGTGCGTCCAGACATGCTCGATGCGGAGCGCCAGGAAGCGCTGTCACTCGCTGTGGTCGAGCGCGGTTGCACGCTGATCCTTGTGGCAGGTTCTGAAGCCATGCCCGCATCCTTCGCAGGCCAAAAACTGGAGCCGCTGCTGCCGGTGACGCATTCACCCGTGGCGAAAGAGATGGGATTTGCCGTGCATGTTTCGGAGGAAGGCAAAACCATGCCCGTCACACAACTTGCTGATTCTCCGGATGCGACGGATGCGCTCTGGCAGCGCACGACGAAGAAGCTGCCGCTGTTTAACTACACACCGTGGTCGGTGCCAAAGCCACAAGCCACCGTGCTGCTCACCGCCGAGCCGCTGGAAGATGATGGCACCGCTGTGAAGCGCGCCTTCCTGAGTTTTCATGATGTGGGGAAAGGTCGCGTCGTGTTTCTTGCGGCACCTGCATCGTGGCATTTGCGTTATGCGGAAGGAGACACCTATCACTTCCGCTTTTGGAGCCAGTTGATACACTGGGCTGTGAGTCGTGACATGGAAACAGGATCACGCTGTGTGCAATTGGCTCTCGAGGATGGTGTGACCACTTTGAAGCAAGACGCTCCGGCCAAGGTGATGTTGACGATGCGTGACTTGCTGGGGCAACCAGCGAGCGGAGCGACGAGCCAGGCCGTGGTGCAGCAACATGGCAAAGAGGTCAAAACGGCATCGTTTGAAGAAGATCCTGCCCATCCAGGCCGCTACTCCGCCACCTTTGCCTCGCTGCCAGTCGGCGCGCTCACCGTCACCGCACGCGGTGAGCAACTGAGAGACTTACTCAAGCGCGAGATCCGCCAGGGCACCGTCGAACTCACCCTAAATGTGTCTCCCACGGACAATCGTGAGCAGCGTGAGGCCTTGTGCGACTTCACGCAGTTGCGCCGCCTTGCCGCTGCGTCCGAAGGCGCGCTACTGCCGCCACACGCGGTGCCAGCGATGCTGCAAAACCTCGGCCTGCGTCCCTCCATCGTTGAGCACGAGACACGCCTGCCGATATGGAATGAATGGCGCTGGCTGTGGCTGGTGCTGGGTCTGCTGGCACTGGAGTGGAGTCTGCGCCGCTTTGCAGGAGTGCTTTGATTTTGAACGGATGACACCTAAACTTCGACCACCATGAACTCGCTGCTTCCAGATGACGTTTGCCATAAGCTCTCCATCTGCGCGGCGCGTGAGCGCTGGCTGCGCTGGATTTATCACGGTGCGTTTGGTTTGGGAATGTTGCTGCTGCTCTCGGTTCTGGCCATGACGGCGGATTGGTTGCTGGTGTGGTTTGCGCCAGCAGCGCGTTGGATGGCCACGCTCATTGTTTCAGCGGCTGTGCTGGTCTTGGGAATGCTCATCGTCATGCGGCAAAGGCGGCGCACGCTGGTGGATACGGCGCAGGCTGCGGAAGCTCGCCTGCCCGGCCTTGAAGAACGCTGGAGTACGCTCGCGGCTCTGGAAGCGCCAAGCGTGCCTGAGTCCATGCGCGGTGCGCCGAGTCTGCGTGTCCGAGTGCGTGAAGAGGCTTCCGCATTGAGTGCAGATGTGTCATCCACGACGGCGGTGCCGATGCGGCCATGGTTGATGCGTGCGGCGTGTTGGCTGGGTGGTGGTTTGGCCGTCTTACTGGTGCTCTTTTGGATTGATGCTGAGCACGCCTCTGTTTTGGGACGGCGCCTGATCATGCCGTGGCGTGACATCAGCCTCACGCGTGTCGAATGGGTGAACCCGCAACGAGTGATCCCGCGCCATGAGCCCTACACTCTCACCGCGCAACTTTCTGGCAGGCTGCCGACTCAGGCTCAGTTGTTGATGGAGGATGCGATCTCTGAGCGGCGTGTGCTGACGCTGCTGCGCGGCTCACAGGCAGCGGATCAGCTCTCGCACTTCATCAAAAGCCCTGAGCGCGACTTTGCGGTCGCCTTCCGTGCAGGCGATGGCCAAACAGCATGGCAGCACATCACCGTGGCTGACCGCCCGGTGCTGCGTGCGGTTTACACTCGGCTCAAATCGCCCGTGAGCAGTCAAAACACCTCACGCCCTCAGCAGGGTCTGCCATCCAAGTTGCGCGCGGTGGCTGGCAGCATGCTGGAGGTCCGCTTTGAGAGCAATGTCACGCTCGAGCGCTTGGAAGTCTGCCGGACGCCCGATGGAGATGCCGCGCTGCCTCCGCTGCTGTTGGAGCGCAAAGAGGGTGCGTATGTTTTCACCGAGAAGCTGACGCGCTCGTTTCGCTTCTATCCACAGCTCGTGAGCCAGGAAGGTCTCACGAATCTCTCGCCACCGCTGTGCCAAGTGGAGGTCGTGCCGGATCAGAAGCCTGTGCTCGTTTTCACCGAAGAGTGCAGCAAGTCCGCGCTCACTGCTCAAGACACCGTGCAGCTTGCTTTTCGCGCCGAGGATGACTTCGGGCTCGCCAAGGTCGAGGCGCGTGTGTTTCTCGAAAATCCCAATCAGCCGCGTCAGGAGCATGTGCTGACGCTTTCAGAGACGCTGAGGCCGGAATCGACATCGTTTGTGCAAAATCTGTCCGTGAAGCTCGCGGAGCTGCCCATCTCGCCCGACACGCTGGTGGCGTTTTCTGTCGAGGTGACCGATACCGGCGGTTCCGTGACCAGCGAGCTGCACAGACTCCCCATCGACGAGTTTACCAAAGATCCGGCCAATGCGATGTCCATTGAGGCCCTGCTCGCCATTCAGCCCGCGATGGAAAAAATGATCGCCGCAGTCGAGCAGGCACGCCAGCAGGTTCAAAACGCCCGCACGGACCCGCAAACCACGCCACAGGCCATGCAGCAGGCGATGGAGCAATTGAAGTCTGCGCTCGCTCAGAGTGAAGCCTTGCAAAAGGCCATGAAGGGCAGCCCGATGAATGCCACGGCGGAGAATCTGAAGCGCATCGCCCAGCAGCACATGCAACCCGCGCAGCAATCCCTGTCCAAAGGCAACGATTTGAAGCAAACTCAGCAGCAGCTCGAAAGCGCACTTCAAGAGCTGAAGCAAGAACTCGCCGCCGCGGGCGATCAAGCGCGCCAACAAGCCGCGGCAGCACTCGCTGCGCAGATTCAGAAGATGCATCAGATCTTTCTCGCATCGGTTCCCAAACTCCCCAAGGGCACCAAGGTGCAAGACTTGCTGAATCGGCCTGAGATGGATGTCGTCGAGGCGGATGAGGCCACTCTGAAGGCCCTGCGCGAGCGAGCCGAGAAAATCCGTGAGCTGCTCAAGCAACTCGAATCACTGCTCGATCAAGATGCCGGACTGCGCGCGCGTTTTGTCGAGGCCCAATCCAATCAGGCTCACAATCTGCGTGATCAACTCCACCAACTGACCTTGGATCAAGACACACACACTGGCGCCACGGCACTGGCCGCTCTGCATGCCAAGGATGCTCCTGCGCAGCTCGCTCAAGCCTTTGCCAACCTCGATGCTCGCGTTTCTCAGCAGCGGAAATCTTTTTTGGGTGAGCTGGTCGATACGCAGAGAAAAGCGGTGGTGTGGATGCCCAAAAATGATGGCAACAAGAACCCCGCTGCCACGGACTATCTCAAACATCTCAACTCTGCCATCACGCGTGAGAGCACAGATGATGCGAATCGACTCAATGACCTCTCTCAAATGCGCAAGGCACTCGAAGAGCTCGTTTTGATCGATGGTTTTGCCGATTTCAGCGACCGCCGCATGAGCGAACTGGACTCGAGCATGCAGCAGCAGACGTGGCTGATTTCAGTCCAAGAAGCACGCCAAAAACAACAAATGCATGAGGTCACCAGCCTGCTGCAACGAAATCTCTGGCGCACCGGCAGCAAGCTCACCGCGAAGATCACCGATGCCTCGATCCGCTTCGAATCATTGGGCCCACAGTTCAAGCCTCTCATCGAAGCTCTTATCACCCCGCTGCATGATGCTGCCGTGCCTGCGCAGGATGCGGCTACGACGAAACTTCACGCCATGGATTGGCCCGCAGCTGCCGCCTCGCAACTCCACGCCAACGAAGCCCTCGCTCAAGCGGAGGTCGCTTACGATGCCCTGCTGCAAGCACTCACGGACAAGATGAAGAGCATGCCACCCGGACCACCGCCGGACTGCACGCCGAGCCTCGAGCGGCTGCTCGCGCTGCTCGAAAAAGAACTCAATGAGCAAGACGACTTTGGTCTCTCCTCCCGCAAGCTCAATGTCCAGATGAACGTGGACTGGCCATCGATCTGCAAAAATGGCTGCTGCCCGAAGCCCAGCCCACAGACCGCGTCGTCTCAAAGTAAGTCGGGCAGTTCTCCCGCCAGCGCCGCTGCCCAATCCGAGCGTGAACGCTCCCTCAGTCGTGCAGCTCAGGAAGCAAAGCGCGATATCCTGGCTCAGGCAGCCAAAGCAGATGGCGTTGCCTCCGTAACCGCAGCCAGCACCAATGACCAGCAGCGTCGCCTCGACTGGAACCAACTCCCCAGCGCTCTTCAAAAAGATCTGCGCCAACAACGCGACGTCCCACCGCCCGAAGAATACCGCCGCGCCGTCGAAAGCTACTTCCGCCGCCTCGTTTTGGAGAAGTGAGCTGCCAGAATGCGGTAGGTCGGGAATGTCGGGCGCTAGGAATGCCGAAAGCACAGAGGGTGATCTGCGCCCGACTTCCCGACTGCTTCGAACGTCCCAAGGCCTGCGCCAGCCTCCAAAACCAGTCGGGAAGTTTGGCGAAGGAGGTCATGGATGTAGCGATACTTTTTGCGCCAAACATTCCCGACCTACTCCATAAAAAACCCGGCACGTCTTTCGACATGCCGGGTTGGTGATCATCAACAGTGCTGATTACACGATCTCGACGCCTGGAACGGCCTTGCCGGGAATGGCGATCGGGTACCAGCCATCGGCGTCGGGTTTGACCGGAGCTTCGGTTTCAGCGGTGACGATGGCGGGCATGTGCTGGACTTTGGAGTTCAGCACTTCGTCCCATTTGAGTTCCTTACCGGAGTAAGTGGCCATGCGGCCCATGACAGCAGTCATCGTGCTCTCGGCGCCGTAGTAGGCGTTGTTGAGCGGCGTGTTGTTGCGGATGGCGGCCTGGAGGGTGTCGTGCTCGGTTTGATATGGATCTGGATCGAGACGCTTGTTACCGCCTTTGCCCTTGGCTTCAGGAGCATCGGCACCACCGCCTGGGCGGTATTTCCAGATGGTGTTTCCCTTGTGGTCATTGGCATAGCAGCGGCCACCGTTGTCGAGGTAGAGCTTGCCTTTGGTGCCGGTGAATTCTTCACGCACAGCATTGGACACGCCGGACTGATGGCGGCACTGGCTGTTCACGCGCACGCCGTTTTCATAGGTGTATTCAACGTAGTGGTGGTCATAGATTTGGCCCCATTTCTTCTCCACACGCTGCATACGGCCACCCATGCCCTGGGCGCTGACGGGATGGCCACCGAGGAACCAGTTGGCCACGTCGATGTTGTGAATGTGCTGCTCATTGATGTGGTCGCCGCACAGCCAGGTGAAGTGATACCAGTTGTTGCACTGATACATGAGCTCGGACATGCCGGGCTGCTTGTCACGGAACCAGATGCCGCCACCGTTCCAATAAACCTGACCGGAAACGATGTCACCGATGATGCCCTGCTCTTTTACCTGCTTGAGTGCGTCGATGTAGCAGTTCTGGTAACGGCGCTGAAGACCGACGACGACTTTGAGATTGCTCTCGTCGGCGACTTTGGCCATTTCCAGCACCTTGCGCACGCCGGGGCTGTCCACGGCGACGGGCTTCTCCATGAAGATGTTTTTCTTGGCCTTCACCGCAGCTTCAAAGTGATACGGACGGAATCCAGGAGGCGTGGTGAGGATGACAAGGTCGCAGCAATCGATGACCTTCTGATAAGCATCGAGGCCGGCGAAGACACGGGAGTCATCCACCTTCACTTTGTCCGGGGCCTTGTTGCGCAGGTTGGACAGCGCGCCGTCGGCCTTTTCCTTGAAGGCATCTGCCACGGCATGAAGGGTGATGCCCGACTGCTTGGTGCTGAGAGCCTGACCAGCCGCGCCTGAGCCGCGACCGCCGCAGCCGATGAGGCCGACTTTGATTTCATCACTACCAGCTGCCCAGGCGGA
>JANOBP010000518.1:0-18113 GCA_031411715.1 Verrucomicrobiaceae bacterium | reverse complement strand
ACGAGCGCGAGGCCTCGCGCCGCAGCATCTACGCCTTCATCAAGCGCGGTCTCGTCGTCCCCATGCTCGAAACCCTCGATCTCGCCGACACTGTCAGCAGTTGCCCCCAACGCCAGGTCACCACCTTCGCCCCGCAGGCGTTGAGCTCGTTCAACGGTGATTTCGTCAACCAACAAGCCAAACACTGCTCCGCCCGCTTGAAACGCGAAGCCGGTGACGATCCCGCCAAGCAGATCAATCTCACATGGCGGCTCGCCTTGTGTCGCGCGCCGACGACGAATGAGCTGGCGAAGATGCAGGCGTTCCTACGCGAGGAATCGCTAGAGCAGGTGTGCCGCGTTATTCTCAACTTGAACGAGTTTGTTTATCCAGAATGAAACCTGCGCACGAATCGCAACCCGACTCTTCTTGCTGCTGTGAAGTCCACAGACACATCAAATCCGTGTGGGAAGGTCGGGACATTGAACACTTCTCTTGGGAATTAGGACCCATCAAAGAAGTGCTTCCGGAGTTCCGTGTCGCAAGAGTCCAGCCACAAAACAAAAGTCAATTTTGGGTGTATGTAAGCGAGGGCATGAGTTCGGTGTTCAAACCGAACACCGGTAGATTTGAGGTCTTCATATTGTCGCCCTGGGAGGAGGCGTTGCACGTCGAATTGCTTGCGATGATAGCGCACTTCTGCGCTGATCAGAAATATGGTTTTGGTTTGCACAGCATACTCGACGTCGGCCGGCCTTGGATGGAAGATTCGTTATGCAACCATCTTCTCATATCTCTGCCATTTCCAGTTGGACCACGACTTGAGTGGATGAGACCTCAAAAGGGTGATGTCGTGCGCTTTTTGTGGGCGCTGCCGATTACGAAAGCCGAAGCGGCGTTTGCGAGAGAGAATGACGTCGAATCACTGGAGCAGCTTTTCGATAAGCATCGGATTAATCCTGTTGATCCCGGTCGAACTTCAGTTGTCTGAATTCTGGATAATCAAACCCACAAAATTCCGATGTCCCACTTCATCTCTAAGCACACGCCTCGTGGCATTACACGTCGTGAATGCTTGATGCGTGCCACCAACGGTTTTGCGGGGCTGGCGTTGGCGGATTTGATGGCGGGCGAAGCGCGCGCGGCATCGCCGTTGGCGGAGAAGCGGCCGCACTTTGCGGCGAAGGCGAAGCATTGCGTGTTTCTGTTCATGAACGGCGGGCCGTCGCAGGTGGACACGTTTGATCCGAAGCCGGCGCTGACGAAGTTTCATGGCAAGCCTTACATGGGCGGTGCGAAGGTGGGATCGAACGGGCGCGCGGTGGGGCATCTGATGCAGTCGCCGTTTGAGTTCACGCGGCATGGGCAGAGCGGGCTGCCGATCAGCAGCTTGTTTCCGCACACGGCGCGTCATGCGGATGACTTGTGCGTGATCCGCTCGATGCATGCGGACACGGCGGCCCATGCGTCGGGCTGCTTGCAGATGAACACGGGCAGCATCTTCATCGGCAAGCCGTGTCTGGGATCGTGGTTGAGCTACGGACTCGGCACGACGAATCAAAATCTGCCGGGCTTCGTGGTGATGACGGATCCGCGTGGCGGGCCGATCGGCAGTGCATCAAACTGGACGGCGGGTTACATGCCGGCGGCGTATCAGGGCACGTTGTTTCGCAGTGGTGGCTCGCCATTGCTCGATCTCGCGACGCCGGAGGGCACGAGCGACCGCACGCAGCGGCGCAGTCTCGATTTGCTGAAGTCGCTGAACGAGGTGCATCTAAAGCTGCATCCCGAGGAGACGGAGCTGATGGCGCGGATCGAATCGTATGAGCTGGCGTATCGCATGCAGACGGAGGCGATGAGCGTGGTCGATGTGGACAGCGAGGACGCGGCGACGCGCGAGATGTATGGCCTCAATGACAAGCGCACGGCGGATTTTGGCCGCAAGTGTCTCATCACGCGCAAGCTGATCGAGAAAGGCGTGCGCTTCATCCAGCTCTACTCCGGCGGCGGGCACATCGAGGACACTTGGGATGGTCACAACGACTGCATCACCAATCACACGCTGCACGCGGGCGAGACGGACAAGCCCATCGCCGCGTTGATCGCAGACTTGAAGCGCACGGGGCTGTGGGACGAGACGCTACTCGTCTGGGGCGGTGAGTTTGGCCGCACACCGACGAGCGAAGGAGTGGGAAAGCCGGGTCGCGATCACGACTGGCACGGCTTTTCCATGTGGATGGCTGGAGCCGGTGTGAAAGGCGGCCAAGCCATCGGTGCGACGGATGAGCTTGGCTTCAAGGCCGTGGAGGATCGCGTTCACGTCAGCGACCTGCATGCGACGATCCTGCATCTCATGGGTGTGGATCACAAACGGCTGAGTTTCCCGCATCAGGGGCTGAATCAGCGGCTCACGGGTGTGGAGGACCGGCGCGTTGTGACGAAAGCGCTGATTTGATCGTGTTGGGTCATTCGACCATGCTGAGGAAGATGTCCTCGAGGCGCTTGCCTTTGGTTTCATGCTGCGCGCGTAGCTCGTCCAACGTGCCAAGGGCGACGAGCTTGCCACGGTGGAGAATGCCGATGCGATCAGCGAGTTCTTCGGCGACGTTGAGCAAGTGAGTGCTCATGAGAACGGTCATGCCGGCGCGGGAGCGCTCCTTGAGCTCGCGCTTGACGGTGCGGGAGTGAATGGGGTCAAGGCCGACCATGGGCTCGTCAATGATGAAGACCTTTGGATCGTGCAGCAGTGCGCTGGCAATGCCGAGGCGCTGGCGGGTGCCATGGCTTAGATTCTCAATGCGCTGGGCTGCGTGCTCATGCAGGGCGAGCTTGGTGAACAATTCATCCGTCTGCGATGCTGCATGAGCGAGGTCCATTTCAAAGAGATCAGCGATAAAGCGCATGAACTCGAATGGTGTGAGCTTTTCATAAAAAGTGGCGACGTCGGGCACATAACCCAAAAGTGCTTTGGCCTGAAGTGGCGCGGTGAGCATATCGTGACCACAGATGGCGACACGCCCACGCAGAGGCTTCATCAAACCGGTGAGAAGCTTGATAGCAGTAGTTTTACCTGCGCCGTTAGGGCCAAGGAAGGCGAAGAGCTCACCGGGCTGAATGGTGAGATTGAGTCCGTCGAGTGCGCGTAGCTCGCCGTAGTGCATGGTAAGGTCTTCGATTTCGATCATGAAAATGGAGGCGGCGATCAGGGCATTTCTTGGGGGATAAGTCCATGGATCATGGGCTCAAAGAGATGATACTCTTGCGGCAAATCCACGCGTGCGAGTTCGCCAGTTTCGCTGAAGAACATCTTCACCTGCTGTCCGCCTGGCAGCGGCATATATACCAGGAAGCACTTCCGCTCACGACCAGCGATGAGCATGATTCCCTCACGTGCGGTGATTTGAAACTGCTTCAAGTCCGGCTGCGTGCCGCCCATGAGCCCGAGTGCCGCCAGCATGGGCTGGTCCTGCATGCCTGAGGCACCCAGCGCGACCCATGTGCTGAGGTTCTGAGTATCGAGGATGGGCTTTTTGCTTTTGATGACCTGCACGGAGGGTGCTGTGGTTCCTTCGAGCCACTTTACTGTGGCGGAAAGCTCTTGTGATGGCAGTTCAAGGATGAATTCGAACTGACGCCAATCACCTGTGGCATCCATACTGCCGTTGAGATTCCAAGTAACTTTCAGTGGATCTCCAGCGCTGTCGCCGTCAACGGTGCCATTGGCAAGGATGCCGTAATACGGTTGCCGCGCCTTTGCGTCGAGTCGCTCGGCGATTTGCAGGTTGGCGTTTCCGATTTTATTTTTGAGATGATAAAGATGCAGGCTGTTTTGATTGAAGTGTGACTGTTTGAGAAAGAGGTCAAAGACGAACCGCGGCGGCACTTCAGCGAAGCGGGACTCATCCGGGAAATAAACATCACGGATGAGCAAGCCGGTCATCACCGCCCAAAACAAAACCGCCATTGCTGCCGCTGCACGCCAAATCATCGCTGCATCATGAACCAACAGCGACTCTTTGCCAGCACGGATTGCCTCATGGCAGCGTGATGGTGTCGCTCGACTCTAGATTGAGCGCGGGGTTGTAAGCAAAGCCGGTTTTGCTGAGGCCGGTGACTGTGAAAGTGGCCGTTCCTTTGTTGGTGGTCCGGCTAGAGGTAAATGTGATCACACCCTGGCTGTTGGTCAGCGCTGAGACATTACCAGAGATCACGCCAGACCACATGCCATTCACACGAGCGCTTGATACGGTTTTGCCGGCGGAATCGAGTACTGTAATGCGAGCGCTTACAGTGGATCCTCGCGAGTTCTTGCTCACGGAGAGAGCAATCGCATTGACGTATATGCCCGGTATGGCTGCGCTGACATTGATGACCACGCTGGATGATGCGGTGAGGCCGCCATTGTCTGTGACAACGAGTGAGGCGGTGTAGGTGCCTGGCTTGTCATAGACGTGAACTGGATTGGGCAATGTGGAGATGGTGGATCCATCTCCAAAGTCCCACCGGTAACTGGAAATCGTGCCATCAGGATCGTAACTGCCGTTACTTGAGCAAGTCACGCTCAGGGGGGCTGCACCTGACTTCGGTGTCGTATTCACGGTGCTGGCGATGGGTGGTAGATTACTCATTGGCACCACTGTTCCAGTGAGTGTGTAAGCACCAAGGCTGCCGTAATCGTTGTAGCTAGTAATTGGATCGCCCGCGCCTACGCCGTCGATACTGAGGAAGTAGGTGCCAGCAGTCAACGTGGCGCTGAGATTTGTTGCCAGCCCATTGAGGTTGGCAGATTTCACCAACACACCAGCGCTATTGTAGAGCGCGATTTGTGTGTCGAGATTGGCTCCCAACGGGGCAGGTAGTACATCGAAGTTCACAATGCCGGCACCCGTCGCGAAGCGGAATAGGTCCGTGTCTGTGCGTGTGGAGACAATGCCCTGTGCGGTTACCAGTGTGCCCGTGAGGCTGGTTGCCGTCGTCTGAGTGCCTGCATGGTCATCAGGGATCGGTGTGGCACCGTAGCTGGCCATGACGGCGATATCGTCCTGCAGATTGTTTGCCTGACTATACTCGCCTTTGCTCCACTGAGTGATGGCATTGTAGTATCCCACACCCATGATGGGTGCCCAGTTGCCGTGGCCTGCGTAGTACTCAGTGATGTTTGTCTGACCATCGTGATTAAGGCCTAAGGTGTGGCCGACCTCATGGCTGATAGCCTCCGCCGTGTATTTTTCATGCCCACTGCCAAGTTGGGCAGTGAAGACAAAGCATGGCGTGTCTGTGTTCCAAATAAACGAGCCCAAATAGGCCACGCCGCCTGCACCTTGCGCGAACCAATCATAACTGCTGCCGCCAATACACACGCGCACACCGTATGTGGTATCCGTGCTGCCGCTGCGACTCAATCCAGCCTCACCGGGATCTTCCGTGGTCACATCTACATCAAAAGGAGCGAAATCCTCAGCCACGCGGGCCCAAATCGCCTGCATCCGGCTGTTTTCCGTCGCGTTGAAGCTGTCAGGCGTGCCGTCCAGATCGAATGGCGGTGTATCAAATGCAGCACCAGAAGCAAAACTTGTATTCCAATAAGTTCCCGCTGTGGTGTGACCATTGAAGTCGAGGTAGATTTTTTTTAGCGAGATCGCACGGCTGTGGAGAACGGGTGCGGTCGCCACATTGGCCGTGGCGATCGTCGTTGCACTAGCCTTGGTCGTCACTGTGTTGGTCTTGAGCACTTCACCACGCATAACCGGCGGTGCAGGCACTTCACACGCATAAAAAAGATGCGCCGCTTTGTCCGCGCAGAGACAGCGATCCTGTTTGATGAGCGCACGAAACTCGGACTCACTCTTGCCGTGATGCTTTGCCACAGCATCGATTTTGCTGCCTAGGGCACCCATGAGCTCCTGATTGCCCAGATTGCGTCGGAAATTCAAGGCAGGCAAAACGGGATTCTCCACGGCCGACTGTGCGACACATGGCGAAATAGCTGCAGAGCCAAAAAACAGGCCAAAAACCATGAGTTTAGCCCCGAGAGGCAGTTTAAATGAGTGCATGGAGTAAAAATACCAGAATTACAAACTTGAGACAACCTCTTCTTCATTCGGCTTTCCTGACCATCATGGGCCAAGAGTTTGGCTTGTCCTTAGACCTGCTGGCGGGACTTGGTCATCACCTTTTTCATTGTACTAAATGCGATGGCGAGCCCGAGCAAGTTGAGGGCTGCGGCCCCGAAAAAGGCTGCCCCTGGCACTTCAGGTTTGGTGGTGATGAAATATCCAAACAATCCTGTGGCGAAAAAGGGCCCCACTACACCTGCAAGGCTGTTCAAGCTTGCTAAAGCTCCTTGTACCCCGCCTTGCTCATCCGCGCCTGCGCCTTGGGAGATGAGAGATTGCATCGCAGGCCCTGAAATTCCTCCAAGTGCACCGAGAGCGATCAGCGGATACACCATCCAGCCTTGCGTCACGAGCCCATACCCAATGTAGGCCAATGCGGACACCGCCACGCCGATCAATATCGCTCGATGCTCACCGAGTTTTGGAATCACTTTTCTTGTTAAGCCACCTTGGACAATTGCGGCACACACTCCAACCGCCGCGAGTGACCAGCCGATCATTTTTGGAGTCCAATCAAAGCGATGCCCCGTGTAAAGTGCCCATGTGCTCGGATAAACCTGATGTGCCACGCACAGCACGAAGTAAGCCGTCGCAAGACCTAGCAGCATGGGGTGCCGCCGTAGAATTTCCAGGGTGCCGACTGGACTGGCCGTGGCAAAACGAAACGCCCGCCGGTTTTCGACCGCCAGTGATTCAGGAAGCACGAAGCAGCCATAGAGCCAATTGATCAGCGTCAGAACGCCCGCCGCGATGAACGGAACCTGCAGTCCCCACTCACTCAAAACTCCTCCCAGCGCTGGCCCGATGATGAAACCCAGGCCGAATGCGGCACCTACAAGCCCAAAATTTGCCGCACGCTTTTCGGGCGGACTCACATCTGCAATGTAAGCCGATGCGGCAGAAAAATTGGCTCCTGTAATACCCGCGATCACTCGGCCGACAAAAAACCACGCCAGCGATGGTGCAAAGGCCATCAAAAAGTAGTCCAGCCCCGAACCGAGCAGGGAAATTAAGATCACCGGCCTTCTACCAAAGCGATCAGACAAATTTCCCAACACCGGTGCGCAAATAAACTGCATCAGCGCATACACTGCGGCCAGCATACCATACATATGAGATGCGTCCGCCACATTGCCTCCCTGATACTGCTCGACCAGTTTTGGCAGCACCGGTACCACGAGTCCAATGCCCAAAATATCGAGCACGAGTGTGATGAATATGAATGAGAGGGCAGGCTTGCGCATGAGTGCCGTCTGGTAGCGCAGATCTGTGTGCACCGCCAGCAAGCGATAGAAGGCTGCCCTGCGACACCGTATTTATCACGTGATGCCTCCTCACAGCCGTCGAGATATGCTGCGCAACTCTTGCGCCGGGTTTGGCATGCTCGCGTTGCAAGGCCTGCTGGCACAAGATGCCACTTTGAATCCGTTGGCGGCCAAAAAGCCCCATTTTGCTCCAAGGGCCAAGCGCATCATCTTTTTGCTCATGAAAGGTGGACCGTCTCAGGTCGATACTTTTGACCCCAAACCGCTGCTTGACCGAGATCACGGCAAACCACCGCCCTTTGCTCTGCCGCGCATTAAATTTGCCGAAACGGGCAACTTACTGCGCTCTCCCTGGAAATTCCGCCCCGGTGGTCAGAGTGGCTTGCCGGTTAGTGATCTCTTTCCACATGTCCGCGAGTGTGTGGATGATTTGTGCATCATACGCTCGCTCCATGGCACCAACCCAGCTCATGGCGGAGCATTACTGAAGCTCCATACCGGCAGCGATACCTTTGTGCGGCCAAGCATGGGTTCCTGGCTCAGTTACGGTCTAGGCACTGAAAATACCGACCTCCCCGCGTTCATCACCATTTGCCCCACTCTTGCTCATGGCGGAGTGAACAATTGGGGATCAGCCTTTCTTCCCGCCTACTGCCAGGGCACACCACTCGGCAATGCCAGTGTTGGCTCCGATCAAGCTGTCGTGCGCCACATTCGCAATGACCGCATCACGCCAGCTCTCCAGCGCATGCAGCTTGATTTCGCCTCCGACTTAAACCGCAGTCAGATCGCCTCATCTGGTGCGAACCCCGCACTCGAAGCCCGCATTGATTCGTTCGAGCTCGCTTTCCGCATGCAAACCTCCATGCCGGAATTGCAGGATATTTCGAAGGAAACGGAGGCCACACGTAAGCTTTATGGCCTCGATGATCCAATGACGGAAAATTTTGGTCGGCAGTGCCTCATGGCTCGTCGCTTTGCCGAGCGCGGCGTGCGCTTTGTCCAAGTCACTCACAGTGATGGATTCGTGCAGTGGGATCAACATAGCGATCTGCTCAAAGGACACACTGAAAATGCCGCCGAGGTCGATAAACCAATTGCGGGTCTGCTGCGTGATCTCAAATCACGCGGCTTGCTCGAAGACACGCTCGTGCTTTGGGGCGGTGAGTTTGGTCGCACGCCTGTCGCACAAGGTTCAGATGGCCGTGATCACAATCCCCACGGTTTCACCATGTGGCTTGCTGGTGGTGGTGTGAAAGCAGGCACTGCTTATGGCGCCACAGACGACTACGGTTACTACGCCACCGAAAACAAAGTCCATATTCACGATCTGCATGCCACCATTCTGCACCTGATGGGCCTTCATCATGAAAAGCTCACATATCGTTATGCTGGCCGGGATTTCCGTCTCACCGACATCGCTGGCGAGGTCGTAAACGGCATTTTTGCCTGATCAAGGCGCGGCAGCCGTATCCTTGGCACTAGAGTGTGCAATCTCACGAAGTCGCGCCAAGTCGTTGGGACTCCATGTTCGTGCTTTATCCATCAGTGCCTGCTGCGCCGTCGTGCGAATGTGTTCAGCATTGACTGAACCGGGATAAAGCAGTTTCTCCCAAAGCACCAGCACATCAGCATCAACACGATCAAGCAAAAGCTTTGGAAGTTGGGCACGTGTCACGGCATCCTCTGGTGGGTCCACATGCAGCCAGACGAGAAGTTGCATATATTTTTCATTCGAGAACGGCAGGTCTCCGTTGTGACCAGAAAGGACTTCCTCATTGTCCTTCCACGCACCTTTCTTCACTGTGTAAAAAAAGTCAGCGATGCTTTGATACTTCGCCGCAAGGCTCTTTACTTGGCTCTCACGCCAAAGTTTGTTCGCAGCATCGATTTGTGCGGGGGACATCGTAACCGCTTTTAGATCTGATGCTTTGGGTAATGGACGGGATTCCAGATTTAACGTTTCCTCAATTTCCGTTAGCATGCGGTAAAGACTTTCGGGCGCAACTTTCAGTAGAGTCACAAGTGTCACTACCATTGCCAGCACACCACAAGCCCAACCAAGAACAAATCTGGCGATCGATCCAGTGCGTAGCGAGATTCTGCGTTCTAGGTCAAATTCCTCGTCGAAGGATTTGCGAACTCTCTCCGGCGTAGATTTGGTTGGGTGATTTTTGATCTTAGCCTCGACTACCGGAGGCTCTACATTGGATTTAAGACGCGGTTCGTCCAACTGATGTGATTTCACAGTAAGCGTTGTCTTCGCCACTGCAGTCGTTGCTGACTGTGCTAGCTCTGCCTGTTCAAGCACAGCCTTTGCCATCGCTTGATCCCACCACTGAATAGGCACGATGCGCTGATATTTGTCCAGGCCAGGCAAGCCCGGTTTTATCTGCTCGCCAAGGCGCTCCAATGCGCGCAGTTCCTCTGGCGCATCCCATTTCCAAGACGTGCGAGGACGACGAAGTCGAGTATCCCACATGTCACGCTCCTCTTGTGAGGCACTACACACAATTTTGCCCGCTGTCAGCCACATGCGGGCATCTGCCACGGCCTCTGCATGCTCCGGCTCCGCCAGGGGCATCGCAACATTGAAAAGCTGATCTGCGCGTGCAGGTCGAGTCACCGCTAGCGTCGCAGCAAGAGCCAGCATCACCTCGACCGCCGCTGGGTTCTTCATGGTCCCATGTGCCGCCACGATGGATTCTGCAAGTCGTGATAGCCGGTGGGTCTCGCCCCTTGAAGCCCATCGCGATGCGACCGTGCATGCAATGGCTGCCTGACCACTTCCTAACTCGATCACCACATCAGGCACACGCGCTAACTCAGCAAGTCGGTCTTCATCATCTTCAAACATCTCACTGATAACTGTGCTCGAAGCTGCTGCCCACTCAGGCTTCGAAAATGCCTGACAACAAAAGGCATCGAATCTCTCTGAAACTCCTGCGTTTGCCCGCAGAGAGTCAAGCAGCTCGCCAGCTGGCTTTTTAAGCTCTTCTGGCAACGTCATTTGGACGAGTGTACGCACTATCTCTTCTCGTTTTACCCGCGCAGCGAGGTGCTCTAGCTCCTGGCTAGACGCTGATGACATCTCGCTCGTGGCGGATATCGTGGCAGGCTCGGCTTGCAAAGAGTTAGACATTCGGTCCGCATCAGTAGGGTAATTCCTCGCAGATGCAATGATGGAGTCCAAACCTGCTTAGCACGCTCTCACATATTCCTGGGATATTGTTTCCAGCCCTCTTTGACTAGCGGTGTGCGAATCCACTCCAGCAGGGAACATTTAATGCAAAGATAGCTGGTTTTTTCAAATTCAAATCGCTACTCGATTTGAAAGGGTTGTATGGCCTGAGTTTTTGCGCGCCCAGGAATTGGGTTCGTTTTCGCGTTCTGGAAATAGGAGAAAGCACCTTAGCTCGATTGTTCTCGACTGGCTTGTCAGATGCACTGGGGCATGAAAGGGCACTGAGATTCTAGCCAGGGCTCGAAGAGCCAAGTTGCGTGCTGGGCCTGATATAAGACCCAGATTTTACGCGGCTTGGCGTTTCAAACCTTAGGCTAAAATACTCGGGTATTTCAGCCTCAAACGGTCCGATTATCAATAGGTTTCGGAACCAATTACTCGGATATAGATAAAAATAAAAACCATGGTTATATGCCTAAGTTATGCAGGGTCGCTGCTAGCTTAAACTGTCACTATATCTAACTTTTGTTGAAACAATCGCTTGAAGTACAAGTATCTGAACAGGATTATCATCCAATAATTTACAAATTAACTAGTGTAACACCTAAATGAGATCCAATGGCACGTGTCCCTTAGCTCAGCAGCGATCCTGCAACCGTTTCTTTGCTTTCTTATTGTTGTGCGTATTTTTGGACGCTCCCAAAATGACTGCGGCTCCTGATCCCTACCGCAGAGATCAATTTCGCGAGATTGAAAAAGTGGCTAGCGGCCAGAGTGAGGAAGAAAAGCGCACCGCCAAATACTTAACTTATGTCATATTGCCGCTCGTAGTTCTTCTTGGCGGGTACTGTTGCTTGGAGCGGTTGACGCGTTCTTGATTTAATCAATCTTAGCTCAAGCCACCCAGCATGGTGTTGGTTTGCTTACTAAGTTGAACCATAATTTCAGCTGGGGTTCCCTTTTTAACGCCTTTTCGACCGATCACTTTCCCGGTAGCACCTGCACGGCGTCGAGATGCACATTCCCGCCCGCATTCGCAGTGCGGAAGATCACAGCGGCTTCTTCGCCTGCGGTGAACTTATAAGTGCCCAAGCTGTACGCGCCTTGGGGCAACGGAGCAGCCTTGGTTTGATTAACCATGATGGTTTTCTCGCCCTCAGCACTGAGCACGCTCACTGGAGCAGTTTTCGCGCGGTTTTCGTGAGGTTGGAAGAAAATGCGCACTTCGTAGTTGCCCGTTTGCTTCACGCTGAAAGCAAAGCGGGCGCTGGCGTCTTTGTCGCTGCCGTAGCTGTAGTATTCGCCGACGTAGGGCTTGAGGCCTTCGCCGTGGGCCCACTTGCCATGGAGTTCGGCTTCCTTGTCGTCGATGACGATGCCGTCGAGCTTCTTGGGGTCGATGCTGTCGGAGGAGAGAGCGGTATCGGGGAGTTTTTTGGCGTTGGCGGGAAGGTAAAGATTGCCTTCGGTGGCATCGCGACGCATCGCGCCAGGCTGATTCATGAGATCCTTCAGGATGTCGAGGTACTGCTCATAGACGCCACGCGGTGTGGTGTGATGGCGCACGCAGATCCAGGCGGCTTTACCGACAACTTCGCCCATCATGCCGCAGGTACGCATCACGCGGGTGGAGCCGAGCGCATGACGCTCGACACTGATGGTGCGGCCAGCCATGAACAGATTGCCGATGTCTTTGCTGTAAAAGCAGCGGTAGGGCACGGGATAACCGTTCTTGCGATCGGTGTGCTTACCAAATTCGGCGCGGGAGATGAAGGGATTATCAGGAAAATTCTTCGCATACTGCTCTTTCGGGTAGTGTAGGTCCTGGTCCCAGGTGGTGGGTACGCAACCATCCGGATAAATGATGCCCTTTACCATGTCCTCGCCGTTGAGGATCATGTCGCCGACGATGCGACGCGATTCACGCGGACCACCGATGTAAGCGAGCCAACTGAGATCATAGTTGGCGTATTGATCAGCCTTCAGCGTCTTGAGCGCAGATACGGCACCGTAAACAGCGCGGAAATTATGATCACGGATGAGTTCAAGGTCTTTGATCGGGTGCTTGTCGAAGCCGCTTTCCCAGAACCACTCGCCGTGAAGGTATTCTTCGGGATTTGGCACCGGCGTGTAGCCGAGATCGAATCCCGCCATGTTCGCAGCATTCTTTTTGCCGACCGGAGTCATTGCTTTCGGCTCGGGGAAGTCTTCCAGCTTCAACGGCAGCGCCCAGGGCGTGGCAGGCCATGCGACTGGCTTTTTGAGGTTCTGCATCACCCACATGTTGCTCATGCCCATGCGGCCTTTCTCCTCCATCATGAACTCCGCACCTGCGAGCGCACCTACGCTGCCGTGGCCGGTGCAATCAACGAAGAGTTTGCCCACGAAGCGCTTCTCCTTGCCCGACTTGGTGTCGAGACCGGTGACGCTGCGGATGCTCTTTTTATCCGCGCTCATCTCCACGCCATAGACGTGTGTGTTGAGGAAGAGGTCCATGGTTTTTTCGGCCTTCACGGTGTCTTCCTTGAGCTTGTCGTTGAACTCCGCAGGATCGGCCGCCGGACTGTTGCTGGCGCGATCGGCGAATTCCTCGACGATCTCGCCCAGATGCGGATACAAGCCGCGACGCGTGCCGCCCATCGCCCATACCTGGATTTCGCTCGATCCATTGCCGCCGAGCACGGGGCGATTCTGGATGAAGGCTACCTTCAAACCCTGACGCGCACCCGAAATGGCCGCGCCCATGCCGGAGTAACCACCGCCGACAACGACGAGGTCATACTCACTCGTCTCCGGTGCTTTCTCTGGCAGTCCAAGAAGCTGACGGCGCAGTTTGTTCGTCGCCGCGACATCTTGTGGCGGTGTGAAGCCCGCATCACTGCTCAAGATGATCGCATCCACTCGTCCATCAAAGCCCGTAAGGTCATGCAGCGCGATTTTGGCACCCTCGTTCGACACCTTGATCGGCCCCGCCTTCTCCCACTGCCAATCCTTGCCTGTGGCGCCAAATTCATGCTTCAGCTTGTTGCCATTGACGCTGATCTCGAAGCGTCCCGGCGCTCCCGGCGCAGCCCAAGGCCCGACCCAGTTCTTCGTGCGTGCCCATAGTGTATACTCACCCACAGGCACTTTCACTTCAGTGCTGGCATCTTTGACGACTTTACCCATGCCGTGCGCCATCAGGTAAGGCGAGCCCATCACATCAATGAACTGAGTCTCCAGCACCCAGCCACCACGATTGGCAAAGGATTCGGCTTCGATCCACGTCTGCTGGGCGCTGACGGTGGAGAAGGTGATGAGAGTGGCAAGGATGGCGGTTTTCATGGTTAGTGGTCGTTTTAAACGAGAACATGACCCGAATGCAATCACAGGTTCTCTGTTACGGTATCAAAATGGTGGCGGGCCGCTGTAAGTAGATGGGCCGCCAATGTAAAAGTAAACTTATTGCACTCTCACAGCGCGGCCCGGACGGGCATCTTTCACAAGTTCGCCGTCGCGCACGACGAAAGTGCCACCGACGATGACATGCGGAATGCCTGCGGAAGGCGTGGTGGGCGCTTCAAAGGTTGCGCGGTCAATCACTTTGGCCGGATCGAAGATGGTGATGTCTGCATCGGCACCGACGGCGATGCGGCCTTTGTGTTTCATCATCGGGACGTGTCCTTCGAGACGTTTGGCGGGCAGGATGGTCATCTTGGCGAGAGCCTCCATGAGCGGCAGCAGTTTCTTTTCACGGGAGTAATGGCCGAGCACGCGCGCATAGGTGCCTGCTCCACGCGGATGGCCTTTGCCATCGACAAACGGCACGCCGTCGCTGGCGATCATCACGCCGGGATGCGCGATGGCCATTTCGACGTTCGCATCCTTCATCATGTACATGATCACCCAGCCGCCTTGCTGGCGATGTTTCTCAAAGGTCTCTTTCGTGAGCCGTTCGCCCGTGGCCGTCCAGACGATGTCGCTGTAGTTGATGCGCAGATTATCCTGCCAGCCCGGATTAAACATAGCCGACTCCAGCAGCGTGGACGCGGCGGTGTAGGGATAGACTTCCGTGGTCAAATCCATGCCTGCGGCGCGATTGTCGTCGATCAATTTCAGCACCTCAGGCACGTCTCCGATGCTGCTGCTGCCGATGTGAACGATGTGGAGTGACGCGCCGGTTTTCTTCGCGCTATCAATGGCCTCGCGGATCGGCGCGATGCCAAACGCACGCGTGTGGACGAAGGCGGGCACCTTCCTTTGTGCTGCGATGCGGAACATAGCCTCGATCTCCTCCCGCGTGGCCGCTGGCGTGTAATTGATGCCGAAACCAACGCCCAGCGCGCCTTCATCGAGCCCCGTGCGGATCGCGGCGTTCATGCTCTTCATTTCCGCCTCGCCCGCGACCTTGTTCGCGCCGTCCGGCTTCGGCCCGAGCAGCGCCAGCCTCGCCTTGCCGCTTGCCCACTGGCCGGTTTTAAGCTGCGGATGAAACGCGGCAAAACGCGCCGAGATGTGACCCACCGTCGCGCCGTAATGGATCGGCGCGGTACCTTCCATCGACGCATACCACTCCGCCACGGGATACACGCCGCCCTCCAGTTCCAGTGCCGTCGTCACGCCATCCTGCGCCTTGATTTGCAAATCGCCCGTCGTCTGGCCATGCGCGTGCAGATCAATGAAACCGGGCGAAACGACAAGCCCGGTCACATCGACGACTTTTTCGCCGGTGAGCGCTGATTCGGAAATCGCGGCGATTTTGCCGCCTGTGATGCCCACATGACGAATCGCGCCGAGATTTGTCGCCGGATCCATCACGCGGCCATTGGAGAGCACGAGGTCGAAGTCCGCCGCGAGGCACGGAAACACCAGGAGAGGCAGAAAAATGAAGGCAAGTCGCATGAACGACAAACGGCCTGCCGCAGCCGATTCTTCAAGCCCGAGCCGTGTGAGGCATGCAACAACACCTCACGCACCGGCTTATTGAATGCCCTTCCAACGTCATGAAACCCATCGCCGCCTCCAACCGCCGCACTTTTCTCCAAAACACCGCCGCAGCGGCCTCCACGCTGATTTTACCCGCCGGACTGCTGCGCGGCCAGTCGGCGCGAAAGCTCAAGGTCGGCTTCATCGGCATGGGTGGACAGATCCAAGGGCATGTGAGCAAGATTTTGCAGCTCGGACATCACGTCGGCGCGCTGTGCGATGTCGATTCGGCGCAAATCGAGAACTCGAAGAAGCGGCATGGCGCGGGCGTGGCCGACGCGTCGGTGTATCGCGACTACCGCGTGCTGCTTGAAAAAGAGAAGTCGCTGGATGCGGTTGTCATCGCCACGCCGGACCACTGGCATGCGCCGATCTGCCGCGCGGTGATGAACGCGGGAAAGCATGTGTATTGTGAGAAGCCGCTCACGCACACCATCGCGGAAGCCCGCGAGCTGCGTGAGATGTCGAGCGCGGCGAAGGTGATCACGCAGACGGGCAATCAGGGCAGTGCGTCACCGAATCTGCGCCGCAGCATGGAGCTGATCGGCGCGGGATTCTTTGGCGCGATCAGCGACATTCACGTCTGGCATCCCACACACAGTTGGCCGAGCGGTGAAGAACGCCCCGTTGGCAATGATCCCGTTCCCAGCACGCTCGACTGGGACTTCTGGCTCGGCACCGCACCCGAGCGCGGCTACAAGACCGGCATCTACCATCCGGCGAAGTGGCGCGGCTGGTATGACTTTGGCAACGGCTCGCTCGGTGACTTCTGCTGCCACGGCTTCAACATGCCCGTGCGCGCCTTGAACCTCGATTATCCGACACGAATAGAGATCAGCGGCACCGGCATGGGCAAGGAGAGCTTCGCCGCGGCCTGCACCGTGCATTTTCACTTCGCAGCGCGTGGTGATCGCGGCCCGGTGCGGCTGCATTTCTACACCGGCGGTGATTTGCCACCGGAGGATGTCACCGCATCGCTGATCGGCACCTTTGGCAGCCTGCCGCGCACCGGCTGCCTGCTCATTGGCGATCAAGGACAGCTCCAGAGCGGCCTGTGGAACTCCGACTGCTATGTGAAGCTCAACGGCGACGCGAAATTCACCGGCGCAGACAATCATCCCGCCGCAAAGCAGATCCCCATCACACTGCCACGCGTGAAAGGCCACATCGACGAATGGATCGACGCCATCCAGGGCGGCCCGAAGGTCTTCGCAGACTTTGATCTCGGCGGACACCTCACCGAAATCGGCCTCTCCGGCATCGTGGCGCTGCGTTTGCAAAAGAACATCGACTGGGACGGCCCGAACATGAAAGTCCCCGGCATGCCGGAGGCGGACCAGCTCATCCGCAAAACGGAGCGGGCGAAGTACGGGCGTGCGTGAGGGATCGAGAGTATTTAATGGGATGGACACAAATGGCCTTTCGCAAAGCAACGCAAGACACCAGAATGTAATCATGCGATGAACCCATTGCGCGAACACCGAGCCTTTCTTACTCGCCGGCAATTTTTCGATCGCGGCGCGCTGGTTCTCGGCGGCGCCGCGCTGAGCGCGAACCGGGTTGGCGCACTGCTGGCCGCGGATGGGATTGACGTGAAGCAAAGCCAGCCGTGGAGACGGCGCGAGAAGGCGCTTCTCAACAACTGCCCGGCGACGCAACCGTGGTTCCACCATTCCTTCTATTCACCCTGCGTCATTTTCGCGCGGGGCCGGTTCCATCTCTGGTTCGAGGGCACCGATGTGTTGCCCGCGCTGAACCAGGGCCGCATTGGCTACGCGCAGTCCGACGACGGGATCGAGTGGAAGCTGCATCCGGAGAATCCGATCCTCGCCGCCGATCAACTGTCGTTCAAGGCGAGCAACCTTTCCACGCCCTGGGTGCTGTTTGATGATGAGGAGCAGATTTACAAGATGTGGTTCGTCGCCACCACACAGTCCGTGCGCAACGCCAAGGAAGTGATCGAGGATCAGGACCTCGGGTACGCCACGAGCAAGGACGGCATCGCGTGGAAGTTTCACGACCGGGTGCTCGTGGAAAAGTGTCGCAGGCCCTGTGTGCGGAAGGAGAACGGACGTTACCGCATGTGGATGAACGCGCGGCCGAAGCCGACCGACAGCTTCGCCGTGGGTTATCGTCATGTGTATGAATATGAATCCGCGGATGGCATCGCCTGGGCCCGTCGCGAGCAGCCGGCCATCGTGGCGGGCGGCATCACGAAGTCCTGCGTGTATCCGTGCGTGCTCAAGCTCGGCGACAGGTATTGCATGTGGCACATCGGCCATCTGGCAAAGCCCGACCGGGAGTCCTACATCGACATTTTCTGCGACACCTCGGACGACGGCACCACCTGGCGGACAAATCACGACACGGCGGCGTTTGTGGCCGCGCGTGATCGCAGCCGCTGGGATTGGAAACTGGTCTCCACGCCCTGCGTGGTGGAAGTGGGCGACGAACTCTATCTTTATGGTTCTTTTGGCAAAAAGCTGTGATTGTTATCAGGCGGGCATCATGTCTAGCTTGGCGCAATAGAAGAGGATTCGAATGCGGAAGTTGGCGAAGTTGGGCAGCCCGCGAGCATTGGCTTTGATGGTCTGGATCAGCGAG
>JANOBP010000517.1:0-7043 GCA_031411715.1 Verrucomicrobiaceae bacterium | reverse complement strand
CCACGCCGCCGCAGACCTCACGCGCCACCGGATCTTCCGCGCAATGTACCCAATACCCCGGCGTCTGGCTCAGGAGCTGACGAAACACCGTCTTGATGGCCTCGATGCCATCATAGAAGTCCAAATGTTCAGGTTCGATGTTCAGCACGATGGCATGCTGAGGATGAAAATTGACCAGCGTGCCGTCACTTTCATCCCCCTCCGCCACAAACAGCTCACCGTCCGTGTCCCAGTGCGCATTCGAGCCCAGGATCGGAATCTCTGCGCCGACATAGTGGCTCGGCTTCAGCCCACCCTGACGCAAAACATGCGCCGTCAGTGCCGAAGTCGTCGTCTTGCCATGCGTGCCGCACACCACGACGCCTTTCTTCTTCGCCATCACCGCCGCGAGTGCTTCAGCGCGGCGGACCAGAGGAATGCCCTGCTTAAAAGCCGCCTCATACGCCACATTCCCCGGCTTGATCGCACTGGAGTAGATCACCATGTCGCAGTCCTCGACTTCTTTGTCACAATGAGTCGGGAAGAACTGCAATCCGAGCTTTTCCAGACGCTCCGTCTCCAAAGTCGTCGCCTTGTCCGATCCACTGACCTTGTGCCCCAAACCAAGCAGCAGCAGTGCTAACCCACTCATGCCAGAGCCTGCGACGCCGATGAGGTCGATGCGCATGGGGTGACGGCTTTCTTTAAGGAGGCTGAGGACGGCGTGGGTCATGGGGACACCAAATTAGGCCGTGTTTCGCAGTGGAGCAAGAATGCGCAGCCATATGGACTGAAATCTTGGCTGTTTTTTCTCGTCGCCACCTCCTTGCCAGTCTGCTCTTATGGCCACGCATGAAACCAGACACCCAGATCATCCCGAAACTGTGGACCGCCCTACCTGAAGCCATTCGCAACCGCGTGGGGCGCGAGCCCGGCCCCCAGCGAGCCATGCTCGAAGAAAGCCATCTGTTGATCATCCTGCATCAAATTCCGAATGCGGATGATCAAGTCCGCCGCGCCGCACTCTTTTGGCGTGAGCCGCTGGGCAATTGGCATGGTTACCCGGCGGGTTCAGGCATCGCTGGCCTGCAAGCTCTGCTCAAAGGTTACGAAACTCGCATCGAAGAGCTCGATAAGGCCGAGGAGATCGCCCAAACGGCCACGGAATATCACAAGTTGCTTGAGTTCATCGCGCCAGTGCTGCGCACCTCGCGGGGGCTGCATCGGGCTCTTCAACAAGCTCGTGACTTCGTGAAAGCCGATCGCGACCTGATCAATCTGCGAGATCAAGCTGCCTCGATCGAACGAAATGCTGAGCTTCTACTCCAGGACGCCCAATTCGGGCTCAACTTCACCATTGCCAAACAAGCAGAGGCCCAAGCCGTCAGCGCAAAGCTCATGGCCAATACTTCACACCGCCTCAATGTACTGGCAGCTCTGTTTCTGCCTATCACCGCCATCACGGGTCTTTTCAGCATGTATGTGCGTGCCGATGTGGCGGATACGCCGATGAATTTTTGGCTAATCGCCGCCGCAGGCGTTGTCATTGGCCTCGTGATGAGCCAGTTCGTCATTGCGCGGAAGTGATTGGGTGTCTTTCCGCTCATCCAATACAGCAAGCTCACGCAGCAATGCCGTGGCATAAGTCCCGCGTGGCAAATCAAAGCTCAGTTGGAAATCCCCGCCATCCAGGATCATCAGCTCTGGATTGTTGGGTCGCAGACGCATGACTCGCCGCTCCTGCCGTAGTCCGGCGGCCTCAAGTCCAGCAGTACACTCATGGAAGCGTGACATCACCTCCGCCTCCAACTCCCGAACCTCTCCGGCGCTATGCAACTCGCCACAGCCCCATAGCGGCGCGGTGATTTCCAACATGCCGTTTTCAAATCGCTCGGTCTCATCGCCACGCTGATTTCCGATGAGCAACAACGTGCCATTGCCCGAAAAGCCAAACACCTCTCCAGTGAGTGCCTTGTCCCAGTTCCCGCGTGTCATTCGCTCAGCGACCACTGCATTGAACAGATGACTGCGAGCCGCCGAGAGCAAAAGGCCACGCAAAAGCCGATCGCGAGGCTGAAACTCTCCACGAAACATTGCGAGCGCCTTTTCCACATTGCGTCCCTCGTTGCCGAATCTTTGACTGCCGAAAAGATTAGGCGCGCCAATCTTGGAAATCAGTTCCCAGCGCTCCGCTGCAGCTGCTGCATCGAAATCCGGCTGACGGAGGCGGACGGTGAAGCGATTGCCGAGATGAATGCCCCTGCGCAGCTTGCGCAAGTTTCGAGTGACACGCAGCACCTTCAAGCCCTCTGATTCAAGCGCTGTCGGCTCTGGCGAAGCTTGCCCCGGCATGTGGAGGCTGAACCACTGGCGCGTCACCGCATGGCGGTCCTTTAATCCGCAGTGACTCACCAGTCGGCGTCTTAATCCAAGAGCATCTGCCAGCCTTGCCCCGGCAGCATTGGTTTCCAGATCCCGTTTCTCCACCCACACAAAGCAATGCTCCCCAACCCCCGAAGGCTCAAAGCCCAAGAGCTCCTCCACCATGAAGTCGTCTGGCTGCTCCTTGAAGCGTGCGCGGCCAAGCGGGCCTCCGTGGAGGTAGGGCTGATCGTTTGAGTCGTTTGGCACGGCAGTAGAGAGCTGCTTACTCAGTGCGGGCGACTTTGATCTGTCCTTCATGCACGCCCG
The DNA here is from genome assembly GCA_031411715.1 of Verrucomicrobiaceae bacterium. GTDB lineage: Bacteria > Verrucomicrobiota > Verrucomicrobiia > Verrucomicrobiales > Verrucomicrobiaceae > Prosthecobacter. Next base: position 4,373 of record JANOBP010000517.1, on the reverse strand, counting down.
CCATCAGCTTCACAGGTGCAGTGGTGTGATTGTGGATCACGGCATCTCCTTTGAATACCACACCTGCACCGCACTCGATGGGACCATGCACCAGCAGGCTGCGGCAGTGCAGCAGGCTGGGTGTGTGCGGGAAATTCTGCGCCAGGCCGTCCACCAGCTTGCAGAGCTTTTGATCGAGGTGCAGGTGCGGCGGCTGACCGCTGCGGCTTGGGTGCAGCCGCAAGCAGAAGTCTTCGGTGAGCTCGTAGGCATCAGAACGCACACACAGCAAGTCGCTGGTGGTCTTCACGGGTGCGAAACGTTCACGTGACACTTCAATGGCACCAGCACCTTGAAAGCACTCAATAGCGGCACCCATTGCTGTCTCGACCTGAATGACCGCAGGCGAGTTCGCGTCCCGAGGATCAACGGTCTTCCTATTCATGATCGGCGGCAGCGGAATGAGTCCGCCATTGACCTCTAGCGCTGCCTTGAGCGCCTCAAGATCGATCCAGAGGTTGTTGGTGTTGAAGTATCGATGCAGGTCGATGTCCTGGAAGTGTTGCTCATCATTTTTTGGACATTGCGCTGACTCTCGCAGCAGGAAGCGCCCATCACTCAAGCGAACCGCTAGATGGCCACCCTTCTTGTCCGACTCCGTGCGCCGTGTAACCTCCATCGCGAAGGGCATACCGCTTTCTGCAAACCAGTCGAGGATCGACGGATCAAGTGTGGCTCCAAGATTGTCCGAGTTCGACACGAACGCATATCGCACCCCGACGCTAAGCAGGCGCTCAAGCCATCCTGATCCGACAAGACACGCATAGATATCTCCATGACCGGGTGGGCACCACTCCTGATCGGGATTGGTTGGCCAAGCGGCAGGCTCCAGCGAACCGGCCAACACCTTGGGCACCTTGTTTTGCATCAGTTCCCAGGTTTCAATGCCGCCGAGTTGCGGGAAACGTGCCGTGAGATGCGCCGCTGTGTCCGCCGAGGTGCTGAAGCTGTTCATCAGCATGAATATCGGCACCTCGCTGCCAGTCTCCGCACGAAGTCGGAGGATCTGCTGCGCAATCAAATCGAGGAAAGTGTCTTCACCACGCACCGGCAGCAGGGATTTTGCTTTCTCCAAGCCCATGCCCGTTCCGAGGCCACCGTTGAGCTTGATGATCACCGTTTGCTTCAGTAGTTCCAAAGCACGAGCCGAATCCGGCGGCGCGAGGTCATCCGCACACAGTAAGTCCTTCGCCGCAACGATGGTGTTCTCCGGAATCATCCCCGTTTCGCCTGCCAGCAGTGCCGCATAACTGCCGCGAAAGGCGCGAATAGCCGAGTCACTCAGACCAGCGGCCTGCATTTTCTGGCGGAATGGTGCAAAAGATGTTTCGATGTTCTCAGGCTTGCTTGTGGGATGACTCATGCGGGCCCGAGGCTAGAATATCCGCGAGTGTAGGCAAATGCTGATTCGTGATCCGATGCCAAGTTGAGTCAGGCACACTAGACATCGAACTTCATGATAATTCTTGAAGCATTCCGGTGCTGTCTGCAAAGCGTTCCTGTTTCATGCCGGTACTCTGCGCCATGGTGAGCCACAAGTCGGCGAGCGGGCGTTTGCCTTCATAGTGAAAGTGGCCGCGCTTCCAGTTGCCACCGGCGATGAGGACTTCGAGGTCGGCGTAGTTGTGTTGGTCGCCGTCGCTGATGCCGCTGCCCATGACGAGGGTGGTGCTGTCGAGCAGGCCGGTGGCTTTAAGGCGCTCAACGACGTGGGCGTAGAACTCGACGTGAAAGCGGTCGATCTTCGCCACGGCGGCTTTGGCTTCATCACCTTTCGTGTGCGTGAGGACGTGGTGATTCTGCGGCTTGTCGAACAACCCATGAAACATGCGTGGAGAATCCCACCGCTCGGGATCAATGACCAGCGTGGCCACGCGAGTGAGATCGTTTTGAAAGGCCAGCACAAACAGCTCCGCCTGAAGTCGCAGATAGTCGCCGCGTGATTCAGGTACGCCCGCTGGTTCTGCCAGAGTCGGTTTGCGAATCTGTTTGGCAATCTTCTCGGCCTTCTGGATGCGCTTTTCGGTGGCTCGCACGCTTTCGAGATACTCGCCCAGCTTTTCCTGATCATCCCGACCGAGACGGGCGTTCAACGCCTTCGCATCGGCCATCACGGCATCAAGCACACTGCGCGTGGCATCGGCATCGGGTTTGCCAAAGAGGCGCTGGAAGACCGTGCGCGGATTTTTCTCCACGTTCGCCGCATAACCCGGCGCATACCATGAAATGCTCTCGTAGTAGCGCGTCTCCTTGTTGTCCGTGAAGTCGTTCGTGCTCAGCTCCAGCGACGGCAGCAGAGAATCCGCACCGATCTGCCGCGCGATGATTTGATCCAGTGTCGTGTTCGTCGGAAAGCCGCCATCCAGCGTCTCCTGAGGTGCCGATGAGGTCAGCCAGCATGAGCCACACTGCGCATGCACGCCCGTGCCACCGACAAACTGCCGGTCCAAGCCAGTGATCAACGTAATGTCATCTTTCACCCCCGCCAATGGTTCCAGCGTCGGCGTCAGCTCCCAGTTTTGCCCTTTCGTCTTCGGCAGAAAACAGGCCTGATTGTAGCCATTCGGCGTGTAGATGAAGGCGAAACGTTGTGGCAGGGGTGCAGCGGCCTTGGCGAGACTTTCGAAGAACGGAAGCCCCATGGTGACGCCAGCGGCGCGGAGAAAGTGACGGCGGTTCATGAGCAGAGCGAGGTGTTGCGAAGAAAAGGGCCGGGGTTTATGATCAGTTCATGAATCCAGCGATTGATCCAAAACTTTTGAACGACCCGGTGTTCCGCGAGTTGATGGCAGAGGGTCTTGCGATCCAAGACCGCTTTGCAGCAGAACCTGTTTATGCGAAAACAGGCAAAGGTTACTTGAAGAGCACCGGTGTAGAGGAACTCAAAAAAATCAAAGAAGCGCAGAGTAAGGAGGCCAAGCATTGAGCCATGTCTGCGAAGAGAGAGTGGCTGGCCGACTTCACCTGGGAAATGGTCACGGCTCAAAATGCCGTCCTCTGTCAGGCCAAGAATGCGCTGCATAAGCCGACTTCCGATGGACATGATGCGACGCGGCTTCTGTGGCTGTCCCGCCATACCGAATCCATGCGATTGGATGAAGCGGTAGATCTCTGCCGCCAGTGTCATCGCATGGCTCCCTTTTGCTTCTACAATGGCAACACGTTTGCCTCGATCACCGCTCTGGTGATTCGCCGTCTCCCTCTGCCGGCTGACCAAGCCTTCGTCATCCGCAGCCTCGCTGGACACATCGTGGCCGGCGTTGCCACGGAGGAAGAGGCGCAGGCGTTTCGTGAGTTTTGTGATGGGATGTGACATGGGGGTCAAGGGTTCCTCACATGAGTGAACGGATACGATTGGGTGATCTCCACGATCACGCGGCTCAATTTCCAACCATCCGCCTTGGCCGCGACCTCAATCTTTGCGACCACCGGCATGTCATAGACTTCCAGCGGCCTGCCGAGGGCATAACTGAGCAAATGCTCGATGAATCCACGGGTGAACTCGTGCGGATTCGCCGCGAGAATCGCTTTGTATTCAGCGGGACCGTTGAAGGCTATGCCAGCCCACTCGGCGCGGGCATCAACAGGTTGTGTGCCATCCTTGTCGCGCCAGGAACCGATGGCATCGAATCGCTCCAAGGCGAAGCCGGGAGGATCGAGACGCACATGGCAGGAATAGCACGCGGGTTTATCGCGATGCTGTTCAAAACGCTCGCGCACGGTCTGCGGTGCGGTGCGGGACTGCGGCTCGTCTTTGAGCGCAAAGGCGACCTTTGGCTCCTGCGGCGGGCGATTGAAAAGGGTCTCCAACAACCAGGCACCGCGTTTCACCGGACTGGTGCGCAATGGCAGCGAGGTGACGGTGAGCGGGCCGGCCATGGTCATGTAGCCTCCGCGCCGCTTGTCCTTCAAAGCCACACGAAGCCACTGTGAGTTCTGTTTGGCGTCGATGAGCACGTTGCTGTTGCCGTTTTTGCCAGCGAGCGCGGCCACGTCGATGTCATAGAGTTTGGCAAGGCGTGCATTGAGCCAAGTATAGTCCGCAGCGAGCAGATCGAGAATGCTGCGATCCTCGACGAGCACGGTCTCAAACAGCAGCAGCGCCTCCACGAGCATGGAGCCGTGCTGCGTGACCTTCCCCTGCCGACCGCTGTAGAAGCCTTTGAAGAGTTTGGGATCGGGTTTGGCCGTCTTGAGCTGATCCAGCCGCAGCCACTGTGTGGCAAAGGATTCGCTCAGCTCGCGGGTACGCGGATCTCGCATCAGGCGGCGGGTTTGAACTTCGAGCACAGTGGGATCGCTGAGGCGAGCCGTCAGCAGTTCATCATCTGGCG